>JAIBAH010000125.1 GCA_019695295.1 Bacteroidia bacterium | reverse complement strand
TGTCTGAAAAACTATGCGTACCAACTAAAAAAAACGGTGTACGAAATCAAACATTCTATTTTAGATTATGCTATTTCAATGGCTTTGAAATATCCAAAGTTTAATTTTGCGTAAGTCCTAAAAATAATATTTTGAAAAACAATAAATTTATCATTTTGATTATGTTTTAACAAAAAGTAACATTTATTTATTATTTTTTTCTAATATTTACCTGAAAAAGCCACGAAAAATCATAAACAATTAAACATATAAATATAATAATCAATTACTTAAAACAAAAATAAAAAAATATTTTTTTAAAAAGATTTATTAAATTTTTCTAATATCTACTTCTGTCAATTTATAATTAATCCCTTCACTGACTGTTTTTTATTTGCAGTAAGGAATCCAGGGTTTTTACTTTTTGCTCGAGTTTTTCAATTCTTTCTATCCCGATGCTGCCCTCACTCTCTTTTTTGTGTTCTTCCTGCCATTTCAGTATGGCAATATACATCGCAGGTACAAACATCGCTATAATAAAAAAATTCCAGAACCATTTTGCCCATGTAGAAAGAACCGAGTGCTGATTTTTGGGAGAATATCCAAAAAACCGGGCAAGGATAAAAGTAGCAAGCCCGATAAAAAGGCAATTAATCAGATAAAAATAAAACCCGCCGATAAAAAGCATCAGGTTTCCATTGGCAATGCCGAATCCTGCGGTACACAGGGGGGGCATACAGGCCGTAGCTACTGCTACTCCGGCAATGATTTTTACTCCTTCTTTTTTGATAATCCCGATGAATCCCGCCATTCCGCCAAAGAAGGCAAGCATAATATCAAAAATAGACGCTTTTTCAAATGAATGTAACGAGGTGGTATCATGATGAAAGGGGTTAATCAGAAAAAAAATTATGGAAGCAATCAGGCTGGACAAGGTCATCCATATCCAGTTGCGGATACTTTCCCGCTGAAGCCCTCTATCATTGATGGAAAGAGAAAAAGCATATCCCACAATTGGCCCCATCAGAGGGGAAATCAACATGGCTCCCACTATCGCACTGGAAGAATCCGTCGTAAGCCCGATACAGGCTATCAGCATGGCAAACCCCAGTATCCAGAGGTTATACCCCTTAAAAATAATCCCTTCTTTGATTTCTGCCATAGTAGAAGCATAGTCTTCCTCCTGAGCCTGCGTAAACTGTCTTCTGATTAACCTTATAAGTGGTGATTGTTTTAGCATATTTTTTCCGAATTTTATTTTACAAAGTAAATAAAAAAATTACTGACGGCTGAATTTAAAATCTATCTTTGTATTTATAATGACTGATTAAATCTGTTTTTTGCATTTCCCGTCAATTTTTAAAATGGCATGAAAATACCGAAGATTATTTACTTTGTCTTGTTTGCAGTAATTATAATGCTTACCCCTCTGAGTGGTTTTACTCAAGCCGAAAAGCAGGATTCGGCTATTTCTCCCTACCATCTTTACATGGCTTGTGTAAAACCGCTGGTCAGGCTGAATGAAACCCGGCGTACCTATCCCGGGCATATTTTTATAGGATATGTAATCCGGAATCAGGCGGGACTGGACTCTGTCATTCAGTACTGTGGTAATCAGCCGGCTTCTCCCCTTATAAAAAACATATTTACCCGAAGAAAAGGGCTTGCATTCGGGACAATAGAAGGGTATATGAGTATGGACGAAAGTGTGTATGCAAAATACCGGAAAGTGCATATTCTGGAAATTGCCGTAAGCCGGGAAGAATATATGAATGCCATAGAAATCCGGAATAAATGGGAGAAAAGAAAGCTTTTTAAAGTAAACGGGATGGATTGTGTGAGTTTTGTGGAAGAAGTAATGGTCAATGCCCTTCATTTTAATCCTATCCACCGGTCTTACTTTCATAATCTCATTCCTATCCGGTACTGGAAACAACAAATTCATAAAAATCAAAACAGACTACACTGCTATAGCATATATTATTGTAGAATGCCCATTGTAAGGACTCCTTTTCATTGATTAAAATTAAGAAAAAAAACCGATTTTTTGAGTTATCAGAAAAAAAACCGATTTTTAGCTTTTTATTATACACTAATTGTACCATCGAAATGAACTTTAATCTTGTCGTTTTATCTATTCCTGTTTTTTTTATTCTGATTGGCATTGAAGTAGCCGTTGAGCGATATCAGAACTTATCCCTGTACCGCTGGAACGACGCCTTTACCAATATCAGCTGCGGAATAGCACAACAGGTTTCCGGTATTTTTTTCCGGATTTTTACTATCGGATTTTATGAAATGATTTATGCCTATCTGAGGATTTATACGATTCCGGAGAACTGGATTACATTTATCGTTTTGTTTTTTTTATATGATATGCTTTACTACTGGGCACACAGGTGGAGTCATACAGTGAATCTTTTCTGGACAGGACATGTTGTACATCATCAGAGCGAAGATTTCAATTTTTCGGTAGCCTTACGGCAAAGCTCCCTTCAGATACTCTTTACTTTCTTTGTGTTTCTGCCACTGGCTTTAATCGGATTTTCAACCAAACAGATGATAATCGTAGCGGGAATTAACCTGTTGTATCAGTTCTGGATTCATACCGAGCTAATCGGGAAAATGGGTTTTCTGGAATTATTCATGAATACGCCTTCTCATCACAGGGTACATCACGGCAAAAACCCGGAATACATAGACAAAAACTATGCAGGGGTGTTTATTATCTGGGACAGAATGTTTGGTACATTTGAGCCCGAGAAAGCACCGGTTGTGTATGGAGTTACTCAATCTTTCAAAAGTTGGAATCCGTTATGGGCTAATGTAGAAAATCTGGAAAAAATTTCCAGTCAGTGGAAGGTTACCCCCGGATTTTTCAACAAACTCAAAGTGCTCTTTCTTAAACCCGGATGGCGGCCTCAGGAGCAGGGCGGATACTACCCTGTTCCGGAAGTAGAGAAAGAAAAATACCATAAATTTGAAATGCCGGTACATCATCCTGTATTGAAATATGTATTTTTTCAGTATGCGATATTGCTACTGGGTACTACGATATTCCTTTTTGCGCATGAGGGAATATCCATTGGATGGAAGGGGTGTTTTGCAATCCTGATTGGGTGGGGTATTACCAATGCCGGCGGACTTTTCGAAGGAAAAAAAATATTCTTCATTCTGGAATTTCTGCGTCCTTTCCTGAGTATCCTGATTACCGGCGTCTTTTTTTATCTGACAAAACCAGATTTTCTCACAGTTCCGGCAATCATTCTGGCTTCAGGATATATCCTGCTCTCATTATGGAGTGCTTCCCGAATCAGGCATTTTGGTACATTATAATTATAATATATGTATAATTCATAAGAACAGGCCTGAAATCCCTGAAGGGAACTTCCGCAAAGCCTTACTGAGGTCTTCCGAAATCCTGAGTCCAGAAGTCACCGCTGCGTCCTGCCCCTATTTCTGTAAAACTACTGCTCATCATATTCTCGCAGTGACCGGGGCTATCAAACCAACCCTGAACCACTTCTGCTTCTGAAGTATAACCTGCGGCTATATTTTCCCCTGCCGACAGCCAGTTATATCCCTCGGCTGTAATTCTGTCAGAAAAACTGCGTCCGTCTTTACTGGTATGATCAAAATAATTATTGTCTTTCATATCCTTGCTGTGCTTCAGGGCTGCTGTGGCAAGGCGGTTATTCCAGGTAAGGGGAGCCACCGCAGGCATTGTCTTGGTTCCGCATTTACATCCCGTTGCCCGTTTTGCATTGACGAGGTCCAGCATCACGGTTTGATTTACGCCAAAGTCACCATCCGGCAAATCTGTATTGCCATTCCCTCCGGGGTCAGTCGGGTCGGGAGTACAGGAAGTAATCAATAAAAATATTGCAAAAGAAGCAACGATGGAGAGCCTGAAAAACGTTTTGAAGAATTGCATAATCGTGATTAATTTATACTTGTTTTTACGGATATTCTTAAATTTGTTTCAGAGAAACC
Organism: Bacteroidia bacterium; assembly: GCA_019695295.1. Lineage (GTDB taxonomy): Bacteria > Bacteroidota > Bacteroidia > J057 > J057 > JAAFHL01. Next base: position 8,955 of record JAIBAH010000125.1, on the reverse strand, counting down.
GGTGAATGTGTATATTTTGTATAAATTCATGCTAAAAACCGGAAATTTGTAACCGCTTTGTGTTAAATATTCAAATAAAAAGGTGAAATTTGTACTCCGGTTTTTCAGAAACGTTACGAATTATAAACCTTTTATGACAATCCAAACGTTTTAATCTTAATTTTTTTTATACAGTACATTCATTAATATGACCAAAATACATTCATTGATTAGTGCCTCTATCGAAGTAAAAAATAAAATGATAGCAGATGCCGGTTTTTCGGAAAAAATACAGGAATCGGCCAATGCTGTAACGCACTCATTAAAAAACGGGCACAAAATCTGGTTTTGCGGCAACGGAGGAAGCGCAGCCGATGCACAGCATATAGCCGCCGAACTTTCCGGAAGATTCTATATGGACAGAGACCCGCTTCCGGCTGAAGCACTTCACGTAAATACTTCCTATCTGACCGCAGTAGCCAATGATTACGGTTACGATGTCGTTTACAGCCGGTTGCTGAAAGGCGTAGGACAGAATGGAGATGTACTTTTTGCCATTTCTACTTCCGGTAACTCTGTCAATATCCTGAATGCCATTGCAGTGGCCAAAGAAAAAGGAATGACTGTAGTGGGAATGACAGGAGAAAGCGGAGGAAAAATGAAAGCGGTTTGTGACATTCTGCTGAATGTACCTTCCGGCGATACTCCCAGAATACAGGAATCCCACATTCTGCTTGGCCATATCATCTGTCAGTTGGTAGAAGAAGACATATTCAAAAAATAAGGTACTCATGGATTTTAAAAAAGAGTGTATTTTACTCGCAGGCGGAATGGGCACCCGCCTGAAATCCGTTATCTCGGATATACCAAAACCCATGGCTCCCGTTGCCGGAAAGCCTTTTCTTACTTATTTATTCCAGTATTTATTCAAACACGGAATACAAAAAACGGTACTCTCTGTAGGATATAAACATGAAGTCATCCTCGAAACATACGGAAGCAACTTTAAAAACATAGAACTGGATTACGCAGTAGAAACCCAACCGTTAGGTACGGGAGGAGGAATCCGTCTCGCTTTGGAAAAATGCGAATCCGAACATATTTTTATCGTAAACGGCGATACTTTTTTTGATGTAAGCCTGAAAGACCTGATGGATGCCCACACAGAAAAAGACGCCGACCTGACGATTGCAGTCAAATTTATGGAAAACTTTAACAGGTATGGTTCTTTGACCTTTGATGAGCATGAAAGAATTACCGCATTTCAGGAAAAAAAGGCAATGGAGGCCGGCTTTATCAACGGTGGAATCTATGTCCTGAAAAAATCTTTTCTTCTGAATTTACCCCTGCCGGACAAGTTCTCTTTTGAGTCTGACGTGATGGAAAAATATTACGCAACAGCCCGTTTTAACGTCTTTACCGGCTCTTCCACCCGTTATTTTATTGATATTGGCATACCGGAAGATTATGAGCGCGCTCAACGGGAGTTTTACAATCCAAAGGATGCGTATCTTCCCTGAAAAGGCTCAGGGAAAGTATTTTGTATTTACAACGAATAAATGAAATTTTATTTAAATGTAATATTTAGTGATTTAATTATAGTTTTCTGGGGCTGAAATCTTCAGAAAAAATTTACACAAAACCCAACTTTGTACACTTTACAATAATTTCATGTATAATTAAATATACAATCAAAACATATCCATCAAAAAATGTTATGAATAAATTAATATTATTTGAGTATATTATTCCATTACGGACAAACTTTTTTTAATATAAACAATAAAACACTGATTATCATATACTTAAAGAATAACAACTATTTCGACCGGAAAAAATTATTTAATTAGACGAACATAAAAATCACATATTTTTAGCGGCTACTAAACACCTGTCCTTTTTTTGATAAAAAAAAACTCATAATACCTCGCGCAGAAATCTAACAAGCTACACGTTTATAGTATAGTGTTACAACTTCCATAATTGAGAAGACCAAAAATTTTCATACGGTATAATAATTGAAAGGGTAATAAAGTACAGCAACATTTGACTTTGAGTATTTTAAAAATTTAAGTATATGAACAGGTTCTACAATTTATTTATCTTATTTTGTTTATCATTTGGCATACACTCTGTTGTAAATGCACAGAGAGTAATCGAATTAAATGATATGAGCTTTAAAACAATCCAATCCGAAGCAGCAAGGGCCAACAAACCTTTTTTTGTATTCCTTTATGAATCGAGCGAAACCAATCATCTTCGACTTGAGGATAAATTAACTCAAAGTGAGTCTTTGGGGAGTTTGCTCAAAAGAGATTTTTTATTTGCGAAATCGGATATTCAGCACAACGAGTGGGACGGATGTGATTACATCCTCGGGATTGAAAATCTGCCCTGCATCGTAGTTTTTAAAAAAGATGGAACGCCTTTTCATTTAATTAAAGACGGTGCTTCCTCTCAGGAACTGATGGCAGATTTCATGACAGTAAAAGGATATATGTCCATCCCCAATTATTACCCGAAAGAAGGAATTCACTATCTTAAAAGTGACAGAGTTGCTCCGGTTTCTCAGGGTTCGGTGAATGACTTTGCCAATCTCTATGACGTCAAAGCGAATACTACTGAATATATCGTAGCTGACCAGCCTGTAAAAACACCTGCCAGCAGTTTTACAAACGATGACCAGGTTCAGAAGCCAAATCCTGTTCCGGCATATAATAGCACTGAGCTTATTGCAGACATCAACAGAACGATTCCCAAGAACGTTACTCCAACGGTGAAAGCAGTAACTCCTAAACCCGCTCCAGGTGGAGGTGCCGGCCCCAAAGAGCGTTTTGTAGTGCAATTTAACTCATTTGATAATGAAGTACTTGCATTAAACAATAAGCAGGAATTGCAGAAGAAATTACCTGAATTTGAGTTCATAGTAGTAAAATCGATTGTGAATAACGCTGTTAAATTCCGTGTACTTACCGGAGATTTCAAAAACCTTCAGGAAGCAGATGCAAAATGCAAAGAGATTAAACGTTTTACCGGTCTGGAGGTATTTGCGAATAAAATTGCATTATAATATGAAACCCGCATAAATGTAAAAAAGGCAGTCTTAACAGGGCTGCCTTTTTTTATTTTAGAGAAACTCAACATCTTCCGTAAAGGAAATATTCATCAATTCCTGCATTCCCTGCTCTACTGTTTTATCTTCAAACAGGATTTGGTATAGCTTTTTGGTAATGAGGGCAGGCATTCGATAATGATTTGCGAGTTTGGTGGCGATTTGTACCGTTTTTATTCCTTCTGCTACTTCGGTCATAGACCCCAGAATAGCATGAAGACTTTCGCCTTCAGCAAGCCGTTTTCCTACGCTGTAATTCCGGCTGAGAGGGCTGTTGCAGGTAGCCACAAGGTCTCCGACTCCCGCTAGTCCCAGAAAAGCATGAGGAGTAGCACCGAGTTTTTTGCCAAAAAGAGCCATTTCGGCAAGTCCCCGTGCAATGAGCATTGACCTTGTGTTTTCCCCGAAGCCTAATCCGGTTACCATACCTGAGCCAATCGCCATTATATTTTTCAATACGCCACAGAGTTCGATTCCCAGCAAATCCCGGTTACTGTGAACCCTGAAATTTTCTGTTCTCAACACATCAATTCCTTCATTAATTACCTCTTCAAACCGGCTTGCAACGACTGTGGCAGCAGGATAACCCGCTTTAATTTCTTTGGAAAGATTGGGCCCTGCTATGCATCCGATTCGTTTTACCACACTTTCCTCCTGTATGATTTCTGTCATCGTTTTTACCTGATCGCGGGTCAGATGCTCCATTTCTTCCAGCGTTTTACCCTCCGGCAACTGTACTTCCAGCCCTTTAATCCCGTGAATCAGAATATGGTCAGGACGCAGAAAAGGCGACAACTCTTTCATGAGTGCACGAAAACTGGAAGAAGGAATAATCGGAAAAATAAGATAACATCTTTCTGCTACTTCCTGTAAACTATTGGTAGCCATCATATTAGGATGCAGTTCCCAGTCCCTGTACAATTTACCCTGATGAATTGCATCACCCAGGTCCTGTGTACGGGTATAGATAAGTACTTTACGGTTTTGGGATATAAGGCTTGCTACCGCCATTCCAAAACTACCGGCTCCGATAATTCCTACGGGGGTGTCATTTGATTTCATAAGTTCTTCCTTTAATTTCTTTGCAATATTAGTATTAAGTCTTCAGATTATCAAGAAATGATTTTTATGCAGATTTGTTCCCGGAGAAAAGATGTTTGTAAAATGGAAGATAAAAAATGGATGCCTGCGCTATCAATACAAATTCACAAACAAGAATATACCAGGGCCAGGGTCCGAAGTAGTCCAGCGCACTTGCAGTGGAAGGCTTTGAGAGGGTATAAAAATAATTGGAGCCGATAGAGAGATTTAAAATAATGGTAAATAGCGCATAGACATTCGTTGCGATAAATGCATTCCGGAAACCGGTAAGTGTCGGTTTCATTTCATAGACTACAATTGCATAGACTATCGCAACTATCATCCCCGGATGACCTATCCAGTAACGGAAATAGTAAAAGTGCGGAAACTCCTGCTGAAAATCGGGAGTGAAAGTAGCCTGTAAAACGCCGGTCACTACCCAGAAATATAAAATTTCAAACCAGAATTTACTCCGGTAGTTCATCATCAGAATTACGACGACATTGCTGAAGCGGCAAAGCTGAAAAGGCAGGTGTTTTTTGATATCAAAAGTACCCGCAAGCAATTCCAGTGCTGCCCATGCAAAATAACTCATAAATATTATTATACCGATTGCTTCCCCGGTTCTGAGCTGCATCGCAGGCGAGAGATAACGTTTGGCGATAAAAGGGAGGAAAATACAAAGGAATACACTTACAAGGATTGCCCACCAGTGAGAGGGACTAAACTGAGTAAAAGGCTCATAATTAGTAACATATTCATAAAAAAAATTATTTTTATCCATTCCTTATCTGTATTATTTTTTAGAAAACATAGTAATTTGCAAATTAAATCATTTTTTTTTATTTCTGCTGAGAAGGAATTGAAGAGGATAAAAAAAACGAAAAAAGATTAAAAATTATAATCATTATTTTGGAGTTATAATTTATAATCGTACCTTTGCAGCCTCAAAATTAAAAAAGGTAATGAAAAGAACATTTCAACCCAGTAGAACGAAACGCAGAAACAAGCACGGGTTCAGATCAAGAATGTCCAGCGCCAATGGACGTAAAGTATTGGCAAGACGCAGAGCGAGAGGAAGACATAAATTAACTGTCAGTGACGAACCACGTCATAATAATAAGCAAAAATAGTTTTTCTATTTCCTCCTACTTTCGTTTTTAGAAAATACTATGGCATATCCTGCAATTCCGCCGCTTAGGTTTACCTTTCGTAAAAGTGAGCGTTTTTGCGGGAGGAATGCATTTGACTACTTCTTTAAGCATTCTTCCTCATTAAAAGGGAGAATGCTTAAACTTTTTTTTTCCTATCCATTCCCTTCGGATTTAGTGAATTCGCCGGTTTCTTTTGCTTTTATCGTACCCAAAAAAATGATTCCCAAGGCAAATCAAAGAAACCGGATAAAAAGAATCCTCAGAGAATTTGTTCGGCTCAACAAACATATTCTCATCAGCAAAGTTAAGGAAAGAGGAGGTGCACTTGTCATTGCGATTAAATGGGACAGTAAGGATATGCCTTTAAAGGAAGAGATTGAACCCGTTTTAGCAGCATTTTTCGATAAAGTAATCGCATATATTGAAACCCGTACTTCTGTATAAAAGCCGCCGGTATGATAAAGAGTATTTTTCTCGGAATGATTCGATTTTATCAGGGAGTGATTTCTCCCATGAAGCCTCCTTCCTGCAGATTTGTACCCACCTGCTCCCAGTATGCTGCTCAGGCCATCACCAAATACGGTGCATGGAAAGGGGGTTATCTTGCCACCCGCAGGATTCTGCGCTGTCATCCGTGGGGCGGAAGCGGATATGACCCCGTTCCCTGATTTTACAGAAATCCGGAAGAGCAGCAATCAGTACAAAAGAATTTTCAATAGAGCGAAATCGCTTCTATTTTTGCGTCAGGAGAGATATCGGAAATGTCACCCGATTCACTTCCGGGAGTTTGTCCGGTATTTTTCTCCTGACTAAGTTCATAATTCAGGCGGGAAACCTTGGGTATCTTTAATTCTATTGTACCACTTACCGCCCCGGGCTGCACCTCAAACAAAGAATCCGGATACACTTTTCTGAGGTCTGCAAAAGAACTTCCTACCTTTATTTTTTCAGGCGTTTCAAAAACAGGGGTTGTGATATGAATGATGTCAATATGAGATTTTTCCAGTTCCGGTTTTTCATCTTCCTTATTAAAATGTGTCCCTTCCAGCACTACCGTTCCTTCCTTAAAATACACAATCCGTAAAAAGGCGGTGTAGTCCTCGGTTTCCAGCGTACTATCCTTAATACCCGTGATTTCAGGGATATTCACCTTGACACCCAAAAGGGAATCCCCGATTTTTGCAAAAGGAACCCCGTCATTACAGATTTGCAGCCGGCTTTTATCGCACTCAGCCGAGGTTTTGTAAACAAGCGTTTCTTTATTCTCATTATTACCGGATTTCTCTTTCGAGCACCCATAAAAAAACAAACATATCAGGATTAAAGCAGTCAGATTCTTCATAATTTACTAACGATAAATATTTTTTCTATACCATGGATATTGCCGGGCTTATACATTCAGTCTTTTGTTCACCCATAGAAATGACAATATTACTGTATTTTATCGGAATTGAAAAGAATTAGTTGTAATTTTTATCCACTTTTCAACGGATATGTATTGGACGGAAAATCAAAAATATCCTTTAAATATATGATTATCGGTTTTTTACATCAAGTTATCACAACATTCCTCCTCTGCAAAAAAGCAACATTTTTAAAGGTGAACATCATCCGGCTTTACGGCTCCGACAATTTCTTTCTGTACTTCAATCTCGTTTTTGAGCTTCGTAAGAAAAACGAAAGACTCAAACAGTTCGTCCTCTTCTTCAGGAGTAGCAGTTTTTAGTTTCTCTCTCGTTTCCTGAAGCAGTTTGAGTATTCTGTAGTATTTGTAATATAAAATAGAATCCTGAACCGCCACCTGCAGGTCATGATCGAGGGATGGGGTCAGCATGTCATATTTCAGCCAGTTTTCGCTGAGGGAATGTGTATGCGTAAGCAACTCCGATATCAAATTGCTCACCTGTGCATCCGTTTCATTGATAAACCGGTTAATCATAAAGGGCGTACTGGAATTATAGTGTCTGAAAATTTCTTCTTTTATGGTTTCATAAAGCGGATTGTCAAAAGTAACGCCGTCAAGTTCTGAAATAAAAAAAAGCGTAACGGGAATCTCCTCTGTCACAGGCTCTCCTCCCTCTTCCGGCTCCGTGATTACCTTAAACACCCGGTCATGATGATTGAGCAAAATCCGGAGAAGTTCTTTTTCCTGAGAAGCAGTATCCAGCCGCTCAAAGGTTTTCATTTCAATAAGAGGTGCTTCTTTAGGCTGATTATTCCTCCTGAGCTCCTTGACCTCCTGTTGCTGAAGCTGAATTTTTGCAGTTGCCATACTTTGATGCAGCCACTCTTCGGGGATATTCATCTTCGCTGCAGTCTGCCGGACATACATTTGCTGCTCTATCGAATCCGGAATCAGGATTAACGTTTGGGCGAGTTGCTGTATTCTTTCTGACTCCGTTCTTGGGCTATTGTCGCCCGCCATAAATTCCTTTACCTGAAGGATTTTAAAATCCATAAAATCCATCGCATTTTTTTCCGAAAACTTCAGAAAAGCCTCCGTACCATACGCTTTGGTATAGGAATCCGGGTCATGGTTGTCAGGTAAAATCAGGATTTTCACAGACAGGCCTTCCGCAACGAGGACATCTGTTCCTCTGAGAGCAGCCTTGATTCCGGGTGCGTCTCCGTCATAGATTAGCAATACATTTTTAGTAAACCGCTTCATCAGTTTCACCTGCTCTTCAGTAAGTGCAGTCCCGCTTGAAGCCACAACATTTTGAATGCCAGACTGATACAAGGCCAGCACATCCATATATCCTTCGGTGAGGATACACAGATTTTTTTCCCGGATTGCATTTCTTGCCTGATACAACCCAAAAAGCACCTGACTCTTATGATAAACCGGGGATTCCGGAGAATTGATATACTTAGCCTCCTTCTCCTTATTGCTCATGATTCTCCCTCCAAACCCCACAATTTTGCCGGTAGCATTCAAAATCGGAAACATAATTCTGTCTCTGAAACGGTCTATCAGATTTCCTGTTTTTTCGGAGGGGAAACACAAACCGGACTCTGTCAGATACTCTTCCTTATATTGGCCGGCAATCGCTTCTTTCGCCAGTGCGTCCCAGCTATCGGGGGCATATCCCAGCTGAAAAGTATTAATTGTAGATTCGAGGATGCCTCTTTCCTTAAAATAACGCAAAGCAATGGATTTACCGGCTTCGGATTCAAGGAGTTGTTTATGGAAAAACTGAGCGGCAAACTGAAGAATAATATACAGACTTTCTATATGATTTTTATTTTTCTCATAATTTTCATCTGCTTCCGTTTCCGGAATATCAATATTATATTTTTTGGCAATGTGCATAAGGGCTTCCGGATAGGAATACCCTTCCATTTCCATAAGAAAACTAATCGCATTTCCCCCTTTTCCGGAGCTGAAGCACTTGTAAATCCCTTTGGCGGGATTAACGGAAAACGAAGGCGATTTCTCCTTCACGAAGGGAGATAAAGCCCAGTAATTAGCCCCCTTTCTTTTCAGTGTGACATAATCCGAGATAATTTCCACAATATCTGCTACCCGGTAAATTTCATCCACTTTATCTGCCGGAATTCTCATTTTTTTTCTTTTTAGAATAAACCTTTTTCAGGCAAAAAACGTTTAAACTAATGAATAAATTTAAT
>JAIBAH010000124.1 GCA_019695295.1 Bacteroidia bacterium | reverse complement strand
AAAAAGAAATTCCGAGGCTTAAGCTGACGCAGCCTCAGAATCCCTTTTTTCCGCTCACCGTTTAGAATCAACTCTATTTTCAAGTTTAATTTTAGCTGTTTGGCTGTCCAAAGATTGGGGTACACCTAACAGTGTCCTCACAAACGCATAAATGACAGTCTTCCAATCGTCTTCAGGCGGTGATGTTTTTTGCTGGATTTTTCCCTGATTTTGCAATGAAAAGAATGAGCAATATAACTCCGGCAACCAACAAAAACAGGGTAGGGGGGGAGTTGGGGGTTTGAGGTTTCAGGGGAATAAAATTTTTATCGTTTTGGTCTTCTTTTCCGGAAGCGTCGGTTTTCAGTTCTTCGGGAACAAAATTTTCATCCTGAATATATTGACTCCATTTAGTTTGAGTATCCCATCCGGTAAGTTCTGTGAGGTTGGTGAGTGCGGCTTCTCTTCTCGGAGGAAGGGATTTCAGATAGGTTTTGGCTTCTTCGCAGATGCTTTCATTGGGCTGAAAAGCGTACTGATGATTGATAAAAAACCGTACCTGATAGTTTTCTGTATTGGGGGTTACCTGAAAACTGAGGTCTTGAGGGAAGGTTTTGCGGTTATAGCGTACATGAAGTCTTGTAAAAAACACTTCCCCTTTGTAATCACAACTGTACGCCTGATAGGGCTCTACCCAATCCACTCCGGCTTTTGCCATCATATCGTAACGGGGTGGTTCGCCGGAACATGGGTCACAGAAACTGTAATTGTCAGAATTCAGATTCCATGCGTATTCAAGGACTACACTGCTCGAGTTATTTTTGAGATGATGTTTATCAAAAATGGCTTTGTATATCTTCCCGAAATTGGCTTTTGCAAAAACAGGAATGCCTTTATCGGTCGGGAGTTGAGTGGTGAAATAATTGGTGGATTCTATCCTTCCGGACTTCGTGAAGGCGTAAATGATGAGTTCCTGGTCGTCTATTGCATTGGCCATCCCCAAACGAATGGGAAGCATGAATTTATCAGACTCAAAATGGATTTGAATGGGTCTGAGTTTGCTGATTCCGGAAGCACTGGCCTTTTCAAGATTTACCTTTGCCACAAAAAATTTCGTATTGCTTTTTACATAAGGGTCCAGTACTTCTTTTGCTTTTTTGGGAATCTGATACTTATTGATTTTGAGCCATGTCTCCAGACCGGAAGACTCTTTCGCAGACAAAATCAGGATTTCATACTCTCCTACATTATACCTTGCTTCAATTTTTACCCCTAAGGCTTTATCTGCGAGTGCTTTGTGCGGGCTCTCCTCTGAAGTTGCCATTTCGGCGTCATCAAATCCGAATTCATCTCCACCATAATACTGAACGCAGGGATTATCATCAAAATATTCCGTAAGCCTTGGACCTGAGTACTGATCCAGCACATCAAAAATATCTGATTCCACAACTTTAATCTGATTTTCTTTTAATACTACAGGCACCGGTACCACCATGGCAAAATCCTTTACACTGCCCTGAAAATCATTGGACATCGTGATAGTCGTTTTGTTGCCATCTCTGACCAGAATTACTTCAGAAGCCTTATTGAAAAGTTCGGCACCAGCCTGTGCTACATAGAATCCACAAAACGACTCCAAAGAAAGAGCAACCACAATCATTGAAGCAAATAATGCAATCTTTTTCATATTATCTGTCTGTTAAATTATTTGAATATATAATCACAGATGAAGAAAAAGGATACATTCCATAGGAAAATTGTGAGAATTTTTTTTCATGCTGACGGATTTTCCTATAACCAAAAGCATGAGTATCTTACTTCAATGTGTCATTTCGACTACACTCAATGACCCAATGGAATAATTTCACCCCTGCCCAATTATTGTATCATTAACTTTCCGGTAAAAGTTTTCCGGTTTTCGGTGAAAATCTGATAAAAATAAAGCCCCTGAGGGAGTTTCCCTGTCTGAACGCAATCGTCTTTTACTGAAAAAACACCCATGGTTTTTCCCTGTAAATCCATGATTATCAATTGACTTACCGGATTATCGGATTGAATACAGAGTGTTCCCTCAGTAAGTGGATTTGGGTAAATGCGAAAATTGGCAAGGATTTCCGGTTCAATACTAACGGCAGGCAAAGCGGTATGATACAGGCCTATCCCACCTCTGATATTTCCCACAACGAGTTCCAGTTGGCCGTCATTGTTAATATCTGCCCCCGAAACGGCACATCTTCCGGCTTCGGAGAGGTTACCGTAAGTTTCGGTAATCTTATTAAAGGAGCCGCTGAGGTTACCGGAAATGCCATCATATTGCCATACGTTTCCCTTCTCCATGCCAATGAGTAATTCCCATTCATTGTTTTGGTTTCTGTAAAAAAACGGGGTGGCATAACCCGTACAGCATATCGGATTGACATCTATATTTCCAAAAGTGGCATTATCCGGATTGGAGGAAAAGGTGGGTTGGGAAGGGGTTCCTTTATTTTCATAGTAATTCAGATTCCCCATTTGTTCTCCGATAATCAGGTCTAAATCTCCATCATAATCCAGATCAGCCATAAAAGGCATTGCCATTGCACCTACATCTATATTATTGTAATTGGGAAGCGTTAAATCAAACTGAGCAGGGCCTCCGCCTGTGACATTATTGATAAAGAAATGTACTTTTCCTTCATAGTCACCCAACAACAAATCCTTGTCACCATCTCCATCCAAATCCCCAAAAGCAGGATGAACTGAGGTAATCCGGGGATTGTCAAAAAGGTTTTTCAGGTCTAAGTAGGTTCTTGTAACCAGTTCATACATGGGTTCAGTAGGAGTGCCGGTGTTTTTATACAGGGTCAAATCAGCGTCTTCGCTGGAGGAAGAGGTTTTATACCGGTCATTTCCAATCAGGATATCCATCAATCCGTCCTGATTATAGTCATAAAAAACCGGACGGGAAGCACTTCCGCAATCAATCATGGTGTTTTGAATAAAATCTCTTTGCTGAAATTCAAACACCGCATTCTGAGGCGTTCCGACGTTTTTATAGTACAATATATTGAGAAAATTGGAGCCTACACTCGGGCTGTTGGGCGTAACCACCAAATCCTGAAGTGCGTCAATATTGACATCAATCATATAGGCAGCCGGGAAAGTTGTGAGGTTTACGGGTTGGTCATAATCAGGGTATTCATAAATAAACTGATCCATATCGGCAAAAATGCTGTCTCCGCCATTGTGGAGAAAAGCGAGATTATCAAAAGATATATCTCCGATAAACAATTCTTTTGCGCCATCGCTGTCCACATCAAATGCGGTTACTGTGGACCCGGCATGACGTGTACCGGTCGGTTTGTCATCATAACCTTTATCGGATTTGCAACTAATGTTCAGATAAACATCGTTATTCAGCCCTTCTTCCCGGAATTGTCCCCAACAGGTAGTATTTACAGTAAACTCCGGGTGATTACAGTCCTGAAATAAATCCTGGGACTTATTTTCAAAAAAAACCATAAAAAAGCCCTGATTATCAAAACCCAGTATGTCGAGGTCATTGTCATTGTCCACATCCACGATAGCCGGGATATCGGTATCGAATATCAGAATCGTATCATTATCAGCAGTAAGCGGCCCGACAGGAGGCGAACTGAAGTTATAGGTTCCTCCGGAAGGGGTATTAAGATAAACATAAACTGAATTAAAATAGCTCCCGGTAGTAAAAATATCAGGATATCCGTCACAGTTAAAGTCCCTGAGCAAAACCCAGTGCTTTAGCCCTGCAGGAAAAACGGATGAATGCTGAGGAGAATAAGTATAAATCAGATTGTTAAAATCAGTACATAAATAGACAGAAGGTTTGCTTCCGTCTTTATCAAAGGTAAATAAATCCTGAATTCCGTCGAAATCAAAATCGCCAACTGAAAACTGAGGAAGGTTCATGCCTCCCGCAAAAGGGTTGTGTAAGGTATCGGTATCATGAATGATTTTTACATTCTGAAAGGGGGTTAAAGACTGAGCAGAAAGCCCTGATACGGATAAAATAATGAGAAAAATTCCTGAGAATATTTTTTTAGTATTCATAATCATCTTTTACATAAATATAGAAAACCGGATTTTGAAAGATATAACGGATGAGACAGAAAAAAGTAAGGACTAATGGTTAAAAAAGCCCTGAGCATGCTGATTATTTTCACCCAAAACTCAGAGTATGAGAATATTTACCCATTATTTCTTCTGGAGGGAATTAAAAAGGCCGGGAATTCGTTTATATTAAAAAAAACAAATTTAATAGAAAAGTAGCATTTTGGTGTGTATATTTGCGGTCAGTTTAATAACAGGAAGTAAAAAATGCAAAAAGCAGTATTTTGGTTTATCGTAAGTGCATTCTTTTTGAGTGGGTGTAATCTGATTAATAAAGAGGAGCCTCTACCTTTTTATATAAAAATGCCTCAGCCTCAGGTATTGGTGGATCCTGCGAGTAATTATGTCTCCAATCTGGGAGCAAAAGTAGTTTGGGTAGAAGTTGCGGCAGACTCTTTCGGGTATCAGAAAGTGCCGACGGTATTTCCCGTAATTCCGGGAGAAGGGAAAAAATATTCTTTCTATGGAGGAATCAGCGAGCTGGGACAAGGTTTTGTTGCCATTTATCCCTTCTGGAAACCCATTCAGCGGACGATAGATATAGAAGCCCTTGATACTTTCACGGTGGATAATTTCCGCTTTGAGTATTATTCCGATACGGTACTTGCCTATCCCTTCGTGGAGCAGTTTGAGAATGCTTCCATGTTGTTTAAGAAAAAAAGCACTTCTGAAATCCCCCTGGATTTTTACAGTGCCGAAAAACACGAGAGAAATCATTCTGCCATAGCGGTATTTGATTCTACGCATAAAATTCTGGATGTGAATACCGATGGAGACGCCCTCTACTTTCCATTCAATGAGCCGGTATATCTGGAAATTACCTATAAAAGTGATCTGGGATTTAATGCCGGGTTAATGTACGAATCGTTGGGTGATATGGGTGATATTCCTTACAGTGCATATATTGACAAAAGTCCCGATAAATGGAATACCGTTTATATCCGTCTGAATAATATCATGGCAAAACTGAATGATTTCTACAGAAGTAATGCATTATACCGGGTTTTTATCCGCGCACAGACTGATGGCACAATAGAAGGGAAAATATTGCTGGATAACGTTCGTGTCATTTACAGGAGGTAAACATACTTGATTGAAAAACGCCTATATCAGTTTCTGTACCCGTTAGCAGATTTTATCTGTACTTTCGGTGTTTGGCTATTGTTTGTGGTGTACCGGAGAGAAGTAATCGAAAACAGGGATATTGAACTGGAACCTCAGCAGTTTGTCAATGCGGTTGTGATATGTCTTTACTGGCTCATTCTTTATTCCATAGCAGGCTTATACGGCGATGCCTATCGTAAATCGAGGCTCAGGGAGTTTACACAGGTACTGAGGTTCAGCCTGATTGGAGTATTAATCATTTTTTTTGTCATTTTTCTGAACGATGGTACCTCCATTCCAAACTATCAGGTAAAAAACTATGTAAAAAATCTGGGAATTTACTTTGCCATTCAGTTTCTGGTGATTGGAATGGTGCATTTTATTCTGAATACAATTACTATCGTCAGGCTTAGAAAACGTAAAATCGGGTTTTCTACTGTGGTGATAGGGGAGTGCAGTCAGGCATGGAATATCTATTCCGATTTAAATAACCGGAAATACTCTCTCGGGTATTTATTCAGGGGATATATCAGTATCTCAGATACTCCATCCGCTTATTTTTTGGGCAAACTCAAACGCCTGGGAAGTATAGATCAGCTCGAGTCAGTACTGACCAAAAGAAAAATAGAAGAAGTAATCATTGCGCTGGAAGAAACCGAAAAGGATAAAATAGGCAACATCATTGAAATATGCGAAAGAACAGATGTGAGGATTCAGGTTGTGCCCGGAACCTATGATTTTTTACTGGGAAGTGTACGTTCTTCCAATATTATGGGTACACCCCTCATTGAGGTCAGTCCTCAGATTCTTTCCAGCTGGGAGGCTTTTTTTAAGCGGGCTTTTGATATCGTATTTTCTGTATGTGCCATGATTTTTTTACTTCCGGTATATTTAATTATTGCTTTGGCGGTAAAACTCAATTCTGAAGGTCCTGTTTTTTACAGGCAGGAAAGGATTGGCAGGGGCGGAAAACCTTTTTTTATCTATAAATTCCGCTCGATGTATATCAATGCCGAAAGTGCCGGTCCTGCGCTTTCCAGTCAGGATGACCCCCGTATCACCAAAGTGGGGAAAGTATTAAGAAAACTTCGTCTGGATGAACTCCCTCAGTTCTGGAATGTACTCATCGGAGATATGAGTATTGTGGGTCCCCGTCCGGAAAGGACTTTTTTCATCGAACAAATCGTAAAGAAAGCCCCGCATTACCGGCATTTACACAAGGTTCGCCCTGGAGTTACTTCATGGGGCCAGGTAAAATATGGTTATGCTGAAAATGTGGATGAAATGGTAGAAAGGTTAAAATATGATATTTTGTACATCGAGAATATCTCTCTTTCCCTGGATATAAAAATCATTCTTTATACAATTATTGTGATGATTGAAGGAAGAGGAAAATAATTCACCCGGATGGGTTGAAAACGGTATTTTCTCAACCGCTTTTTTGTCTTGTAATATACTGAATCTGTTTTTTTACTCAAACAAAATCGTTTTATTTGCGGTTTAATTCAAAATCAAAAAAGAAAAGAATTTTTTTAAAAAAATTATCATTTTACTCTCAATAAATTTAAAAAACCATAAAAGTAATTTAAATGAAACATCCTGACCGCTTCGTTCAACGTCATTTGGGATATAATCCGCAGGAAGTAAAAGAAATGCTCAATGCAGTAGGAGTCTCTTCCATGGACGAATTAATCCGCCAGACTGTTCCGGATTCTATCCGTTTACAATCAGAAATGAATCTGCCTGATGACCTTTCGGAAGCAGATTATCTGAAAGAATTAAAAGGAATCGCATCCCTGAACAAAGTATTCCGTAATTATATCGGAGTTGGCTATTATGATACGATTACTCCTTCCGTAATTCTCAGAAATGTATTCGAAAATCCGGGTTGGTACACTCAGTACACTCCGTATCAGGCGGAAATCTCTCAGGGGAGACTGGAGGCTTTACTGAATTTTCAGACGATGGTATCAGACTTAACCGGTCTGCCCGTTGCGAATGCTTCTTTGCTGGACGAGGCTACTGCTGCCGCTGAGGCGATGTTTATGTTCTTCAACCGGAAAAATCAGCGGGCAAAGGCAGATAATATTGCAAATGTATTTCTCGTGTCAGATAAATGTTTCCCTCAAACGATAGATGTACTTTATACCCGCGCAAGCGGGGTTGGGATAGAAATTAAAATATCGGCGGATTTAGAAAATGATATCTCTGCCAAAGTATTTGGAGCTTTGGTTCAGTATCCGGATGTTAACGGCTCTGTTTCAGATTTTCGCAGTCTGGTGGGTAAACTACATGCACAGGATTCCTACCTGGTAGCCGCAACTGATTTGATGGCGCTTGCGCTCTTGACCCCTCCGGGAGAATGGGGGGCAGACGCTGCCGTGGGTTCTGCTCAGCGTTTTGGTGTACCGATGGGATTTGGCGGGCCTCATGCGGCTTTTTTCTCGGTAAGCGCTGAATTTATGCGACTGATTCCCGGTAGAATTATCGGTGTATCTATTGATAATAATGGAAACCGTGCGCTGAGAATGGCGCTTCAGACAAGGGAGCAACATATCAGAAGAGACAAGGCTACTTCCAATATCTGTACTGCTCAGGCACTGCTTGCAATTATGGCGAGTATGTACGCTGTATATCATGGCCCCGATACTATCCGTCGGATTGCAACCCGTTTGCATACTTATACTACGGTACTTGCCCATACGCTTCAGGGGTTAGGCATTAAAGTGTTGAATAAAAACTGGTTTGATACCCTCACCCTCGAGATGTCAGAGGCTCAGGTTGCGGAACTCAGAAGAATCGCAGAAAAGCTGAAAATTAATTTTTATTATTCTGCAAAAACAAAAGTTTCGGTTTCTCTGGATGAGACAACCAACGAAACCGATGTAAATCATTTAATAGGAATTTTTGCTGCTGCAATTGGAAAAATGCTGCCCGCTGTAGCGACTTCCATTCAGGAGGCAAAAATCAGCCTTTCCAAAGACCTCCTCCGTACTTCTGAATATCTCACCCATCCGGTATTCAATAGTCATCATTCAGAAACTGCAATGATGAGGTATATTAAATATCTGGAAGGCAAGGATTTATCCCTGACTCAATCCATGATTCCTTTAGGATCATGTACCATGAAACTGAATGCTGCTACGGAGTTGATTCCCGTAAGCTGGCCTGAATTTAATAAAATCCATCCTTTTGCCCCTGTAAATCAGACCAAAGGATACCAAAAAATGATTGAGGAACTGGGTAGGTTTTTGTGTGAAGTAACGGGTTTTGCGGGGGTTTCCTTTCAGCCTAACTCCGGAGCACAGGGAGAATATGCGGGACTGCTGGTAATCAGGGAATATCATGAGCAAAGAGGAGATAAACACAGAGATATTATTCTTATTCCTTCTTCTGCGCATGGAACGAATCCTGCGAGTGCAGCAATTGCCGGCTTTAAAATAGTGGTGACAAAAACCGCTGCTGACGGAACAATTGATGTGGAGGATTTCAGAGCGAAAGCCATTCAGTATAAAGAGACCCTTGCAGGTGCAATGATTACCTATCCTTCTACACATGGAGTGTTTGAAGATACAATCAAAGAACTTGCGGATATTATCCATGATAATGGTGGTCAGTTTTATATGGATGGAGCCAATATGAATGCGCAGGTAGGGCTTACGAGTCCGGCAATTATCGGAGCGGATGTATGCCACCTGAATCTGCATAAAACATTTGCGATTCCTCACGGCGGCGGCGGACCCGGCATGGGACCGATTTGTGTTGCAAAACACCTTGTTCCCTATCTGCCCGGACATAAGCTGGTAAAAACCGGGGGCAATAAAGCAATTTCTGCTGTTTCTGCTGCTCCTTACGGAAGTACAAGTATTCTGCTCATTTCCTATGCCTACTGTAAAATGCTGGGTAAAGATGGATTGAGAAAAGCTACGGAATATGCGATTCTGAGCGCCAATTACCTGAAAGCAAGGCTCGAAGAGAAATATAAGGTACTCTATGCAAATGATAATAACCGCGTTGCACATGAGTTTATTCTGGATTTGAGAGAATTTAAAGCCAGTACCGGACTGGAAACGGATGATATCGTAAAACGGCTGATTGACTATAGTTTTCATGCGCCTACCGTTTCTTTCCCTGTTGCAGGTACGATTATGATAGAACCAACCGAAAGCGAACCCAAAGAGGAACTCGACCGTTTTGTTGAGGCTATGCTGAGTATCCGTCAGGAAATTGAAGAGGTTAAGCTGGGAATTGCAGATGCTAACGACAATGTACTGAAAAATTCTCCGCACACGCTTTCTGTGGTTTGCGGAGATGAATGGAATCATAAATATCCAAGAGAAAAAGCGGCTTTCCCGGTTCCTTACCTTAAAAAGTTTAAGTTCTGGTCTTCCGTTGCGAGGGTAGATAATGCCTATGGTGACAGAAATATCATTTGTACTTGTCCTCCGATTGAGTCCTACGAGATGGCGTAATCTTCCATTTAGCAGATTATTATATAAAAAAAGCAGAGCGATTGATTTCGTTCTGCTTTTTTGTTGTTGAAAATGCTTATTTTTGTACCTGAATTTCAGGTCAACATTTTGTTACTTCTATAAATTAGTGCTCTTCGGGGCATCGATAACAGAAAAAATTACCTGGAGTTCTGCTTCTATCAAAGCTGTAATGTAACTGGTAGCATACCGGCAAAAGTTTTATTATTTCCGGAAACGGACAAGTAAAACTTACTTCAATTATGGAAATCCGGGAGTGCAGGTTCGACCCCTGTCAGCTTTGCATATTCATCAAGAGTCAGGAGATGCTTCAAAAGTCAAAAATCTGCAGGTATTTCCACATAGAGCAAGAAAACGAAAGAAATCGGCTCCGGCAATAGTCAGCGTGGCGGTATTGTCATTGGGATGGAAATTCAGTTTGTCTGCACTTTTTAGATCCTCATCCAAAAATACAATCACATGTTGAGAAGAGTCGTTAATTAATCCGAAAGGCGAAACCGAGCCGGGAGTGAGCCCAAGGTATTTCCATAATCGTTCAGGCGAAGCAAAACTCACTCTTCCTCCTCCGATAATTTTTTCCATCGTTTTGGTATTGAGGATTTTATTATGCTCAAGTACCACCAGAAAATGCTGGTTTCCCTTATAATTTCTCAGAAAAATATTTTTACAAAAAACACCTTCCAGTCTCTCCCATACTTTCAGTGCATCCTCTATAGTTGCGGCGGCATTATGGTTCCGGATTTCAAATGGAATCTCCCATTCATTTAGTTTTGTGAGTACTTTTTCTTTTTCTGTCATGGCGCCTTTTCAGAGATATCAATAAGATTTATATAAAGAATTCATGCCAAAAATAAGGATAAAAATCATTTTTAAGGTAACTATTTTTATATAAAATCAAAAACTCCATTCTCTGAATAAACAGAAAAGGAGTTTTTGATAGATTATTTTCAATAAAGAAATAAAGTTATTATTTCATTCTTTTTGCAGACATATCCGGTTTTACTCCGGAATCCGCAGGAGCAAGCCCTGTATCCTGAATACTTTCAGGTAAAGAGACAGGAATTGGTCCGGGATTTGGTTCAACGGTTTTCATCGAAGAGGCCGGGCGTTGTGTTTCCAGTTCCGGTTTATAATCAGGTGTATTAAGGTATTGGAATCCCTCAGGCATTGGCGTAGGTTTCCAGTTCTTTTTCGCTTCCATGTCTTGTTTTACCATTTCGTCATAATCAATCGGGCGTTTAGGTGCACGTTGAGAATATTTATGTGTATCACCGGGTCCCCAAACAGGGTCATTACCAAAACGATGGTCAGGGAAATGCAAACGTTTAGCTACGATACGATAAGAAAACTCCACATTAGATTTTCCATTATTTTTTTCTTTTACCGTAAATCCGTCCATTCCTTTTACTACATATACATCTTCACATTCACCATTTACTTGTACAAAAACATGAATAGGGTGTTCTTCATCAATCAGGACGGTTTCCAAAAACATCTCATCTAGCTTCACTTTGGCTACCCCATTTACAAGATTGGCAGTCCCAAAATCTTCAAACCAAACCTCAGGGCTTTCCATTACATAGAGAAGTTGATTTCCTTTAGAAGTTGGAACAGAAGCAGTTTTTGTACCATTTGCAATGACATGATTTCCGTTAAAATAGCCACTGTAATTGGAGTTATTCGCTCTCCATCCGACTACTCCAATATCGAAATTTCCTGCTATTATTCCCCCTCCAAAGCCAATTCCATATGCTCCAATACCAAATGCAGCACCATTATAGTTCCCTAATACCCCCATACGTTGATTACCGGAGGCAATTGAATTATAGCCATAGACTCCTGCACCTCCAGCATTTGCAGCAGGCGTAGAACAAACTCCAAATACCCCGGCCCGTGTATTAGAAGTATTGGTTCCATTGTAATTCCCTAAAACCCCTGCACCTGCTCCGCTACCGCCATAAACCCCCTATACAGCAGAAAAAGCCGTTGTACTTGCGGCCAGTACTTCTCCCCAGGTTCCGGAGCCATTAAATGCACTATACCCGTTTACGGCAAAAGACAATGCAGCTGTACCTACTCCGCATAATGCGTCTCCAGCATAAGGAGAGGCTGTAGCTCCCCACGAAAACTCCCCGTCGGTATTGGAAATCCGGCCTCTGAAGATATTGTTGGAATATATATCAATCAGATTGTTGGAGAGCGTCCCCAAAGTACCATTCCCGGTAAGGTAATTCCCGGTAATATTCCATCCTGTAGTTCCTTCAGCAAGTCTTCTCCAGTTAGGAGCTGCTCCTGTTCCTGCATTATAGTAATAACCCGGAGTAACAGCGGTAGCGCCTGCACCTGCGGTAGCTGTATTGTAAACCATAAGGGTTGTAGCCGGAAGTGTAATCGGGCCCGCAGTATTGGTTGCGCTAAGTGCTACATTGGGAAGAATCACCCCTTTGTTGGTAGCCGTAACCTGAAGCAGGGCGCTTGCATCTGGTACTGTCGTTCCGATTCCTATATTACCTGAGTTTGTGATACGTAATCTTTCCAAAGGAATGGTTGAGCCGGAAGGGGTGGTGGCGAAATTAATCGCTGTTGGCAAACTGGCTGCTGTTGCCGCTCCCTCAATAAAGATAGTTTCATATGCTGTTGTTGAGAAACCTGTTCCATTATGAGCCTGCCAGTTAATATAACCAATTATTTGTGAATTATTGACAATTGCGGGGGTGGGAAAAGTACCCCCTGCTGTTTGCCAAGTAAGGTAGTCTGTAACAGGCCCTACGCTTTTAAATAATATATCACCATTGGTATTTCCATCACCTACAATTTCTATATGTGCCCATGGGTAAGTACTTCCTATTCCGGTAGAAGCTGTATTAATCCCAACTCTTCCATTATTATTGATTCTCATCCTTTCAATATTATTGGTTCTCGCAACGAAGTCAACATTGTCAGTGGTTCCAATAAAGTTCGTTGCAGGAGCAGTACCCGCATTTCCGGTGATATGCCAGTCGTTATTGGCTGGAGTAATCCATCCCGGTACACCAAGCCCGTTAGTTCCCCAAACCTGATTGGCATTAGCGGCAGTAGTACCTGTAACTACACCGGCCTGATTAAGGGCATTGGTAGCAACATTAACCGTTGCATTTAATCCGCCTACAATCTGACCTGTACCATTGGTAATCGAAACGGCATTATTGGCAACGCCTGCGAGCAGGTCGTTTTTGATAATAGCATTATTGGCAT
>JAIBAH010000123.1 GCA_019695295.1 Bacteroidia bacterium | reverse complement strand
GAATACCAATTCCGAGGTTTACCCAATCAGTACCATTAAAGTACATCAGAGAGCCACCGGATTCACCGGAAATGGTGATATCAGTGCCATCCACCGCATTATCCTGAATGGTAACCACGCCGGTATTGGATACGACCGCGTCCCCGGACAAGGTTTGAGGCTGAGCGGTATTGGCAGCGTCACCAATCCAGATCTGACCATTGTTTAAGGTGGAGGACATACCCTGATCGAGCCAGGCAAGAATCCCTGTGCCATTAACACCGAGGATTTTTCCGGGTGTACCGGCAGGGAAAGAATACACTTTTCCGTTTGCGTCCACCCAGACCATTTTGTCAGTGGCAGCAGAAGCAGCAAGAGAAGTCTGAAGGTCATCTACGCGCAGAGAGCCTGCAACATGTAATTTTTCGACGGGACTAGATGTCCCAACTCCGACATTCTGAGCAGATAGAAATGCCGTATTAGTGATTAGCAGTAAAACAAGAGAAGTTAGTACTTTTGTATTTTTCATTGCACTAACGATATTTGACTGCAATGATAGGATTTATTTTTTTTAAATCAAATATAAAAAAGATTTTTTTTTTTTCTTAATCTTGTGATAATGAGAAAATAATGATTTTTAATAATGAATATTACAATTAGAATATTGTTCCGGTAATCATAGATATATAAAAGTCATTCCATCATAAAAGTCATTGAACAGAAACCGGATGATAGCAACTATCCAGTAAGAAATCGTTGAATTCTTCTCTGGATCCATTGAATACATTCATATCTACCTCCCCTTTCACGCCGGACAAAGTATCAACCCGGTATTGCCAGAAAGTCCAGTCTTTATTGTCAGGTAAATGAGGCTGAACCAAAACTTCCCGGATCCAAACCGGATTGTTGGGGAACTTTCCGGAGATATAATCTTTATAGAACTCGTTCGTTGTATAAATCAGCACAGGAGAACAGTATTTCTCTTCAACCAGTTTCAGAAAAACTTCGATTTCTGAAATCAGGCGTTCCCTGTTAAATACATTTCTTTTACAATTGCCTCCAAACTCCAGGTCTATTACCGGCGGTAAATCGCCCGGCACCAAAGAAACGGCTTCCAGAAAATTTCTCGCCTGATCGCTTCCACTTCTGCAAAAGGTAAAATAATGATAAGCCCCGCTTTTTATCTGTAGTGTCCTCGCCATTGCCCAGTTGAATCGAAACATTGAATCCTTGGATTCTCCTCCTTCGGAAGATTTCATGAAAATAAAATCCACTTCTGAAGATTTTAACCGATCCCAGTTAACTCTTCCCTGATGATGGGAAATATCAATACCAAAAACCGGAAACTGTGTTTTATTGGGTTTATTACATTTATAAGGAAACGTAATAACGAAGATAAAAGATAGGATTAAAAGCCTCATATAGAATTCTTAATGAATCTTTGTACTGAAAAATTAAAGACTGGGGTTTCTGTATTGTACTGTTTTTTTCCTCAATCTCTCTATTCAGAAATGATCTGATTTATGAATAAAATCCGAAATATAAAACGAAATATTCACAAAATTATGTAAATAATCTGAAAGTATGAAAGAAATTGAGAAAATAATTGCCCGAATTATTTGTAACAATAAAATAAATAATTTTTTTTTTGCAGTAAACAAAGAAAAGAAAAAACCTTGAGAGATAATAAGGCGGGAGAATCTGCTTCTGGCTTTTCTTGATTTATATCAACTTGCTTCCGGCAGTTTTTTCTCTACATTTGCAGGCTAAGTTACACTCAACTTAACCGGATATGATGAAAAAAGTCTTTTTCTTAACTGTTTTTTTAATGATTCTGATATCGCTGAATGCACAAACGCTCACTCAGAATATAGCGGGTCAGATTACGGACAGGAATACCCATTTGCCTCTGGCAGGTGCGGTTGTGCAGGTTGTGAATACAGACAAAGGGGCATACGCTGATTCAGAGGGGTATTTCCGGATTACAGGGGTTCCCGTGGGGAGGCAGACCGTTGTGGTTTCCTATCTGGGGTATAAAGAGGTAATGATAGCAAATCTGTGGCTTACTTCCGCCAAAGAGGAAATCCTCAATATCGAAATGGAGGAGGCGTTTCTGGAGTCAAAAGAGATTGTGATATCGGGGATTGGAACTTCTGCCTCTGATAAAGCCAGAGCACAAAATGAAATTGCCACGGTGAGCGCAAGGACTTTTTCGATGGAAGAGACAAACCGTTACGCAGGCAGCCTTTCTGATCCGGGAAGAATGGCCAGTAATTATGCCGGGGTTGTGGGGAATAATGACCAGTTAAATGCCGTTGTGGTAAGGGGGAATTCTCCTACGGGCGTATTGTGGAGGTTAGAAGGAATAGAGATCAGTAATCCTTCTCATTTTTCTCTTTTTGTAAATTACGGAGGTTTTTTCAATATTCTTAACAGCAATGTGCTGGGTAATTCTGATTTTATGACGGGGGCTTTCCCGGCGGAATACGGTAATAAAACCGGTGCGGTATTTGATATGAAACTCAAAAACGGGAATTTTGAAAAAAGGGAATATACCGCTCAGGTAGGAATCAACGGAATGGAACTCGGAGCAGAAGGTCCGCTCAGTAAAAAGAATCGTCAGTCTTATATTGCTTTTTACCGGATTTTTAATTTTGAGCCGGTAAAAAAATTAGGAATCAATCTGAAAATCGGGGGACTGCCGGCTTATCAGGATATCAATTTTAAATTGAATCTGCCTACCCAAAAATTCGGGAAGTTTACGGTTTTTGGCATTGGAGGGCTCAGTAAGATTTCCATTCTGGACAGTGAAAGAGACAGTGCCGACTGGAATTTTCAGACCGGAGGAAGAGATGTGTATTACACTTCCAATAAAGGCATTGCCGGTGCTTCTCATCAACTGACCCTGGGAGAGAAAAGCTACAGCAAAGTAGTGGTAGCCGCAGCCGGTACTTTTACCAATTCAGACCTCGAAATTCTGGAACCGGGAAAAGAACCCCGCCTGGCAGAAAAAATTACCGGAAAAGAGATGAATCTTACCGCAAGGTATGAGTTCGGTCATAAATTGAATGCGAGACATTTTTTCAAAGCCGGGGGATTTTATACCTTTACGGATTATCGTTTTACTCAGAATGACAGTCTTGCCCAGTCTTACCGGTCCTTTATAAGGAAGCCGCATTTTATTCAGGCTTTTTTTCACTGGCAATATAAAATCTCCCGGAAACTAACCCTTAATTCAGGGATTTATGGTCAGTATTATACTTTGGGAAATGCTTTTAGTCCGGAGCCCAGGGTTGCGCTTCAGTATGAGCTTTCGCCCCGTCACCGGTTTGCAGCCGGATATGGATTGCATAGTCAGACCCAGGCTTTTTTGTCCTATCAGAGTGAGTTTAATCAAAATCTTGGTTTTACCAAAAGCCATCATTTTGTTATGAGTTATGATTTCTTTCCAAAGGGAGACTGGAGAATCAAGTCGGAAGTATATTATCAGGCATTATTTGATTTGCCGGTAAGTCCGCAGTTTTTCTATTATTCCAGTGCCAATCTGGGTGAGAGTTTTGACTTTGGGCTTCCGGATACGCTGGTAAATCAGGGCAAAGGCTATAATTACGGACTGGAGTTAACATTAGAAAAGTTTTTTTCCAGAGGATATTATTTCCTTACTACTCTCTCTCTTTATGATTCCCGGTTCAGAGGATATGATGGCGTATGGAGGAACACAGCGTTTAACACAAGGTACGCATTTAATATTCTGGGGGGATATGAATGGAAACTCGGCCGTTCAAAGCAGAACGCAATTAGTTTTGATACGAAATTTTCAGTGGTGGGAGGCCGTCCGGAAATTCCTGTCAATCTGGCGGCTTCTCAGGCGATTAATCAGGAAGTAAGAGAATACGACAAGGCTTATACTGTAAGGGGAAAAACCTTTAACCGCTGGGACGCAAAACTCTCTTACCGGCTGAACCGCCCCAAAACCACTCATTTTCTGTTTGCCGGATGTAATAATATACTGGATTTCAAAAACGAACTTTCAAAATACTATGATCCGCTGACCCAAAAAATTCAATCGAATTATATGCTGGGAATTTTTCCCTACGGAGGATATAAAATTTTATTCTGAACAGAGATTTAAGAAAGGTATAATATTTGCTTCAGTGCTATCAATAAACTAAAAATAAATAATTTATAATTTGGACAAAAAATAAATAATCCGTTATTTTGCACCCGATTTAATAAAAGCGCATGAAAGAATATCATTATAAGTTTTATTCCCCCAACCTGAATACCGAAACTGAGGTATTGATTTACGGAGACTCAGGGTACCCCGTTATTGCTTTCCCTACTTCTATGGGAAAATATTTTCAAAACCGTGATTTTAAACTGATTGAGTCTGTCTCTCATCTCGTGGATGCAGGAAAAATAAAAATATACTGCGTGGACGGTGAAGATGAAATGAGCTGGTACAATAAAGTAATTCATCCGGCAGAGCGTGTCAAAAATCATGAGTGGTACGATAAATTTATCCGTGAGGAGGTTATTCCCATGGCGATAAATGATACCGGTTACAGTAAAGTATGCGTTGCCGGTTGTAGCTTTGGGGGGTATCATGCGGCAAATGTAGCATTTAAATATCCTGAAGTAGTGAGTTATCTTATTGCTATGGGTGCGGGCTTCGATATCAAAAATCAGCTGGACGGATATTATGATGACCATGTATATTATAATAATCCTCCGGATTTTCTGCCCGGTCTTAATCACCCTGACCTGTGGAAAATGGGAATCATTCTGGGTACAGGTACAGAAGATTTTTGCCTGCCTCAAAATGAAAATCTTTCTAAAATATTAAAGGATAAAAATGTTCCTCACTGGTTGGATGTACGCCCCGGCGGGATTCATGACTGGCCTGTATGGAGACAGATGTTTCCGGACTATCTCAGTGAAATGCTGAAAAATAATAATTTATAATCTCAATCCAATAAATTTAATCTCTCTTATGAAAAAAATCGGTATTTTATTTGGTATGGAGAATACGTTTCCGCAGGCTTTTGTGGATAGAGTTAACTCCAAAAATGTAGAAGGCATTATCGCAGAACCTGTTTACATAGATAAAGTAATTCAGGGTGACCCAACCGAGTATGCAGTGATTATAGACCGTATTTCACACGAAGTTCCTTTTTACCGTACGTATTTGAAAAATGCGGCTGTTTCCGGAACGGCTGTTCTCAATAATCCTTTTTGGTGGAGTGCAGACGAAAAGTTCTTCAATAATGCACTGATGACCAAAATCGGTGTTCCTGTGCCCAAAACGGTAGTACTGCCTTCCAAGGAGTTGCCTACTGATACTACTGCTCAGTCTTTCAGAAACTTGGCTTTCCCGCTTGACTGGGAATCTATCTTTAATTATATCGGATTTCCTGCCTATTTTAAACCGCATGCCGGAGGAGGATGGAAAAGCGTTTATAAACTCCGCAACCCCGAAGAACTCTGGAGAGCATACGACGAAACCGATCAGCTGGTAATGATGCTTCAGGAAGAAATTCAGTTTGAAGAATATTATCGTTGCTACAGCCTGAACTGCAAATATGTACATATTATGCCGTACGAACCCCGTAACCCCCATCATTTAAGATATGTTCAGGATGCAGTGATTCCTGATTACAAACGTCAGGCTTTGACTGATTTGGTTCTCAAAATCAATCATGCATTAGGCTATGATTTTAATACCGTAGAATTAGCCCTTAGGGATGGAGTTCCTTATGCGATTGACTTCTGTAATCCTGCACCGGACGCTGATGTTCATTCCGTAGGAGAAGAAAATTTTGAGTGGGTAGTGGAGCATGCTGCTTTAATGGCTATCGAAAGAGCACAGGAGCATAAAGAAGGTCAAATGAACCTTCGCTGGGGAGATTTTGTAAAAAATGCTGCAGCAAGCCCCGTCGGAATGACCTTATAATGAATCGCTAAACCGGATTTTCTTCTGGTAAAATGATATATCGGATAACCCCTGAATGGATTTATATTCCTTCAGGGGCTATTCGTTTTGTGGGGAGGGAGATGCTGGAGTAAGTCCTTCCGGATGACCAACCAACACTCACACCGCCTAAGATTCCTGCGGAATGGCTCTATTGTTTCATGAAAAAAACCAAAAAGCATTTGGAGAAATAAAAATAAGTATTACCTTTGTTTCACTATACACTCGTAAATTAATAATAAACACATAATATGAAGTCACTTACAGCAAAAACACAAGAAATAACAGCGATTTTGAGCCGTTTCGCAACAGAAATCAGGGCTCGGAATGGAAATACGAAAAACAACTAATTGCACACACAACGGTTATTGACGGTTACTCCGGATACGATGAAAGGGTTACGTTCCGTATCTAATCTCAAACAAATCATACAATTGTTTTTGCTCGTTACTGTTTTTAATTATACACTATAATTTATTTCTATAATTTACTTTTAATTAATAACAATTATGATCTCATTAAGGTATTTTCAACTTGGAAAACGCATGGTTCTGAATATTGATTTCAGAACGATTTTGTCCGGACTTGTGTTGTTCTGGACTTATTGTTTACACACTAACAGTTACGCACAAACGCCAACCTGTACACTGGTTTCAAATCAGGCCTATCCCACCGTGCCGGTTCAATACATTTGTCTGGGGGATACTGTTGAATTTACGGCAACAGCTTCAGGCAATGTTTATCCTGTTACAAACGGTATGGACTGCTACAATCTGACCTCTACTTATGACCTGTATTCGCTGGATATTATCGTGAATAATAATTATGTGGCATTTTCCCCTACCTTATCGAATACCTATTCGCTTATTCCCTCAAGTACAGGAATATACAATGTAAAAGCGGCTACAATTTATAATTATGATACACCAGGGTGTTTTGGAAGTATAGATGTTTATTCCAATACTATTCAGGTTCAGGTAGCCAGTGCTTCTACCCTCCCGACCGTTTCTATTTCTGGAAATGGTTCAGGAAATACTTTGTGTGCAAACTCCACCAATCTGATTGCTACCACAACTTATGCCGGCTATAATCCGACTTTTGTATGGAAAAGGAACGGGACGGTAATTAATGGGGCTACTTCCAATGTTTTAACCAGTAACACTTTCTCTGTCAATGATGTAATTACTTGTGAAATGACATCCTCCGTGAGTTGTATTACGAATCCGGCGGCGGTTTCCAACTCGCTTACGATTACTGCACCCGTATCTCCTGCTTTGAGTATTTCTTCTAATATGACCAATCCCGTTTGCCCCAATCTCCCTCTTATATTTACAGCAACCACTACGAATTCAGGGAGCAATCCGGTTTATCAATGGTCAAGAAATGGAGCACCTTATGCAAATGCTACATCTTCTACCTGTACGATTATGCCGGCTACATTATTTCAGGGAGATGATATTTCATGTACGATGACCCCAAATACAGGTTGTTTTACCTCTGTCGCTCCTTTAAGCAACTCCTTCATCATTCCCAGCCTGATACCCCATGTGACCTTATCTCATAGTCCTTCTACTATTTGTCAGGGGGGAACTGTTACCCTAAGCGCAAGTACCAATAATGCAGGAGGATGTGGTTACCTTTGGCAGTCCCGACCGACTAATACAGCTCCCTGGACTACAATTTCCGGTGCAACCGCATCTTCTTACACGACCACTTTGTCTGCTCAGACTTTTTTTCGTACTATCAGGACTTGCGGAAGTTGCTCACCCGACACCTCGTCCTCCTACTCAATATTTCCTTACACCCCGACCGTATCCGTCTCAAATGGTTCTCAAAATATCTGTCATGGCGCAATAGCATACCTAACATCGAATGTTTCGCCTGCCTATAATATGACCTATTTTTATCAGTGGCAAAACAGTAGTAATGGAACTACCTGGACCAATGCCCCTAATGGCTATACCTCCGCTCAATTTGTTACGCCTCCTGTAACTTCAACTCAATATTATCGGGTTATGGTTACCAGTACAGCCCCTTTGACCAATTGTAATGCGACTTCCAACCCTGTAAGTTATACTCCACAACCGGCAATTAACTTACAGACTACCCCAGCTTCGGCCGCTTTTTGCGGAGCAGGCTCACAGGTATTTACCGCAAGCGGAGCAAATTCTTATACATGGTCACCGGCTTCGGGTCTAAGTGCTACTTCCGGTGCAACAGTTACCGCAAATCCGTCAGCTTCCACGAATTATACTTTGACGGGTACAAGTGGCAGTTGCTCCAAATCCATTTCAGTAGGGTTTAGCAGGCTTACTTCGCCCGGAATTACCTCGGTTAGTATTCTTTCGGATAAAGGAACTACTACTTGTTCAGGAACTCCGGTTACTTTCAGTCCTCAATTTACCCCTGCATTTTTTGCCACGGGTTCTTTTCTATATCAGTGGAAGGTAAATGGCACAACCGTAGCAACGACTCCTGCCTTCACTACAAGCAGCCTGAATAACGGAGATGTGATTGACCTGACAGTCAGTTCAAACTTAGCCTGCCAGTTGAATACTTTAAATGCCGCTTCGGTAACGATGACAATCGTGAATTACAGTGGCTCTCCGGGGGTTACGATTTCTGCTCCGGGTGGAGTTATTACCTGTGTGGGAGACTATGTGACTTTTACTGCTACAGCAACCAATGCCGGGGCGAACCCCACCTATCATTGGTGGAAAAATGGGGTATATGTCGGTCAGGCTTCTTCCAGTAATACCATCACATTCTTAGCTGCCGGACCCGGAACTTATCCGCCCAATGCGATTTATTCCGGTGATATCATTCGGTGTGAACTGGTTGCCAATTCCACCTGCTCAATGCCGGTTCCTGTTTTATCCAATTCCGTGACAATGAACGTCATGCCCACAGGTTCATGGGATTATTACGGGATAGAATGTTCACAGCGATTTCCGGTATGTGTCAATCAAACGGTAACATTTAGTAGGGTTTTAATAAATTCTACTATACCCAATCCGGGTTATCAGTGGAAAAAAAATGGAGTAGCCATCCCGGCCGCAACCAATACCTCTTATACTGCTGTGGGACTGATAAACGGAGATATAATTTCCTGTGATTTACTTACCAATAATGCCTGTCAAACAATCGCTCCTTCAAATAATATTACTTATACCACTGTGGGGAGCGTTGGCTCTCTCTACGTTCCCGCGGTTGAAATTGGAGTTTATACAGATTATGATATATATGCCCCTCCTAAACTATTAACGCTCGGGTCTTATCCTGCCTGTACGGGGCAACAGGTAAATTTATATACCCAAAGAAAATTTGAGGGAAATAACCCAACCTATCAATGGAAAGTAAATGGGATGAATGCCGGCCTTAATAGCCCGAATTATAGCTATACCCCTACTTTTGGAAGTCTTGGGTCTGATATTATCATATGTGAAATGACCTCCAATGCCGACTGTGCGGCAACTTCTACTGTAGTTTCAGACACTTTCACTGTATTTGAGCCTTACTCAAACGGGGATATTCTGAACTCTTTTTATCATGTGTATCCTTCTGAAGTATGTCATGATGATACGGTCTATTTTGAAACCCTTTTTGAAAGGCATTGTAATGACAATTGTAATGGGATTAATTATGATTATCCAACCTTTCCCAGTTCGATCCCATTTGGGAATATGGGAGAAGGACAGGTTTATACCTTAGTTGATTCCAGCTCCTTTAATCTGAACGTCAATGAATCTCCCTGGTATTTCTGGACGACTCATACTCCTATCCCGACAAACTGCCCAACAGGCCTTAATGATTACGTACCCATTCATCAGATTGGTCAGCCCACTACCGGTTACTTTTCAAATACTGTCCCTGCTATCAGCATTAGTGAGCTATTCGGAAGTGCTGGATGCAATAATGCTTCCTCTACCCGCATTTTTAAGGCTGCTACTTCAGCAAGGGGCAAAAATGGAACGCTTCAATGGAAAGTAAACGGCGTGAATCAAACCGGTCAGATTTATGAAACATTTGCTACCAATACTTTGCAAAGCGGAGATATTGTAACCTGTCAGATGACCTCGGGTTTATCGTGTGTCGTGAATCCCGTGGTGGTTTCCAATGGTATTAATGCAAACGCCAATCAATGCATTTCAATCACCTCTATAAACAGTTTAAATTTCTGTCCGGGTAATGCGGCTACGATTAACTTCACTGCTGCCAACGTTTACAACCCCGGAAATGTATTTACAGCGGAGTTATCCAATGCTTCGGGGAGTTTTTCCAATCCCATTGTCATAGGAACTTTGACATCGGGAACCGGGGGAGTTATCAACGTACAAATCCCAACAAATATTCCCGCCGGAACGGGGTACAGAGTGAGAATTGTATCCAGCAGTCCGAATCTGACAAGCTTCAGTAACGGCAGTAATATTAATATCAATAACCCTACGATATTCCCCATTGCAACGGCTTCGCTTAACAGCGTTTGTGTGGGGGGTAGCGTAACTTTTACCAATACCGTTGCGGGTGCGGCGAGTCCCTATACCCTTCAGTGGCAGATGTCATCCAACGGGATTAATTTTTCCAATATTCCGGCAGCGAACGCTTCTGCTTATACTACAACCTTCAATACCCCCGGGACTTATCAGTATCGTATTGCGGTCGTAAAATCCGGTCAGTGCAACGGGTATTCTTCCCCGATAACCGTAACGGTTCATCCTGACCCGTCTGTTACCCTTACGGGTGGAACCTCGTTCTGTGGAAACGGAAGTGCAGTACTTACTGCCAATCCGGTTTATGGAGCAGGGACAAATACCTTAAACTGGCAAATCTCTGCCAATAATTCTACCTGGTCCAATGTAAGTAATACCAATAATGTTACTTATACTACTCCTACGCTTTCCGGTACAAGGTATTACAGAACCGTTCTTTCCGCCAATGGAAATGGTTGCGGCAGTACTGTCATCTCCAATACCCAAACCATTCAGGTTAATCCCGTTCCGACCCTCGTTTTAAATCCTTCCCTCGCAACGATCTGTGACGGAGGCAGCCGAACCCTTCAGGTAAGTAGCTCTGTAGGAGGGACTACCTTTTCGTGGTCACCGGGAACAGGACTAAATACTACCACCGGCAGTAGCGTAATTGCAAATCCCGCCGTTACCACTGCTTACACTGTTTCCAGTGCCACTACAGCCGGATGTACCAAAACCGGAATGGTTACGGTAACGGTCGTTCCCGATGCCTATATCTCATCGATTACGGGAACAGCAGCTTTGTGCAGTGGAGGAAGCTCACTTCTCACCGCCAATGTAGCGGGTGGAACAGGGACTTGTAATGTTTCCTGGCAGAGTAGTACAAACGGTACGACATGGACCACAATTTTGATTCCCAATACTGCGACTACTTATATTGGGAATACTTATCAAACCCCTGCTCTCACCAACTCTGTTTGGTATCGGGCAAGGGTAACCGGTTGTAGCGGTTCCGGTTGCGGAGCTTCGGGGTACAGTAATTCTTTTATGGTTACGGTTTCTCCCGACCCGGTGGTCACGATTTCAAGCAATGCCAATCCGGTGTGCAATAACGGAACGGCCACCCTCACTGCAACCCTGACCGGTGGCACAGGCAGTTGTCCCTATACCTGGCAAATCAGTCCTGATGGGATTACCTGGACAAATACAGGCGGAAATACCGGAACGATTAACCTTTATAATATTATCGCAACCAAATACGTGAGAGCCATGGTGAACTGTAACGGAACAGGATGTAATTCAGATACCTCCAATGTCATCCAACTCAACGTTGCAGCCAATCCTACCGCTTCCTTAACCGGAGGGGGCACTTATGCCCAGGGCAATCAGGTTACCCTAACGGCTACGGTTACCGGCGGTTCGGGTACTTGCACCTATTCATGGTTTACAAGACCCAATACACAAACGGCATTTTCAGTGATTCCGGGTCAAAATACAGCTACCTACTCCTTCCCCGCAACCGCAACGGCACAGTATCGGGCACAGGCATTCTGTACCTCCTGCGGCTCTGTTTACACCAATATTCCAACGGTAACGGTAGTTCCCATCCGACTTGGCGCTCCCGGCACTACCCAGGAGGAAGAGGAGAAACTTCAGGAGTATATGCTATACCCTAACCCTGCTTTTGCTGAAATCATTGTTGAGGGAAATACGGACAATACCGCCCCGATTTTCCTGGATATTTTTGATGTAACCGGCAGAAAAACAATCTCCCTCTCGGAGTACCCCGAATCAGGCACCTTCAAAAAAGGAATCAATATCGCAGAATTATCCCCCGGAGTGTATTTCTGTCATATTAAACAAAACGACCACGAACAAATTATTAAGTTTGTGAAACAATAAGCGATATGGGTTATACTCAAAACGGGATGAATTTTTCCTATAAAAAAATGCAACGCATTGATTCATAGCGCAGGTGTTAACGCCTGCGCTATGAATGAGGCGAATGTATAAGTATATCCGGCGGGGTTTGGTTATGGCTAAAACCCGCCGGTGTTTTTTGAATTTCCCCCGATAAGTAAGTGGACAAAAGAAAACCGACATTCAGATTTATAGAATAAAACTCTGTTA
Organism: Bacteroidia bacterium; assembly: GCA_019695295.1. Taxonomy (GTDB): domain Bacteria; phylum Bacteroidota; class Bacteroidia; order J057; family J057; genus JAAFHL01. Next base: position 592 of record JAIBAH010000123.1, on the reverse strand, counting down.
ATCAATTACTTTCAAGAAACAATTTGTATCAGGGTTTTTTATAGTCAGTTACTTAAAATTACATTAAGATTCTGGCTCCGTTCATTATGAGTCCTGTAAGGTTTTTGAAACCTTATAGGACTTGCTTCTTTAGAACCTCCTTTTATATCAGTTTTTTAGGGTCAGGTATTTATTTTTAAAATTCAGGGGCGTTAGCCCTGTCATCTTCGTAGCAAAATTTATTCCCCCCCCGTTTCGTTAAGTGTTAAGCCGAAGGCGTCACTTAACGAAACTTATAAATGCAAGTCTCCCGACTTGCCTCTTAAGTAAGTGGACAAAAGAAAACCGACATTCAGATTTATAGAATAAAAATCTGTTAATCAATTACTTTCAAGAAACAATTTGTATCAGGGTTTTTTATAGTCAGTTACTTAAAATTACATTAAGATTCTGGCTTCGTTCATTATGAGTCCTATAAGGTTTCAAAAACCTTATAGGACTTGCTTCTTTAGAACCTCCTTTTATATCAGTTTTTTAGGGCCAACTACTTATTCTCAAAATTCAGGGGCGTAGCCCTGTCATCTTCGTAGCAGAATTCACCCCCCACATTCAT
>JAIBAH010000122.1 GCA_019695295.1 Bacteroidia bacterium | reverse complement strand
AAATATTCTGAATATTTGGCGTAATTGATTTGCATATCTTATTGTTTCTTTCTAAATTTGTCCGCAACTTAAGTCTTTTCGATTTATTAACAAATAATTATTTCCCCCAAATGCGTAAGTCCTAATTTTAACAAAATTATCATGAGTAACATTTTAGATGCTATTAAGGGGTATATTACACCAGAGTTAATTTCAAGCGCAAGTTCAGTTTTAGGAGAATCTGAAAGCGGAGTATCTTCCACTTTGTCCGCTGCAATCCCTGCAATTTTAGGGGGTTTGGTAAGCAAAACCGGCGATTCCAATGCAATGTCCGGAATTTTTTCTATGATTACACAAACCAACAAACAAGGGGACGTATTATCCGGCCTGGGTTCTTTACTCGGACCTCAAAATGCAAACAACCCATTTCTTGCTTTGGGCGGTAAGTTTTTAGGCAGCCTGTTTGGTAACAAAACCGGTGAACTTGTTAATATGGTTGCAAGTACTGCAGGCGTAAAAAAAGACTCAGCTTCTTCATTAATTGGAATGGCTGTACCTATGATTATGGGATTCCTTGGTAAAAAAGTTGCTTCAGAAGGATTGAATATCGGCTCTTTAACCAGCCTTTTATTAGGTCAGAAAAGCAATATTATGTCTGCTATTCCTTCAGGAATGGTTTCTTCTTTAGGATTATCAGGATTAGGCAATCTTTCAGGTGCTCAATCTTCCGGTAGTACTTCTTCTGAGAGTAAAGGCGGAATGAGCTGGTTGCTTCCTGCTCTTTTAGGTTTATTGCTTTTAGGCGGCGCATTGTATTTCTGGAAAGGCTGTAATCCTGCAAAAGAAGGACAGGAAGTTGTAGAAAATGTAGTAACGGATGCTTCCAAGAAAACAGAAGAAGTAGCAAAAGCAGTAGATACGACTGCTAAAAAAGCGGTAGAAGCAACTAAAGACGCTGCAAACGGATTATGGGCTAACTTAGGTAAATTATTAGGAAAGAAATTGCCAAATGGTATTGAGTTGAACATCCCTGAAAACGGAGTTGAAAACAAAATCATCTCTTTCATCGAAGATAAAACAAAAGCTGTAGATAAAACTACCTGGTTTGACTTTGACCGTTTATTGTTTGATACCGGTAAATCTACCCTGAAAGCAGAGTCAGTTCAGCAGTTGAAAGATGTGGCTGAAATCCTCAAAGCTTATCCTCAGGTTGAATTGAAAATCGGAGGTTATACTGATAATCAGGGAAATGCAGCAAACAACCTGAAATTATCTGAAGAAAGAGCAAAAGCAGTTGTAGCGGAATTAGCGAAAAACGGCATTGACGCTAAACGCCTTGTTCCTGAAGGATACGGCATTCAGTTCCCTGTAGCTGACAACAATACAGAGGAAGGACGTGCAAAAAACAGAAGAATTTCTATGCGTATTACCAAAAAATAAGATAAGGTAATAAAGATAAAAATCCGCTCTTTGTGTATATCGCAAAGAGCGGATTTTTTTAGTGGAAGATTCCGGTATTTTTCTCAATTTTGCAAAAAAAACCATAATCCATATACAGGCGAAGAAAATTATGAAATCATATTATCAAACAGGGATAATCGGTGCCGGATTTGGGGGGCTAATCGCTGCAATCCGCCTGCTGAAAGAAGGGTTTACCGATTTTGTAATCTTTGAGAGGGGAAAGGAAATCGGAGGCACCTGGAGGGATAACCGCTATCCGGGCTGCGCCTGTGATGTAGAATCCTGCCTTTACAGCTTTGAGAATGAGCCTAATCCGGACTGGTCCTATTCTTTTGCGGGACAGGAGGAAATCCGGGAATATATGATTAAGGTAGTGAAAAAATATAATCTGGAAAAATACATTATTTTTGAAACGGAAATTGCTTCTCTTACCTTTCAGGAAGAAAGTGGTACATGGAAGATCCGGGATACTGAAGGGAGAAGCACAATGCTAAAAATGGTTCTGACGGCTACGGGCCCCCTGAACCGGCCGTCCCTTCCTGATATCGAGGGGATTCATCTGTTTCAGGGCAAAACCTTTCACACCGCAGAATGGGATACAGAATATAGCCTGAAAGGAAAAAAAGTAGCAGTAATTGGTACCGGAGCAAGTGCCATTCAGGTTATTCCGTCTATTGCTCCGGAGGTAAAACACCTTTACGTATTTCAGCGTACGCCTGCCTGGGTTACTCCCCGCAAAAACCGCAAAATTCCGGAATGGGAAAAACAATTGTACCGAAGGCTTCCGGTTTTGCAGAAAATCAAAAGAAGTATCCTCTACTGGAAAAATGAATTACAGGGACTGGCTTTTACCGGTAACCGCCTTTTTCACCGGATTGCAACGAATACAGCCCTGAAACAGCTGAAAAATCAGGTTCTTAATCCCGAAACCCGCCGGCAGCTTACGCCTTCCTACGCTATTGGGTGCAAAAGAATCCTCCTTTCTGACGATTATTATCCTGCATTTAACAGAGAAAATGTAACATTGATTACGGATTCTATTCATTCTTTTACACAGGAAGGAATAAAAACCCATAATGGGCAAAGGGTTGAAGTGGATGTAATTGTATTTGCTACGGGGTTTCAGGCTGCGGAAGGCTTTCCCCTGAAAGGGAAAGTAACCGGACTCCGGAAGATGGATCTGGCTTCAGAATGGGAAATGAAAGGAGCTCAGGCCTATAAAGGAACGACCCTTTCCGGATTTCCGAACTTAGCGTTTATTCTGGGACCGAATACCGGACTGGGACATAGTTCAGTGCTACTGATGATGGATTATCAGATGAACTACATTATAAAATACATGAAACTGCTGACAGGCATGGAGAAAAACAGCTACCTCAATCTTAACCTCCAAACGCAGGAAGCCTATCAGGATAAAATTCAGCAGCAGTTTGGTACTACTGTCTGGGCTTCCGGATGTAAAAGCTGGTACCTCAACTCAAAAGGGAAAAATACTACCCTTTATCCCAGACTTACGTACGACTTTTATACTCAGACCCGTCATTTCTCTCAGGAAAATTATGCGTTTGGAAATACAGGGAAGGCCGCAGAAAGGCTCGAATCATGATACAATAAAAGAGAGGTATGTCCCTGATTCCGGAAAAAGAAAGAAAATTTCGGTATTATTTTATGGAAATGACCGGAAAGCATTATCTTTGCAGGATAATTGAATATTAAAATATGAATCGTCAGACGAAAGGTTTATGGATTTTAGGGCTTACTTTAGGTATTGTACTGACAATCGGATGTAATGCTCCTGTATCCCGGCCAAAAGACTCCGGAAACGGAGAATCTGCTACTTCAGGAGAAATATATATTACGGTGGATGAGAACTTCCGTCCTGTTATTGACTCTGAAATCAATGTCTTTCAGAATTTATATCCTAAAGCCAAAATACACGCTGTATATCTTCCCGGCGAAGAAGCCATCAAAAGAATGATCAGTTCGGATTCTTTCAGGCTCGCGCTGGTAACCCGAAATCTGAGTATAGAAGAAGACGCTTTTGTGAAAAGCCAGAAAGCAACCAACCGCCCGATGCCGATAGCAATAGACGCAATTGCGATGATTGCCCATAAAGATAACCGCGATTCGGTACTTACAACGGAGCAGTACAGAGGTATTCTGACCGGTAAAATAACACAATGGAAGCAGATTAATCCGGCTTCTGCTCTCGGGGAAATCCTGCTGGTATATGATGACAAGCGTTCAGGAACAGTAACCTATATCAAGGATAGTATTCTGAAAGAAGAAAAACTATCCGAAAAAGCCTATACCGCAAAGGGAAGCCCGGAAGTGCTGGATTATGTAGCCAAAACGCCTAATGCAATCGGAATTCTGGGAGTAAACTGGGTAAGTGACAGCGATGACAAACAGGCCACCGGGTTTCTGAGAAAAGTGAAAATTATAGGGGTGGAATCCACACCGGATTGTAAATGGACTTCAAAATATGTGAAGCCTTATCAGGGATTAATCAAAGCAGAATGTTACCCGATTTCAAGATATCTGTACTCTCTTAACAGAGAATCCGGATTCAGGCTGGGTACCGGATTTGTCTCTTTTTTGTGTAACGGGGAAAACGGTCAGCGGGTGATTCTTAAGTCCGGGCTTGTGCCTTATTATGCTGTAACCCGGAATATCAGGATAAAGTAAGGATAAATTTTACACGTTTGATAAACATTTATACAAAAAATGAATATTTATACGTTGTATTTCGTCTTATAAATTAAAAATCTTTAACATTAAAGGAAATTCTAATTATTATCTAAACAAACCAAAGATGAGAAACTTAAAATGGATATTGATGATGGTGTTGCTGTCTTTTACAGCAACGGGGCTTTTGGCTCAGACCGAGCTTCAGAAAGCAATTGCCGAAATTGAATCTGAAAATACCAGTCAGGCAAAACAAATACTGAATAAACTGATTACCGCTGACCCTGTTAACCCGGAAAATTATTACTGGTTGGGAATGGCTTATTATGCTGACGAAGAGTATGCAAAAGCAACAGAGCAGTTTAATAAAGGGATTAAAGCAAAGGCAAAATACCCTTTCAATTATGTAGGTTTGGGGAGAGTTTTGATGAAGGAAAAGAAAGGAAAAGAAGGTGAAGTGCAGATTCAGAAGGCTATTGCATACGATAAAACCAAAGATATCAACCTTCTTTATGCAATTGGCTATGCGTATCTTGAGGGAGGGAGAACGATTGTCCTCGAAGATAAAGAAAAAAATATCAAGAAAACTGCCCTTGATTTTGCGGAGGTTACTTTTACCCGTGCTGAAGCTCTGGACTCCAAAAATCCTAAAGCATACGTAGCCTTAGGCGATATGTATCTGAAGCAGGGCGTAAAGGATTTGCCTGAAAAAAAATACAAAGCGGCAACAGAGTTGAATCCTAAGTATGCGGAAGGATTCTATAAATTAGGATTGATTAAACTGAAAGAAGGAGCAGATTTATATGCCAAAGGAAAAAGAGACGCAGGTACTGCAATTTATCTTGAGGCCCTGAACTATCTGAACAAGGCAACTGACGCTGACCCGAACTTTGCTCCGGCTTACCGTGAAAGAGGAGACGGATATTATCAGGCAGGAAATTACGAAAAAGCCCGTGATGAATATCAGAAATATGTAAAACTGGCAAAAAACGATATGAGAGCCCGTACAAAATACGCTTCTTTCCTTTATCTGAGTGCCAATTACAAAGAGTCACTTACCGAAATCGAGTCTTGTCTGAAAGATACCACAACCAATGTTTTGCTTCGTCTGGCGGGTTACTGTAATTATGAACTGGGAAATACAGCCAAAGGAAAAGAGTTTATGGATAAATACTTTGAGCGTATCGGCCAGGAATACACGATTGCTGAAGATTTTGAAAAAATGGGTAAAATCATGATGAAGCTCGGAGATAAAAAACAGGCACTTGCAAATTTTGAGAAAAGTATTGCAAAAGATTCTTCCAAATATACGCTTTATCAACCGCTCGTAGATTCTGCGGAAGCAGTAAGAAAACGGGCTCCCAATGACGAAGAAAAGGTAAAGGCAGCTATCGAAGAAGCAGAGTACCGTAAATTGTATGTGCTGGCTAAAGACAAAGCCGAAAAAATCCAGAACGCAACGGATTATCTGAGATGGGGGTTTGCTTATTATTTCGCCAACGATTATGATAATGCAACCAAAACTTTTACTGAAATCACCAAATTCAGCCCTAAATATATCGCTTCTTATTACTGGCTCGCAGCAATTGCTTCCAAAAAAGACAATACCGAAGGGAAAATCGGAAGTGCTTCTCCTTATTATCAGAAAATCATTGAATATGTAGGAGAAAAAGCAGACAGATTGCCTTACGAAAATGAGTATCTTACTGATGCTTACCGTTATCTTGCAATTGCAGAAGGAAAAAAAGCCGGTGGCGATTTTAATTGTGAAGCGGCAAAACCGTTCATTGCTAAAGGATTGGCTGTTTCTCCCAATGATGAAAATCTTAAGGAAATGTCCGTTGCCTGCCCGTAATTTATTTCAAAAAGGGTTTGCGCTTTCCCGGACTAAACAGGATTTTTGCAAATCGTTGAACCGGGTACAATATGAATATAAGGCAAAAATATAATCCATACGAAGGAGCTCTCAGGGGCTTCTTCGTATTTTTTTTGCTGTTGGTCAGTAGTTTGTCTTTATCCCAGAAGGTCTCCAACGCAGGCATCCGGGAATTACTGGTTAAGGAGTATCTGCAAAAGAAAAACATCTGTTTAAAAGAAGTTTCAGGTACTTTTAAAAATGAAATTTATACGCCTTCCTGTTCAGACAGCGTCTCCCGGCTTTCACTCCAGACTCCGGAAATTCAATATCAGCAATACCAAAAGCAACAATATATCAGGATACTGATTCAGCCTGTGGAACTTTATACAAAAGATACGCTTGTGTCGGAGCTGCTGATGTTTCAGGACACTCTTAACCGTAAGGAACTGATTGCTGCCCGGAAAGGAAGTCCCTATTCGCTGAAAGGCGATAATCCTTTACCCACTGCAAAATACCTCAGGCCTGCACTCTGGACAGCGGGAAGCCTGATTGCAGTACTTACTTTGTTTTATTTCAGGGGTTGAGTTTTCTGTAATTCTTCCCGGATTGCTTTCAGTCTGGAATGGAGTACTGAGTCCGGAATAATTTCAGGAACTGCTTTCAGCGTAAACATACAACAGGATTTATCCATGAGGATTCCCTGAAATTCCGGCAAAATGGACTGCCCGTAATACTTCTGCTGAAAGTGGTTGAGTGCGGTAAGATTCGTTTCGATATGCTTATCAATAATAAAAAACAAAGTGCTTTCCTGAAAAGCGTCTCTGTGAAAATCCTTTATCCCTAAGTATTCATTCAACTGAGCGGCAGGCCTGTTCCGGGAGAGGGAGCCCAGGGTAAAAACGTGGACAGAATCCAGAAAACGGGTATCCCGAAAAGGGGAAATATACTCGAAGGGTAAGGCGCCGGCCCAGGAAATAAAGCACTTTTTTTCGGGTTTCAGGGCTTTCAGTGTAGCAATTCCCTTACGGAAATTTTCCTGATACAGGAGACTTCTTACTGTGCAATCGTAATAAACTCCGCTTAATCTCAGGCTGTACAACAGATAAATGAGGAATAGTCCGGATTGGAGCAGGTTGAGAAATTTCTGTCCCGGTGTATTCAGTAAAGAAGTTGTTTTTATGTCGTCTCTGAGAGAAAAAAGCACGAAACTGTGTACTATTATCAGCCCGTTGATGACAATTCTGGGCGGAGGAGATTTAAGATAATAGGTGATGGAGGAGAATACAAGGACTGAAAATAAAATCAGGAGGAATCCGGGTAAAACTTCCTTTCTTTTCATAAACCGAAGACAAATCAGCAGAAAAGATAAGGTAATAATGAGATGGCTTTTTTGCTCTGCCATTGTTTCTCTGACGAAGATTTGGGGCGATTCCCACCACGGGATTTTTCGTACTGTCTGATTTTCTTTCCCGGCTTTCACTATCTTTTGCAGATTGCTGTAGCTATAAACCCCCGTATCCATAAACATCCAGGTTTTCATCAGATTCAGCTCGGTATCTCCCCATCCTGCACTTTGCAGTATCTCTGTTTTTTTGTCATCTTCCAGCCTGTCCAGCAGGTTGTAATCCAGCAATTCTCCTCTTACCTGATTAAAGACGGCGTAATTATCATATTTTTGAATCCCGTACTGATGATAGCCATAAGCAAGCAGGCTCATGAATACGGACATTGTCAAAGGGATTATCCGGTGAAGGAACGCTTTTTTCTCCTGATAAAATATCCAAATTCCAATCGGAATAAACAAGACCGTAACGAGTATCCATGATTCGAATCTGAGCAGACCCGCCATACAATAGAGAAATCCGCCTGCAAATGCAATCCATGATTGACGCATTTTATTTTGTAAGGGAAATCTTAGTAAACCCCAGAGCCCGGAGATAGCCATCAGGCCGGATACAGAAGTAAACTGAAGGCTTACCAGAATCGTGTATCCCAGAAAGGTAAAAAAAACAAGGTATAACCCCAGGGTAATCAGCTTCGGGAGGTGCCGGAGCAGCAAATACAGCAAAAAGGTAAAGGAAAGATAAAGGAATAATACAAAAAAGCTTCCGTACCAGGGGAAGTCCGGAAAGGAAATATAAAGGAACTTCAGAAGCCGGGCAAAAATAAGATTAATAAACAATACGTACTCTGTATGTGACTTTACGAGTAATTTGCCGGATAACCTCAGCATCATACCGGTATCATCATTGGTCTGAAAATACAAAGTATAAAATGTGCAGTAAAAGGCAAACAGGAAAAAATTGATTATCAGTGCCATCCTCAAAGGATAACGGTACAGGGATTGTTCAGTGCTGTTTTTTAGAAAGGCTGCCCGGGCTTTCATACTCAATATCGGAATGAATGGTAAAAACGGGGAGAAATAAAAACATCAGTGCGGAATCTGAGGGTCCACACTGATGATATTTTTGGAGGAATACTCAGTTCGCGGGTTATTTTGCTTTAGAACCAAATAAGCCCGAGAGGATAGCAGACTCTTCCGCAGTGGGTTTTTCGACCCTTTGGAGGGTGTATATAACCGGAGCCGCTTTTCCGCTGAAGGTTACAGTTTCTGTATGCTGAATAGAAAGTGCGTTGATGTATTCAAATGTGATTTTATCTCCTTTTTTAAGGTTTTTGAAAAAAGTTTCATCTGTAATTTCAGAGGGTTTTTTGTCATTGATACGGGTAATCAAATCATTTAGCCCGATTCCTGCCTGAAACGCTTCCCCTGCGGGATTGATTTTTTTGACAAACCATCCGTCTTCACTTCTTTCGTACTGTAAAATGCCGATTTTCTCGAGGGTTGCCGTTGTATTGGATTTGGAGATAAGCTCAAGTCCGGAGCCTTTGAATATGTCAGTGTAATTTACCGGCTGAGTTCCTCTCACATGTTTTTCAAAAAAGTCATGCCATGAAATCCCGCTGATTGCCTCCAATGCCGTCTCAATGCCTTCTTCCGGAACGCCAAGGTCTTTTTCGTAATAATTCTCGTATAAATAACGGAATACATCATCCATGGATTTTTTTCCGCCGGTAATTACTCTTAATCTCACATCCATCAGTAATCCGAGTCTTTGCCCGAGGGTGTAGAAGGAATTACGGAGGAAAGGATTGGCATAAGTTGAAGGTCCTAACCAGCTGTCAAAGCTGGAATAAACCGGTGAAACCTGAGTATAAGCATAACTATTGTCAATAGACTGCATATTATTTCCCAGAATTCTTAGTCCTTCGGATTCAGGAATAACGCCTGATCTTGCCATGGAAAGTACAGAGTAATAATCGGTTACCCCTTCAGTGAACCAGTGAAGTCCGGTGTATTGCTCAGAATCATAACTATAAGGAAATAATCCGGCAGGGCGGATTCTTTTGACATTCCATACATGCCAGAATTCATGGGCAGAAATACTGATAATGCCTCCGGTTACATTATTTACACTTTGGGTGACTTTGGAAGGAAGAGCCACAGAAGTAGAATTAGCATGCTCTACGGCGTGACGCATATCAAAATCCAGCAAACGATAAATGAAATGAAAAGACTTAAAGGGAAACCCGCCAAAAACGGCACCCTGCTCAGCAACTACTTTTTTCAGTCCGGAAATAATGGCAGAATCGACGTCAGCGCCTCCCTTGTAATCTCCCTGAAAATGCGCGAAAAAATTCACATCTCCTACTTTGAAGGTAAGTTTTTTCATTTTTTTTGCAAAAACCGTAGGCGAATCCGCAAACTCATGGAAAGAGGAAGCGGTATAAATACGGATGTCTCTCGTCAGGGTGAGGGGAGTGGCGATGCTCCAGTCTTTGGGTAAATCCGGTACATTTAAAGTAACCTCGTCTTCCAGTCTTTCCGGGATGTACATAAAACAATTGATGGGATTGAAATACACCTGTCCTTCCGTATAAAAACTGGAGCCTGCGTCTTCATTATTGGCAAAGTAAGAATATTTTACTTTGATTTTTGTGATATTGCCATGGTTTACTCTCCATGTGTTTTTATTGGTTTTTACATATTTCAGTGCGTTGCCTTTTTCGTCCGTAACGGCAAAGCTCCCCACAGCTGCTGCATAATCCTGAGCGATATATCTTCCCGGTCTCCAGGTAGCAATCCGGAATTCGGTCGTTGACTCGGTCTGAGGCTCTGTTTCTATTTCTATCCAGTAAGTATGCGTATTGGGTTTATCCCACCTTAAAGTATAATTATATTTTGCAAAAGCAACAAACTGGAAAATAAACAATGATAATAATAATAATAAATATTTTCTCATATCGGATGTTTTATTGATTAAACTTATATTTAGCGGTCAAAAGTAGGATAAAAAACCGAATTTTTAAAATTTATTCCGATATAATACGGGAAAGATGGCTTTTGTGGTCAGGGTTTTTTCCTGACCCTTGTAAAATGGGCAGGAAAATATATCTCAGGAAAAGAGGGATTGAATGTTTTTAAAAAAATGATAGTTCTGCCTGCTTTATGATTTTAATCATAAAATGCCGGAGTATTTCCTTAATACATTTGCAGAAATAATTTAACTTTAAAGCAAAGATGAAGACTTCAAACATTTTATTTTTATTGGTTACTGTGTTTTTGCTAAACGCTTGCGGAGGTGCGGGTGAAAGCACAAATACCGCTTCAGGCGGAGGAGAAACCGCACAGGCTCCACTTGCCGGTCAGTCGGCCGTGGATGATGGGGTTTCAGAAAAAGACATTGTGAAGGTAGCTGTGGGCAGTAAAGACCATACTACTCTTGTTGCCGCACTTAAAGCAGCAGAATATGTGGATGTACTGGCAAATGCCGGCCCGTTTACCGTATTTGCACCAACAAATGAAGCCTTTAATAAATTGCCTAAAGGAACCGTGGAAGGTTTGTTGGTGCCGGATAAAAAGGGGGATTTACGCAATATTCTGGAATATCACGTCTATGTTGGAGTTTACCGGGAGGATATGCTTCAGGATGGGCAGAGTATAGGTCAGGCGAACGGGGATAATATTCAAATTACAAAAAAGGATGGAAAGCTGGTAGTAAATGGTACTGCAAACGTACTGGCTACGGTAAAGGCTTCCAATGGGTTGATTTATGTAATAGATGGAGTGTTGCTTCCTCCTGCAAAAAAATAATAATAAGTTTTTCAATTTCTGTTTAGTTTGGGGGTTATACATTTTTAAATGAAAGTGTATAGCCCTTTTTTACGTGCTTGTCTTTTTCAGCCCGGTGGCTTATTGTTGATTTTCAATTGCATAATCGTTGAGATAGTGATTGCTGTTTGTATTAATCTGTCATTGTTTTGTCCCTCAAAAAGCGACTCTGCAGTTTCTGTAAACAGTTGATTCCACCGCTCAAAGTGTTTTTGCTCCATTGGAAATACACTGTTTATTCTCTGATGTGTTTCCATGGGGTTGCCGGAATATAAGCCTGAGAAGAAAATGGCGTTATGCCAGAATCCATACATAACCTTCAGATGAACAGCCCATTTTTCAGGAGATAAGCCGGAGAAAAAATGCCCGATCGTGTCGTCATTTCTTACTTTTTGATAGAATGAATTTACCAAAAATTGAATATCTTCCATTGTTTCAATATCTTTTTTCATAGGATTAAAGGTCTTTTGATTGAAAAATTTTAGCAGATATGCTCAGCGGTAAAACAATCCAGCATATTAATACCAGAAATGCGAAAATAATCCCGTATGAAGAGCCAAAAAAACCGCTGAATACTGCGCCCGTGTAGCCCATCAATGCTGATATATCCATTTTCAAAAGGATGAGAATCCTGCCCAGGTCTATAGGATTAAGGCAACTGAGAAAAACCATGAACTTCTCCAGTGGGTAATCGGCAAACTGAAAAAGCAGAAAAAGTACAAGTCCGTCATACATCAGTGAGAAGAATAGCCATAATAAAACCGATACTCCGATTCCTTTTGCTTTATCTTTGGTAGAAGCAACGGATAACATAGCCATAGCAACAAAGATGACCGAGAGGAATATCCCGGTAACAACCATAATAAACCCTGTGGGAGTAGGTTCAAAAATAAGAACGGGAATGCCTGCTCCTATAAGAAATGCACAGGAAAGGGAGAACGCAAGTCCGGAAAATAAACTCATCCAGATGGTAACTCTCCTGACAGGCTGACTTAATAACAATTCAATAAATTCAATGGAATTATAGCAATAAATAGTAGAGAAAACGAGGCTCACCAGCGGAAGAATAATCAGAATCAGGTTAAGCAGGCTGAGTAACCCTTTAGAAGTGTTGTCTTCCAGACTGAAAATACTCAGGGAAAGTACCAGCAGCAAAACCGTATAAGCAAGAATAATTTTATTCCTGATAATATCTGAAACGACATACTTTAATATTTTTTTCATAATTCCAGTTCTTTCATTATAGAGGAAACAGCCCTTGAGAGTTTTTCTTCTCCGGTTTCTTTCTGAAGATTCGGGAGAGACTTCTTGAAGAGCAGCTTTCCTTCATTCATATAGATTACATGTGTTATCAAATCATTTAAGTCGCTCAAAATATGAGAGGTAATAAATACCAGTTTTCCTTTTTTATTTTCTTTTATGATTTTTTCTCTGAGAATTTCAGAAGCAAGCGGGTCAAGTCCGGCGGTAGGCTCATCCAGAATCAGTACCTCCGGATTAAATAAAAAAGCAAGTATCGCGCTTACCTTTTGCCTTGTCCCGCCTGAAAGGGTATGCATTCTTTTATCCATCATCTGATCAACGCCAAAAGCAGATATAAGCTCTTCGTCCCAATCCGTTTTATCTATCCTGATGTCTTTCATCATCCCGATAACCTGCCCGATACTCATATTGTCAGGATATCGTCCAATTTGAGGCATATAACCTATATTTCTTCGATAAAGCCCTTTGGCATCAACGGGTTTGCCGTCGAACAAAACCTTACCGGTATCTGGAATCACCATACCAAAAATGGACTTAATCAGGGTAGTCTTTCCGCTTCCGTTTGCTCCTATTAACGCGATACACTCCCCTCTTTCACAATTGATGCTTACGTCTTTAAGAGCAGTTAGCTTTCCGAATTTTTTGGTGAGATTTTGTATTTCAATCATAAAGCCAGTTGTTTCATTATTGGTTTTTCGTCTATCAGATTTTCCGGCGTGATTCTTGGGATTACCTTTTCGTATTTGTCCATAAGAGATACAATCAGGCTCCTGAAGAGAATCATCG
>JAIBAH010000121.1 GCA_019695295.1 Bacteroidia bacterium | reverse complement strand
TTTCTGCTTCTGCTTTCTCCTGAGGCGGCGGAATCAGCGGTCTGATTTCGTTGCGGTAGCGGATGGTACCGCTGCTGTCTATTTGTACGGTTTTCCGGCGGCTTAGTTCGGATACTACGAAGATGGAACGCCAGGCGGGGAGGTCTTATTATCAATGCCCTATCTCTATTCTTTTGTAAGGAGTTTTCTCCCATTGCAATTTCGCCATTTGTTCCTGAGTAATCATTGAGAAGGAATCTGCATAAAAGTAAAATGCCATATTAGGCGTGTGCATTCCAAACTGAGGAAGGTTTTTCCAGCAATCGTTATCAAATCCTCCTCGGTAATAACCCGACAAGTTCGAATAGCCCTTTTCTAAATAGTCAAAATTTTTGGGTATCCTAAAATTTCTGTAAATAAGAGCAATCATCTTACATCTTACTGCGACTATTACATGATTGAGCTTGCGAGGAGGAGGGCTTTTCTGTTGAAACACAAAACCCATATCTTTTATTTTTGAAATGCTATTGTATTTTACAATACTATCCTTTCCCCTATACATCTCCGTTTTTCTCCGTTTTTTATCAATATACATACTATCAATTAACCTTTGACTTATCCTGTCATTATCTACTAACACTTCTCTGTAGTTAAAGTCCAAGGTGTCCCATATCTCCGTCCCGTTAAATTTATCCAACACGATTAATTCATTCTTACAGAAATAATGTCCAACTACTGAGTCCCTATAAGGAATTGCGAGACCTTCATTTACCATAATACAATAAAATGTATCCACACTAAAAGCATTTTTTCTACGTTTCCCCTGATATTTATGCTGTAAATATCGGGGCAATTGCCGAAACTCAGCTTTCGATATCCCGCTTGGATAATAACAACCGTTAAAAAACCATATAGCCACGAATATACACATAATTTGAAAAAATTTTGGTTTCATAGTTCAATCTTTAATAAAAATTGTTACTTTTTTTTTTAAATCTTTAATATTTGAACATCTTTTAATAAAAGCTTCTTTTATCGCCTTAATTACATTATCATTGCCATTCGCTCGCATCGCTAACATATAAAGTGCTTCGAACGCTACCGCCTTATATTCAAAATCCCATACAGTCATTTTGCTATCTTCTTCACCATTAGGCAAATAACTCATTATTGGATAACCAGTTTCTCCATAGTCTTCTGGGCTCCCTATATCAGAATTATCCGTCCATCTTATCCCTTTCCCAAATAGCGGGTTTAATGAACCCTTATCTGTTGTAATATTTAAAGTAATAATTTCGGAATCATCAATCGTTATCCTCAAAGAGTGCCCATATTCATGAGAAAAAGTTGCATTATCATTTTTGAATGCCTGTTTAGACATAATCATTCTATGTGTTTCATTATTTGTAAGACTTAAATCGGTGATATCAAAACTTAAAACAAAATGTTCTGGATTATTTTTTACCTTTTCTTGTATTTCTTGCAAATCAATTTTGTTACTTTCATAATCTGTTTCATCTCCTAATTCAAAGGAGTATTCAGACTCATAAGGGACAAATTTACAATTAAAATATAAACTCCACTTACCACATAAAGATGGTAATAGTCCTCTCTTATTGATTTGTATTGATTTAGGAAGTTCAATAGTTACATTTTCCCACAATAAGTTTAGTTTATTAGTCTGTAATCTTTTGTCATTCTTATTGTAAAGAATAAAAGTAAAGAAATGAATTTCAGAAGTCAATAAATTTATATGTGTAGTATAATCAACACCAGCCTTCATAGCTGTATTCCTCTCCACCCCCGCCCCCAACCTCGTCAGCGGCACTACCCCCGTCTCCGTAATCAAATGCGGAAGATACATTTGCAGAGAAGAATTATGACGATAAATAAGATTCTTTTTCAACTGCTCATCCGTAAGCGGGAGGGCTGATTCCGTTTCCTCCGTTTCGCCTAAAAGCGGGAGCGCATGATAATCCAAGCCCACAAGTAGCCCCCCGCCGCTATGCCTTACATGTAAAGTTACAGTATGATCGGCTATCGCTGCGCCCTCAGCGGTAGATAACCCATAGTTTACCTTCCAATAATGAAGTATCTTATGACTACCCTCTTCCTTATAGACCGGAACGGCATTACGGTACTCCAGCCTTTTGTGAAAGAAATCAGGGAAGTTCGCAGCGGCATTTGCCGGATACCCCGCAAAGCCTTCCCGCTGCCCCATACGCCATTCATTGAATTGCTTCATCCATAGCTTTGCTGCCCCAATCGCCCCTGCTTCATTCAAGATAAGACTGGCTCCTGGAATCACCCGTAATAGCCCGTAATTCCGAAAAGTAATAAATCCATTATCCGATACCTCAAACAGTATGTCTCTGCTCAAGCCTTTCAACACCCGCTCCAACACCTCGGTTAATGCCCGGATATGAGAAACCTCCGCAGTTTTGTGGATTTTGACATTGGTAGTTTTTTGAGAATTGGTTTTCATATACTTTTTTCTATCCCCCAAAGTTAATACTCCTCCCTTAACTCTCCAAATAAATCACAACATTCTAATTGAATTTTAAGGGTTTTCTTCAGCATTAATAGTATTTTTCCTATCCAAAACAGAATGACCGATACTTTACCAACAGAAGATCATGGACTATACAATTCCTTACATCCATAGGTTTCCTTTAAATACGTTTGGTATCTGTAAAGAGTACATTCGCCTGATTTTTAACTTTAAATGCGTTTCTGGAAACGAGGGGCAAACACAAAACACCGCAAACTTATACATACACCCCTCCCAATTGCCCCCATAAAAACACACTTTAGAGTAAGAAAGCGTTTGCAGTACCTTTTCTATGAGCAAAGATAAACAAAACAATCAATCTAAAAAACTAACCACAAAGAAATACTCATCCAGCAGGAGTTAAAGTACGACAAGAATGAACAAAATACCGCATAAGTGGGGCTTTCCTTACTTTTAATAACCTCATTTGTTCAGTACTGAGCGGATAAATTGTATCTATCACAAATGGATATATAGCGTTTGGCCCTACGTTTTGATATGCTCCTCTGCAATGTTTATAAATAGTACTGGCAGTCTGATACACTTCTCTCTCTGGTCGTGGAATATTAGTTACCACCACAGCACTACATTTCATATTAAAAAGAATTATCAATCGATTACTGTCCTCGGTAGAATAATAGGTATGATGATGAGATTTCCGAAGATTTACTGTATCCGAAAATCTTTTTACTAAGAACTGATATTGCGTAAGATCATATTCTCTGACTCTTTCTTTTGCCAAACTGTCTAAGTTTTTAGGAACATTAAACTTTACTCTTTTTACTTCCATTTTGTACTGCTCAACTGGGGAATAATACATACATTCTATCGAATAGGAATCCGCCTTCAGTTGTTTGTCAGGATTACTTTCATCAACGAATGCAGTTCTGCATGGACAGACCAGCGGCTCATTTGGGTTACTCCTGTCTATAATAATCCCTTCGGAAAAGAATAAACCGGATAGACTTTCAAAATAAGTAACCCTGCCCATTTCTCCTTTTGCCAATCTTTTTTCCCGCTCCAATGAAAACCGATGTTTAGAGGCTAACTGGGGGAAGGTGCAAGTTGATAAAAAAGCCACTAAAAGTATTATATAAAACAAATACTTGATTTTCATTATTTTATTTCTTGAGATTTACCATCAGGAGTAATAGTAAGAATACGACCGTCTTTTGTAATGTATCGTACAACCCTTCTATGTAATCGGGTTAAATACATTTTCTCTAAGGCGTAAAAACTCTCTTTGGAAAAGGTGCCATTACCTAACTTTGTATTATAAATTGCGTAAAGAAGTCTTTTTATGATTTCCTGATATTCCAATAACCATATTACCCGGTTATCCTCATCTTCTGCATCATATAGATAACTCATTATCGGAGGGCCGCCAAATATATTTTCACCCCCATCAACATAAACCCATCCTGGCTGCCATTTGATAGTTTCTCCAAAATGCGGATTCAGCGGGCTTCTAATTTCGTTAAAGTGGCTCGCCTTATTTATCAGACATGTTGTAGCTATCCCACCTATCACACAATCAATCTGCATTGGGTCTATCACTACACTATCTAAGCAATTCATCCACGCATGACCTAATTCGTGTGTAAAGGTACGTGATTTACTATCAAATACGTCTGGGGTTAGGCGAATAGTATTGTCTTCTGTAAGTGACTGATTTCCTTTGTCAAAAAATAAGACAAATGCGTCAGGTTTCTTTACTTTCAATTCTTTTAGAAAGTAATTGTATGCGACTTTTCCTCGGTTTCCTTCTTCGCTTTCAACCACTATTCCTCCATCATATCCAATAAATTTAGTCTCAAATGTAAGCTTCCATTTGCTAGTTACGGATGTTTCACCATAATCGTCTGTAAATTCCACTAAATGACTGCCTTTAGTTTTTTCACCATCTTCTGGAAAATCCCAATAATTTCGGAGTTTATTTATCTCTAATTTTGGGTCTTGCTTATTGTAATAAATATTCAAATATAAATTGATACTCCGGTTTTTCACATCAATCTCTGCAAAATAATCATTCCCCGAAGTCAGAGGCAATGCTTCCCCCAAATTCTCTTCCAAATACTTCTTCCCCAAATCCCTCCTCCCCCCAACCCTCAACTTCCCCTTCTCCACGCTAAACCCCAAATCCAAATTCTTAAACAAATCCCCTGAAGTAAGGTACTTCAAAAACTCCAACGCAATTTTCAGCGGCTCCTTACTCCGCTTTTCCATTTGAACTACCGGCGAAGCCATCACAAAATCCTTTACCCGATTACTGCCGAAGCTTACCGTTAGCGAAGTATCCTCTACCGGCAATTTATCCCCTCCTTTCAGCGTTTCTCCCCCTATTATCACCTCCGAAAAAGCCGGTAACTGCAAACGTAAAACCGCCCGCCAGGCTTTAATGAACTCCCTGTTCGTTTCGTGAAGCTCCGGCTCCAGTTTTACAAGCTCCCAATTCTCCCTGGAAAATACATTCACCGGAAAATCAGACGGAAAGTAATCAGGCGACTTTTCCTGTCCTTTCTGACCGATTTGCTCTTTTAGATTTTTACTGAGTTGATTCATATACTTCCATAATAAATCCGTTGCGGCATTAGCCTCCGGAGGCGGTGGAAAAACCGGCCTTATCTCATCCCGATAGTGAATATAGCCACTTTCATCCACCCTCAGCGATTTCCTCCGGCTTAGCTCCGATACCACGAATACAGAACGCCAGGCAGGGAGATGATATTGCATTTTGCCGGGGGATAAAGTGTCATAAGTGTAAGCAATGATATTTGTAGTTTTTTGAGAATTTGATTTCATATACTTTTTTCTATCCCCCAAAGTTAATACTCCTCCCTTAACTCTCCAAATAAACTACAACATTCTAATTGAATTTTAAGGGTTTACTTCAGCATTACTAGTATTTTTTCTATCCAAAAACCGAATGATTGATACGTTACCAAAAGAGGATCATGGACTATACAATTCCTTACATCCATAGGTTTTCTTTAAATACGTTTGGTATCTAGAAATGGCCTTTTCATCTGAGTCAAAACGCTTTATTATGACATCATACTCTGTCAAATCTTTATTGTAATAGATTAGTGTCAGATAGTTTACCTTTTTTATATATTGGGGCTCAATATAACCTACCCCAAACTCCGCAATTACCTTCGATGTACAACGACTGTAATAAGGTCTGTTTTCATCTAAAGTTACTGGATATACTAATAGAGAATATGAATCGGAAGAATTATTTTTTGAGGTTGACTGGAAAACAAAACCTAAGCTTTCAATTTCCTGCCTGGTTATACCACAACGATATATATTTACAGGAGAAGTAAAATAAAATTTATTGAGTAAATCAATTGGGTTTTCCTGTATCTTATACTTTTGTATAAATCGGATTAACGATTTAATACTATCACTATTAGAAAGATGTGTAATATTTTGAATTATATAATGCGTGGTATCATTGCTCAAGAACAATCCTGTATATCTTGAACTGAAGCAATAGTATAAGGAATCCTTAGAAATATAATTTGTAACGAGTTGATACTTTCCTTTTCCAAAACAATGTAAAGGTCTTACTTCCATTTGAGGTTTAATCTTTGTCCCATTTATTAAAAGTAAAGAATCCGGCTCAATACTTAATACCTTATTTTCTGCCCATTTGTAGTTCTCTAAACAATTTTCGGTATTATACCAGGGGAAACTATACATCGGTTTTTTCTTACTGCAACCTAATATTATTAGATTCAGAGCTGCTGTCAGACAAAAAATCAGCTTTAGTTTTCTCATTTTTAGATTACTCTTTTAAACGTTTACTAAAAGTAGAATAAATACCTTTAAACCGCTTTAAAAAAGGCAGTACAAAATCATCATGTAATTTATCATTCCGGAAAATATCTATGAGTTTTCCGGCACTTCCTTGTTTCAAACCTTTTTTATTTTCCGGGTTTTTGATTGCTGATATGATTTCAACGGGTAATTCATCAAAAGATAAACCTGAACTGGTAATAAGGTTTTCAGTAATCTTGATATTTGCATTCAGAAAAAATAAATCTATAATCCTTTCAGAGGTTAAACTCATTGAATGCTTTGATCCGTCTGGTTCGTATCTCGACAGTTCTTTAATAAAGGCATATTGTATATGATTCCCTTCTGAATTCAAGGAGTACTCTTTTGAGCGGATTTTCATATCCTTCATATTAAACCAGTTGTGCCCGCCATTATCCATGTATGAATCTTTTTGACCTTTAGTATAATAAATATTAATCCATTTCTTGTCTTTCGTTGCTTGCTGGTAAATTTGGCTTGACGAAGTTGGAAGCTGATAAATAGGACAAACAACCATTGCGTATGGTTTGTTGCGTTTCCAACCGTGCATTGCTTGAACTTTAAAGTCCTTTTGATTTTTCGCTGTCCTGCTTAGTCTGAATGCTTTGGCATCTGCAACAAAGCTGTAATCTTTTGCAAATGCTTCAACGTCTGCCGCATCTGCTCTCTCTTTAAACACCAAACTTTTAAGTCCTAATGCCGAATAAGCTAATGAAAGTAAACAGTCTGTGTATTTTGAATATAGTTTTTCTTCATTTGTGTCGTGTCCGTAACTTTCAGGAATATTTCCGCAAAGTCGCAAGTGGTCAATAAGTGACGAAACACCGTTATTCTTAATTTCAGCTTCTAATTCCTTTTCTAATTTTTCCGTGTCGTTACCAAAGTGTCCGCTCAATTTTCGGATTTCTTCAATCCAATACTGTCGAGTTTTTATTGCTTTTGCCGATATTATTTTATCCATTATTCTCTGTCAAAATTAGTTTTCAAATGTACTTAAATTGTCGGTTAAGCAGTCCTAAAAAGTTCAAAAATTGTCAACGGTTACTGTCGGTTCTTCGGTCTGTTAGCATTGCAGCCAACGGTTTGCCGCTTTGCATTCCGTTATTATCGCCACAAATATAAATATTTTTCCCTGAAACGACAAAAATCACGAAAAGCTGCTGTTCTCAAACCGGTCGTGGGATTGTGTACTCTTTTTGAGCCTGTGAGAAAATATCAGGGCTCGTGGGAGACTGTTTGAGAGCGGTTTGGCGCTTGGCGTAGTGAAGCATTTGAAAAATGTAAGCCGTCACACACTATTTCAAGAAGATGTTGAGCAAAGCCCCTCAGAGGCAAAAATAAACATTCTGGATGACTGAGCCGGTAAGTAGAATCTGGAGCCAGCCCTCCAAATACATCCAAAACTGTATTCAATCCCCATAATATTCAGCTCAATCGGTGGCTTCGTTCAACATATTTCGGCTTCGCTCAATATAAAAAGGCTTGACTTAGCCTTTCAGGACGAAGTTAGGGCTTAAATGTTGCCTGCCTGTATGATTTATTTTGGTTGCTCTGTATTCATAGTCTCAATACTTTCTGTCAATAAGTCCCATTCTTTTGCAAGCCCTAAATAATAGAAGAGAAAACTATTTTTTTCACATAAAACCAGATTACTCAATTTGAATAATCCCATTAATTTCCTCTTTATTAATTGCGTCGGCAATTTGTTTTCTCATCAAAGCATACCTTAATAATGCCTTTCGTTGCACCTGCAATTATCTCCCCATGCATTATGTAAATTGGTAACGATTTCATAAAATCCTCCTTTTAGCGAAAATCTCATAATCTTGATTTCAGGTCTGAAAATATCTTCCTTCTGCTCTTCTTCTCCTTTTATTACTAAAATAGAAAAATAGGAATTCATAAGATGAAACACTTTATTGCTTCGCTCAAATCCTATTATATCTTTCTCTATTACCGTAATGTGTTTATCAAAAAAATATTTATTGTATTTAATATGTCTTTTCCTGTGATGATTGCCATCTATAGACAAATCAAAAAGTACGGTTTCGAATTCATTACTTCCTTCTGATAAACTATCAGGTTTACCCGCATTCTCCGGAAAAGTATCATTCAGGATAAAAAAACGATTGCCATCAAACCTTACATACCCAATTGTGTCAAATAAAGCAGGTTCAATACTAAAACTCTGATGTAGTGGAAAATTCCACTCTAAATATAGCTTAAAGTATTGTTTACCATGAATGTCATAAACATTTGCCATAGGTTGCGAATTAATATAAATATTTCCGTCAAAATAAAAAAACATTGAATAACTAAAACAATTGAAACCACAATCATACGGGCTTTGATGCTTATCACATGCAAACCCCTTTCGAAAAGAGTTGCTTAAAAACTTGGGTAAGGTGTCTTTTTTAATTACTATACCCTCGTTTTGAGCATCCATTGAAAAACAAAATGTCAATAATAGAATTAAAAAATTAGTTTTCATTTTTAGTATTCGTTTGGAATTTTTATGCTTTTCCGCCCTTGTTGGTGTTTTTAGCAAATCAACGCCAACAAGGATAAGCGAAAGAAGATGCAAAATAAAAACCTACCCTGAAAGTAATGCCTCTTCCACTCCAATTTCTCGCACTCATGGTTTCATATACGGAATTGAAAGAGAGAGGTTCCCATACAGAAATGGTTTATCTAATATTACAAAATGGGGTTAAACATATATTATTAGTAATATAGCATTTTAGAACGAGGTTGTTGATGTATTTCAGTTCAATTTTGACATTATTTTTAGGATAATGGAAATATATAATCCCAATTTGCGGGCAAAAACCTACGGTTAAGTATTGGATTCCTTCTTTATTTTTAACACCATAATGAAATAATGGCATTTCTTTTCCCCATTCATAAGTGACAGAATCTAAGGACATACAAGATAAATTATTGTAATTCAGAATATTATAAGCATAGGATTTATTTTCAAATTTATTGGAAACAGAATCATAAGAAAATCTAAATAAATCTCCTAAATCTCCAGTATTTCCATAACCCCTATCTCTATAAAGTGATTTTTCGGAAATAAGGCTCAAAGAATCTAGCCATTCAAAGGTATTGGCATTACATTCACCCCTAATTAAACACTCCCTACGCCTATTAGTAAAACCAAAACCGGTTAGCCAGTCTTCGTTAGGAATTTGAAACGCATTGCAAAGAGAATCTATTTGAGTTTTGGATAAGGTATTCATAAATTGATAATCTGAATGTTTTTTTCTTATACATACATTATACAAAATCGGTATCGCATTATTCAGTTCGTACTGATAACTGTAGAACCTGATATCTGGAAGTTGTGCTACAAGGAAATCGGTACTTAACAATACAATAAACATAAAGCCACAAACTAATTTTAGCATATTTTGAATAGTTAGGAATACGTTTTTTTATCTTATATTACAAAAAGGGGTAATGCAAGCATTATTGTCAATATAACAATCCAAGGGAATATTATTGATATACTTCAATTCCATCTTAATCTCCTTTGAGGGAAAACGATAATATATAATCCCAATTTGCGGACAAAAACCCACCAAAAAATATTTATCTCCATAATAATTACTCGAAACACTATAATGAAATAATGGCATATCTATACTTAAATTATAAGTTACAGAATCTAAAGTCATACATGATGGGGGATAATCAAAAACAACATTAACACCATAAGGGGCATCATCATATTTATTTGAAATGGAATCATAGACTATTCTAAAAACGTATTCACTTTCCCTATAATCTCTAAACTCAGGATACCTGTATAGTGATTTTTCATTTTCAAGGTTTGTTCTTTTTTGCCTTAGCTCTCTTTTAATCGTATCACAGTTAGTCCAATAAAAAGATGGAGGGGGAGTACCATCTAGCCAAACTCCACTTAGCCACTCATGATAAGGTATATCCAATTGTTTACAAATGGAATCCAACGTGATTTCTCTCGGAGCATTTCCCATGGAAAATCTTAATTCATCAAGATTTACGAAAACGTTATATTTGATAGGTGTATTTTCATTCAAGATATACTCAAAATCGTATCTCAAAGTGATTTTATGCTCACCTTTCTGAGAGAAAAGAGAATTGACTCCTATCAAAAAAAATACGAAAAAACTACAAACAAATTTTAACATAAGCTGGTTTTTCATTAACTTCGAGATTACCCCATGATACTAAATCTATAAATTCAATATAAAAAAAATTATCTGGTTCAAATTCTACGCCCTTACATTCGAGCCTAAGTAATTCTTGCTCCTCATCACTCTTTCGAACAATAGAAGTATAGCCTTTAGCCTTTCCTCCTTCTAATTTATCATTCCTTAAATATCCTTCTTTATTTAAATCTTCCCACCAAGTCCATTTTGCTTGTGACAAATCTTCATCCGGTCCATATTTGTTTTTTAAATACTCTAAATATCTATAAAAATAAATAGTTTTAATCATGTAACTAAATATTTCTAAGTCAGTAAACAATGTTGGATCATGTGCTTTTTTATATTCATCATCAAATTTACCCCCCTCTAATGATTTTTCTGTAATCTTCAAAGTAACTGCCCATAGAAATTCAGTTATCGCATGTGTGAGTGCATAGATAAAAAAGGCATTTTGTGAGGTTGAATTGTATTGGTCAATATTGATGTATTGGAATGTATTTCCATTAAACATAACATAATAACCAACTTTCTTTGAATTCCTAAATCTAACACCTTCTTTGAATGAACGATTAATACATTTTTGAATAGGGTTACCACCGTCAATCTCTCCACTTATTTTATAAATAGTTCCTTTTCCCATAGCATTTTCATCTGACGTATATTTATAGGCCAGTGTTAATGTCGGCACAAGCACTTGGATTTTTGCTAAAAACAATCTTATTTGCTGTTCGTTTTCAAGACCATCAATAATAATGCCTATTTCTTCAATATCACTTATATTTTTTAAATGACTTACCTCCCTCACCCTCAGCCCCCCATCCACTATCCTAAACCCAAACTCCAGCATTTCAAGTATCGCCTCAGAAGTAACGTACCTCAAATGCTCCGCTGCGATTTTCAGGGGTTCGGTTTTGCGGGTGGTTTTGAGTGCGATGGGGGAGGCGAGGTCAAGGTCGGTTACGAGGTTGCCGGCGAATCTCACAGTCAGGTTCGCTCCTTCGATGGGAAGGAGTATCTTTTTAGTGAGGGTTACACCGAGGATAGTGATTTCTGCAAAGGCTTCCAGTACCGGACGGAGTACGGCCTTCCACGTTCTGGTTAGTCCGGGGATTTTGTCGTGGGCTTCGGGTTCCATGGTGAGAATCTTCCAGTTAGATTGAGAGAAAACATCCGCCGGAAAATCGGGCGGGAAGTACTCCGTACCAGCACTTTTTCCCTTCGGTGCGATTTGTTCTTTTAGGTTATTCGTGAGTTGGCTCATATATTCCCATAATAATGTTTCTGCTTCTGCTTTCTCCTGAGGCGGCGGAATCAGCGGTCTGATTTCGTTGCGGTAGCGGATGGTACCGCTGCTGTCTATTTGTACGGTTTTCCGGCGGCTTAGTTCGGAGGTTACGAATACGGAACGCCAGGCGGGGAGGTAGGTTTGTAGCTCACCCGGGCTGAGGATGTCGTATGCGTAGGTGGTGAGGGTTGTCGTTTTTTGGGGTTCTGATTGCATAGATAATTCAAATCAGGTTATATATCTTCCTGTTTTATTCCCTTACCCTTGGAAAATATTTAGGGATTTTATCGGTTTTTGCTTTTCGTTTTTGCTTTCGTTCTTCTACTATCTTTCTTTTTTCTAAATGAATTTTATTAAAGAACTCATCCTGTTCTTTTGTAAGTTCTACAGGATCTACTATTCCCCTATCTCGCTCTGCAGCCCACTCAAAACGCCCCTTAAAAGATTTCAGGTTTTTATTCCCCAAATCTGCCAACTCATACCCCAAAACAGTAAGCCCCGATGGAACGCTAGCAGAAGGAGGGTTGTTCATATAATAATAGTGTTCCATTTCGGGAAGATTTTCCCTCCAACTACAATCATCAAGTTCAAAATACCCATCCTTTGTATAGCTTGTTCCTTCAAGCCACAACAGATTATTCGCAAAGTTCTTTTTTGCATTTTCTAACGAGTCAGAGTAACTATGCCGATAGCCATCCACATTAAAAGAATAATCATCTTGTTCATTCATATCATATAAATAATATACTTCATAGGTTCGGATATTGGCAATGATTAATATGAACCGTCCCTCAGATGAATTAAATAATATACTTTTGTAATACTCATCAAAACAAATTGTCTCACCTCCAATGTATAGGGTCGCAAAAATAGTATCTTTTAGTAACTGAACTTCCTTGATTTCGATAAACCCTAATTTTCTATACTTTTCAAATGGTTCAAAATAATGACTGGGTTTTCTAACTCTTTTGGGGTGATCATAATAAAACTCATATATCTCTACCTTTTTCGGATAGACTAAATAATACTCCCTCAAATACTCCTTACATAAATCCAGAAAGTCGCTGACGTAGTGTAAGGTATCCGGACAATTTGAGTGTGGAAAATTAGAGATTGCACCACTATCCTTCGTAATTTTCTCCTGTTTTTCAGAAGGAATTGCACTACATCGAACCAATAGCGAACCTATCACAACTACAAGCAGGACTAATATTTTGGGTTTACATTCTTTCATTTCTATTTTGGGATTTTATCTGTTGTTTCAATACCTTTTACTACTCCCTTACCCTTGGAAAGTATTTTGGGATTTTATCGGTTTTTGCTTTTCGTTTTTGCTTTCGTTCTTCTACTATTTTTCTTTTTTCTAAATGAATTTT
>JAIBAH010000120.1 GCA_019695295.1 Bacteroidia bacterium | reverse complement strand
TTGTGCATATTTGCACTTTAAGAACTTATCTTTACTTTTTATTATTTTTACAGACACTTAAAAATCAAATACTTACAAAAAAATGGCAAATTATTGGGTTAAAAAACCGCTAAGCATGTTACTTGCTGATGCGGAAGATGGTGAAAAAGGCCTAAAACGAACGCTCACGGCAGGGAACCTTGTGGCTCTCGGAATCGGGGCTATTATTGGTGCAGGCTTATTTGTTAGAACGGCGTCTGCCGCCGCAAATAATGCAGGACCTTCCGTTACACTTGGCTTTATTGTAGCCGCAATCGGATGTGCACTGGCTGGATTGTGCTATGCTGAATTTGCAAGCAGAATTCCAATAGCAGGGAGTGCTTACACTTATTCCTATGCTACTATGGGAGAGTTTGTAGCATGGATCATTGGTTGGGATTTGGTATTGGAGTATGCTTTAGGTGCAGCAACAGTTGGTATAGCCTGGAGCGAATACCTAAACAAATTACTGGAGCAGTTTTTTCGTACAAGTATTCCTTATCAGTTTTGTCACTCCCCCTTTGAATCCATAAAGGACCCTGTAACCCAGGCGGTTACCTCGGGAATTATTAATTTACCTGCCCTGTTCATCATTTTCTTGCTTTCCGTACTATTAATTCGTGGCACACAGGAGTCGGCATTGGTAAATAACATAATCGTAATTACCAAGGTAGCTATCGTAGTTTTATTTATATTATTCGGATGGTCATTTATGAATCCTGTAAATCATACCCCTTATATTCCTGAAGCTTCTATCTACAAAGATTCTGCTGGAGTATCGCATAATTATGGTGGTTTAATGGGGATATTGGGAGCAGCCGGGGTCGTTTTCTTTGCCTTTATTGGTTTTGACGCAGTATCAACCGCTGCCCAAGAAGCCAAAAACCCCAAACGGGATATGCCAATTGGTATATTAGGCTCATTAGCTGTATGTACGGTTTTATATTTGTTATTTGCACACGTACTGACGGGCGTGGCAAGTGTAAATGACTTTAGAACCCAAGGAAAAGAAGCTTCTGTTGCGTATGCGATTATGACTTATATGACCGGGTACGGATGGCTTGCCAAATTAGTTACGATTGCAATTTTAGCGGGTTTCTCTTCGGTTATTTTGGTGATGCTAATGGGACAATCAAGAGTATTTTTCTCTATGTCCCGTGATGGTTTAGTTCCCGCTATTTTTTCTGAACTACACCCTAAATACCGTACTCCATGGAAATCCAATATTTTGTTTTTTGTTTTTGTAGGCCTTTTTGCTGCTTTTGTTCCCGGAGAGGTAGCAGGTGACATGACAAGTATTGGAACTCTGTTTGCATTTGTATTGGTGTGTATTGGTATTATTATCATCAGAAAAACAAATCCGGATGATAATCCTCCCTTTAAAACGCCGCTTGTTCCATTTGTTCCTATTCTAGGTGCACTTGTTTGTCTTGCAATGATTTATGGATTAGGCATGGCCAATTGGATTCGTTTAATAATCTGGATGATAATTGGCTTTGTAATCTACTTTGTATATGGAGTAAAAAACAGCAAGCTTCAGAAAAATAAAGAATAAACGAATTGTGTTTCTGAATACAAAAGAGCGTCTGTATAAAAACAGGCGTTCTTTTTTATTTTATCGGAACCATTGCGTGTACATTGAACTTTACCTGCCCCAAATGATTGCGGCTCACTTCAAATCTGCCCATCAGGTCATAGATACTTATGATATGAATACCTGTTCCGTATCCGTACAGCCATTGGTTTTTCAGATATTGGTCCTGATTGTTGAAGCTATAATCCCAAACATAGGCCGAGTCAAAAAAACCAGCCAGATATACCCCCAATGGCATATCCTGAAATTTTTTGAAGGGAATCTGACGAATGTGGATAATTTGCCTGGGAATCAGGGCATATTTTAATTCAGCTTTATTGATTGTCATTGTCATACCATCTACAGCATAACTTTCATAGCCCCGTATATCATTAAAAAAATCCGGAAAATCCTCTTTGTCAATCCAGATAAAATTTTTCTCGAAATAAGGAATTTTTTTTCCAAAGGTAAATACATTCTGACTGCCATAAGAAAAATACCATTTTTTACGTATCGGTATATAATGTGCATAAGTCAGTCCTAATTTGGTAAAAGAAGAGGATGACCCGGGAATATACCCTGTAAATCTGGCCAGAAAACGATACCGCATTCCTTTCAGCGGAAAAGTCCTGATATCTCTCTTATCATGCGTATATCCGATTACCAGCGAGGGATAATGTTCATTATAATCCGTATTGGTGATGTACCTGGGGTTCAGATGCAGAATGCTGTCATTCATCAGAATATAGCTATAAGAAAGCTGAGTTTGAAGACTATTAAAGGGATTAAACCGCTTACGGAATCCTACATATCCCCTGAAGGTAGTTTGCAGCGGTTTATTATTCAGCCCGCCCCACTGTACTTTTGCCGAATCGGTATTATAGATGATTTGCTTTTGGGCAACGTATTGCAGACCCGTAAAAAAATCAATTTTTTGATTCGGAAAAAGCCATGGGTAAAAATATTCTGTATGAAAACGCTGTGAAAATCCCAGCTGACCTGAAAACCACCATCTTTCGTTGTGTCCGGTCATATTTTTCCACATCATCGTCATTTGATAGGAAAAACGGGGAAACTCCCACTCTTTCAGCGGTAAATCCAGATTACCCCTTATTTTTTGTAAAACATCATAAGAATTACGCTCCTCAATCACCAATCCCGGTGAAACAAAAAAATACCATCTTTCCTTCACTGTAATCATGATATTCATTTGATGATTGACGATACTGTCTTTTAACTCAACAAAATTAAACAGCCCAAGATTATAAATATTTTCCTGATTCCGTTTCAGCACTTCTGTTTTTTGATTTTCATAAATTGTATCTCCCGAATGAACGGTCATTTCTCTGAGAATGATTTCAGGTTTTGTTCTTTTATTTCCTTCTATGCTGACCTCAGAAAGGAGATAGTATTCATATGCATACACCTCTGAACAATAAAAAGTACTGACAAGCCCAATCAGACAAAAGAACAGGCGGGAAAAGATGTCGTGTATTTTATTCAACTTTAGTAAATTTATTACAAATAATTATACAAAAAAAAAAATTAAAATGTCTTTTTTTCAAATGATAAAAAACCGATTTATGTGTAAAAAAAACAGCACAAACTTACAGAAACTAATGATAATAATGCAGTTAAATCTTTATTAAATATGAATAATAATAAATAAACAACTATAAATCAACAGATTAAATTAACTCCTGATTATTTTTTATATTTCTTACATAAGGAAATGGATTCTGACTTTCATTTATCGGTTTGAATGTGTTATAAGGCATAGTATTTGATAAATTAAAAATATAATTAAAAAACTGAATCATGAAATCTCAATTTATATTAACCTTATTTTTATTGTGTTTAGGCTTTGTTCCTTTTACTGCCCGTGCAGGTTGTATATTTGGAGACTGTGAGAATGGCAGAGGCTCCTGGGAAGATGACAATGGCGGCTTATATTCAGGTGAGTTTAAAAGCGGAATGAAGCACGGAAACGGTATTTATATGGATAAGGAAGGAAGCGTTTATTCCGGTAGCTGGAAGTACGGAGTAATGCACGGAAGCGGTACAGCCAGGCTAACCTCCGGAGTAAAAATTACCGGAGTATGGAAAAATGGAAAAATCTCCGGAAAAGGAAAATACATTTATCCCGGCGGAGAGGTTTACACAGGCAGAATTTATCCGGAATCTCTTCCTGAAAAAGGGTTGCTTGCTATCGAAAAAGGCGCAACAATTCAGAATAGTAAACAGAAGAAGAACAAAGAAGAAGAAAAAAAGAAAATTCAGTCCTATCTGAAAAATGTCATTAGCGAAACGGAACAGAATGTATATGAAATCTCTGAAGATAATATAGAATTCTTTTCGCCCCCTCTGGAAACAACAAACAATTAAAATGACTTAATAAACGAGTTCGTTTTACCAAAAAGCAGGTTATCCTAATGGATATACCTGTTTTTTTTTGTAGTATATATGCTGCTTCATATCAGAGATAATCCTATCTTTATTTCACCCTGACGCAATACAAATAAATATATAAATCACTAATAATCAAAAGACTATATTTAATTCTAAACCTTATCATCAGGAATTGGTTATTGCAAAAAATTCTGCTTATTAAAGTTGATTCATATGAAAGAAAGTATTCAGGAGATAGCAAAAAAACACATTCAAAATCACGACTACTTAGGTTGGTTTGAAGAGGTTTACCAAAAAGGGAAATCAGAAGGACTCGAAATTCCATGGGTAAGTCCTGACCCTAATCCTTTGGTTAAGGAAGGATGCGAAAACCTGAAGCTAAACGGAGCTGACAAAAGAGCATTGGTTATCGGTTGCGGATTGGGAGAAGACGCTGAGTACCTCAGTAATTTAGGCTTTACAGTAGATGCTTTCGATTTTTCGCCTACAGCAATCGAATGGTGCAAAGAAATCTATTCTCAATCGAAGGCAAACTACTTTGTTGCCGATTTGATGAACCTGCCGGTCAACGTCAAAGATTATGATTTCGTACTGGAAATATACACCCTTCAAACCCTTCCGGAAGAAAACAGGGGAGAAGCAATTTGTATATTACCCAATCTGATTCAATCCGGCGGGCAAATGCTGTTGATATGCAGAATCCGAGACGAAGATGAAATCACAGAGGGAGTTCCTTTTCCGCTTACTTTAGCTGAATTTTCTGTTTTGAACGAATGTCTTTCCTTAGACAATTCAGAAATACTTCTTTCAGAAACCGACCAATGGAAAAGACTCAGAGCCGTTTACTCAAAACCCTGATTAAAAAATGTTCCACGTGGAACATTTTTTTTAATACAAACATTTGCGTAGCCAGTGATTTATATTCATTTTAGAATCAGTAGTACCATTTATCTTTGAAACACTGTTATTGATTCAAGGAACATCTTGATTCCATTCAATGAATTTATAATCACAAAATCGCTTTTTCTTTATATGAACTGGTATTTTGTTTACATATTATAAATGTATAAAACTCAAGGCTTGGTTTTATTCTGAAAATATTTTCGGAATTCTGATTACAGAAGAAATTATAAGTGTAATTTTGCACCATAAATGTTCCACGTGGAACATTTCACCCAAACAAGTGAATTATTTAAATCTGATATGATTTTTGAACAATACGATGTAATAGTGGTAGGGGCAGGACATGCCGGTTGTGAGGCAGCAGCAGCAGCAGCCAATATGGGCTGTAAAGTATTATTGATTACAATGAATATGGGTACTATTGCTCAGATGTCCTGTAATCCTGCTATGGGAGGAGTGGCAAAAGGACAGTTAGTGCGAGAAGTGGACGCGCTGGGCGGATACTCCGGAATTGTTTCAGATAAAACGATGATTCAGTTCAGGATGTTGAATCGCTCTAAAGGGCCTGCAATGTGGAGTCCCAGAACGCAAAACGACAGACTGATGTTTGCAGAAGAATGGAGACTCATGCTGGAAAGAACACCCAATGTGGATTTTTGGCAGGAAATGATTACAGGCTTAATTCTTGATGGAAACAGAATTGCCGGTGTAAAAACCGGAATGGGATTAACGATTAAAGGCAAATCCGTTGTACTTACCAATGGAACGTTTCTGAATGGTAAAATCCATATCGGAGAGAAAAGCTTTGGCGGAGGCCGGAGTGGGGAAGGATTTGCCCATGGAATTACCGAGCAACTCGTTTCTCTGGGATTTGAAAGTGGCCGAATGAAAACAGGAACGCCTCCAAGGCTGGATGGAAGAACCATTAACTGGGCTATCACTGAAGAACAAAAAGGAGATGAAAACCCCGGTAAATTCTCTTATTCCGATGAAACGTTGCCTCTTCAAAAGCAATTATCCTGCTTTATTACTTATACCAACCAGAAAACCCACGAAATATTAGAAGCGGGATTTGAACGTTCCCCTATGTTTTCAGGCAGAATACAGGGATTGGGGCCTCGTTATTGCCCCTCTATTGAAGATAAAATCACTCGTTTTGCCGATAAAGAAAGACATCAGTTGTTTCTCGAGCCGGAAGGATGGAAAACAGTAGAGGTTTATGTAAATGGATTTTCGTCTTCATTGCCGGAAGATGTACAGATGAATGCACTCCGTACAATTCCCGGACTTGAGCAGGCTAAGATGTTTCGACCGGGATATGCAGTAGAATATGACTACTTTCCACCCACTCAATTAAACCTTACGCTTGAAACACAATTGATAGAAGGCTTATATTTTGCAGGACAAATTAACGGTACAACCGGATATGAAGAAGCGGCAAGTCAGGGATTAATGGCAGGAATCAATGCTGCATTAAAAGTACAGGAGAAAAGCCCCCTGATTCTGAAGCGAAATGAAGCCTATATCGGTGTACTGATTGATGACCTTGTAACGAAAGGAACACAGGAACCTTACAGGATGTTTACCTCCCGCGCCGAATACAGAACGCTTTTACGTCAGGATAATGCTGATTTAAGGCTTACAAGAATCGGTTATGAAATAGGCTTGGCAGATAAAAAACGGTATCAAAACGTAATTCATAAAGAAAAATCTGTCAGTGATATGCTGGAAAACTTCAGTCAGTTGTCTGTTTCACCCCAGGAAATCAATCCTTATCTCGAAAGTATTGGAAGTTCTCCTATCTCTCAGAAGCAAAAAGCCATTCAGATTCTGCTTCGCCCGGGCGTAACGGTCAATGCACTGGCTGAAAACTGTGAAAATATCAGAAATTTCACCCAATCTTTTTCTCCCGAAGAAATGGAGCAAACAGAAATACAGGCTAAATATTCCGGATATATCAAAAAAGAAGAAGAACTTGCTTCCAAAATGATGCGTTTAGATGACATCAATCTGCCGGAAAACTTCAATTACGATAAATTGATTTCTCTCTCCGCAGAAGGAAAAGAAAAACTTTCCCGAATGAAACCCAGAAGTTTGGGACAGGCCTCCCGGATTAGCGGAGTTTCGCCTTCTGATATTTCTATTTTAATGGTGTTTATGGGAAGATAAAAATAAAAGCCGCAGCATTTCGATTGCTGCGGCTTACTTTTTTCTCTGATTATATTTTGGATATTACCCTGTTTTCTATAAGATTTAGTTCCTTTCGTCTTAATATAGTTCCGCAACCGATTATTTTTTCTCCTTCCTGAATCGTAAACAATGTGTTGGTTTTTACTATTTGTTCCGTATTCAAGTCATCATAAAAGGATAGAATCCCATTATGTGTTTCTCCCGGATTTATACATTCTGATCTAATCCGCAGAACGCCATCGGTCACATTTCCGCCAGAAAAACCAATATTAGGCCGATATCCGTTAAGTACGGGGCGTTTTCTACCGCCGTTTTCTGTTGGATATAAATATATTTTCACATAAAATGAATGCATATACGAAAGGAATTTCCCATAATTATTCCGTATTCTCCGGAATCAAAACGAATCCTATTTCTGTCTTTTCTTTGGTTAACGCTATATCATATTAAAAAGTTACATTCTTTATGTGATTTTCTCCTGATTTTTTCTGAAATTTGCAGGCTTTTTTAATCAAACAGATTAACGTTGAAATTATGACCAAAAAAAATATTCTATCCGCTATTCAGCCTACAGGGCAAATTCATTTGGGAAACTATCTCGGGGCTATCCAAAACTGGGTAAAACTTCAGGCTGACTATAACTGTGTTTACGGAGTAGTGGATTATCATGCGATGACTATGCCTTATGACGCTCAGGCCCTTAGAAATAACACCCTTGATATGATTATGTCACTCGTGGCCTGCGGAGTAAAACCCGAAAACCTGTTTATTCAATCTTTGATACCGGAGCATACAGAACTCGCATGGATTCTGAATTGTGTGGCTTCCTATAACGAGCTTACCCGTCAGACGCAGTTTAAAGATAAAATAGCGCAACTGGAAGAAAACACCTCCGGTAGTTTTATCACAGCAGGGCTTTTTACCTATCCGGTTTTACAGGCGGCAGACATTCTGATGTATCATCCTCATTTTGTACCCGTAGGAAAAGATCAGGAACAGCACGTTGAATTGTCCCGTAATGTGGTCAATCGCTTCAATTATCAGTTTCAGACGGAATATTTCCATGAACCTCAGGTACTTTTTACAGAAACCCCCAAAGTACAGTCTCTGGCAGACCCTTCCAAAAAAATGTCGAAAAGCTTAGGCGAGAAGCATTGTGTATTCCTGTTTGAAGAAGAAAGCACCCTTCGGAAAAAAATCAAAACGGCTGTTACTGATACCGGAGATACTCCTGAAGGGCAAATGAGTCCCGGTGTAGAAAATCTGTTTACGATTATTAAAGCCTTAGGGAATGATAGTCTGCATCAGGATTTAATGCAGGAATATCTGAGTGGCGCCAAAATGTACGGAAAACTCAAGGAAGGAGTAGCTGAAACCGTTGTCCCTTTTGTGAATACGCTGAGAGAAAAGAAAATGGAAATTATGGAAGATGCAGATTTCATGGATAAGATAAGAGCTTCCTCCGCAGAAATTCGCAAAAAAGCACAAAAAACGCTACAGGAAGTAAGAGAAATTACCGGTTTAATTTAGGCTTATGCCTGATTATTTTCTCAATATTCATACACACAGAAAACCTCAGTCCGAAGATGAGGTTGTAATTCGTAATGCCTATCTTTCCGAAACGCTCCAAAATCACCGTCCGGCTTATCCGGTTTCTGCGGGAATACATCCCTGGTTTATAGAAAATGACTGGAAAAATCAGATTGAAAAACTCAGAAAAATTCTTTTGGAATATCCTGTAGCGGCAATAGGGGAGTGTGGTATAGACCGGGTGATAGATATCCACTTATCCACACAGTACGAAGTAATGGAGGCTCAGATAGCGCTAAACCAACACTTTAATAAACCCTGGATTATTCATTGTGTAAAAGCCTGTTCTGATTTTTTATTTTTACTGAAACAAATCCCTCAGCCGGTAATTTTTCATGATTACAGATGCAATCTGACTCAGACAAAATCCCTGATGAAATATAACCGGGTTTACTTCTCGTTTGGAAAAAGCCTGCTCAATCCTACCCCAAAATTAAAGGAAGTCATTGATTATCTTCCTGTGGAAAATATTTTTCTGGAGACAGATACAAGTCCGGTAAAGATACAGGAAATCTACCGGCAATATGCCGATTTAAAAAAAATATCCGTCAGCAAGTTGAAATCCGGAATAGTCCGGAATCAGCACAACGCAGGAATCAATCTTTTATAATGCTAATTGGAGTTTTACAGGACAATGATCAGAGTGGACAATATCGGTCAGGATAGAAGCAGAAGTACAAAGCGGCTTACATTCATCTGAGATGATATTATAATCAATTCTCCAGCCTTTATTATTGGCCCTTGCATTTGCCCGGAAGGTCCACCAGGAATACATTTGCAACACTGGATTCATAAACCGGAAAGAATCCGTAAACCCGGACTGAAAAAAGGTAGTCATCCAGGCTCTTTCATGCGGAAGAAATCCCGTATTATTTTTATTTCTGACCGGATCATGAATATCCATCTCCTGATGAGCAATATTAAAATCCCCGCAAAGAATGAGTTTTGGAAACCGCTCTTTCAGGCTGATGAAGTAAGGAAGAATATCTGCCATGCATTGCTCTTTTAAGCCCTGTCTGTCTTCACCGGACGTACCCGATGGCATATAGACACTCATTACTGAGAAAGCCTCAAAATCAGCCCTTAAAAATCGTCCTTCACGGTCGTATTCCGGAATCCCGCAACCATACTCCACATGAAGCGGTTTTTCTCTGGTCAGAATCCCCACACCACTATACCCTTTTTTTTCGGCGGGATGATAGTATGCATGATAGCCCGAAGGAGAAGTAAAGGTCATGTCAAGGTCAGGAATCTGAGCCTTTATCTCCTGAAGACAAACAATATCCGGATTTTCCTGATAAATCCAGTTCCAGAATCCTTTATTTGCAGCAGAACGGATTCCATTTACGTTATAAGAAATAATAGCCTTCATGATTAAAAATTGAAATCAATACATGAATAAAAACAATATTTACACTAAAATGTTAATATTTAACATGAATTTCAATTTATATCCTGATAAAATCGTATATATTTGCAAAAAACATTTTTAAATCACTTAAAACATTTTTATTTTTATGAAACATTTAACCGTTTTTATATTTACGCTCCTCGTTTGGGTTGGTAGCGTAATGGCTCAGTCTCCCATCGGGAAATGGCAAACGATTGATGATGTAACCGGAAAAGTACGCTCTACGGTAGAAGTCTATGAATCAGGAGGAAAATTATACGGAGTTGTACGTGCATTGCATAACCGCATGGCTGATGAGGACGCTGACCCTGTTTGTACAGTATGCCCGGGTTCACGCAAAGGGAAAAAAGTAATCGGCATGATTGTTTTGTCAGGACTAAGCAAAAGCGGCAACGAGTGGAGTGGCGGAAAGATTCTGGATCCCAAAAACGGAAAAGAATACGATTGCTATATCTCTATGGAAAATGCCGACAAATTAAAAGTAAGAGGCTATATGGGATTCTCCATGCTTGGCAGAACACAATACTGGACTCGTTTAAAATAACTGATAACCAGTCATTTTAATAAAAAAAAGCAGGATTTTCCTGCTTTTTTTTATTTTCAGTTCGGGTTATTGTTTTATACCCGCCTCTTTATTTTTTTTCGTGCGCCACTCATAAAAATCCACCTTTTTTTCATACCGGTATTTCACGACTTTCATGGCTTCCTCATATAAAGTGGCTGTTTTATTCACATCGTTTACAAACATTGCCCACTCCAGCTCTCTGCTTTTCTGATGATTGGATGATTTGGCATAGACGGGGTGTATCCATTTATCTTTCAGGACGGGAATATTCTTTTGCTTCAACGCCCCCCAAAAAACAGAATCACTTCTTACCGCTGTCATTCCGACATTAAAAACCAAAGAAGTAAGTGCCCATTTTTCATTGGGATTATAATCCGGAAACTGCTGACAAACATTCCGGTATTCTACCTCGAGCATCTTATTCATGATTTCGGTCGCTTTCTTTTCCGTAATCGGATACTTGGGTAAATCTGATGCAGTTTTAAAATGCTGACCATATCCGATAGCCCATTGTTCTCCATCTAAATAGGGACGGGAAGAAAAACCTTCTCTTCTCTTCAGGTCTACTGATACCAAAGTATATAACGAAAAAGGCAAAGAATCCTTTTGTACAACGGCTTCGGGAGCGGCTTCTTCCACAGTTACAGCATGTGTTGAATTCGTTATCTCAACGTTTGGTGTATTACCCAAAGAGTCCGGTGTCTGAGAAAAAACAGAGTAACTAAAAAATACCAGATAAAAACAAAAAATCAAATAATGCTTCATATTTTATCAATTAACCCTAAAATGACTGCAAATATACTATTCTTTGCCGAATGTATCATTCAGTTTTCTGTATTTAATTTCAAAGCCCGGCCTGTGCACTGATATCCAGCATTCTGCGGATGGGAATCAAAGCCTGCGCCATCAGTTCCTCAGACATAGTAATTTCAGGTACTTCGTATTTCATCGCGATATATATTTTTTCGAGTGTATTGAGCTTCATATGCGGGCAACTATTGCAGGCACAGGTACCTTCAGACGGAGCCGGTATAAAGTGTTTGTTCGGAGCGTCTTTTTCCATCTGATGCAGAATTCCGCTTTCCGTTACTACAATAAACGACTGACTATCAGACTTAACTGCGTACTTAAGCAAAGCCGTAGTAGAACCAATGAAATTGGCGAGAGCCAGAATCGGTTCTTCACACTCAGGATGTGCGATGATTTCGGCTTCAGGATACTGCTCCTTCAGCTGAAGGATTCTTTTCAACGAAAATACTTCATGAACCATACAGGAACCATTCCAGAGAATCATATCCCGTCCTGTTTTTTGGGCCACATATCTTCCCAGATTTTTATCCGGCGCAAATATCAGTTTTTGACTTTCCGGAAAAGAACGTACAATCGTTTCGGCATTGGAGGAAGTAACGATTACATCACTGAGTGCCTTGATGCCTGCCGAGCAATTGATATAGGAAACCACTTTATGGTCCGGATGCTGCGCTTTGAATTTTGCAAAATCTTCAGGCGGACAACTATCCGACAAGGAACATCCTGCATTCAGGTCAGGTAAGATTACTTTTTTGTGTGGGTTCAGAATTTTGGCCGTTTCAGCCATAAAATGTACCCCCGCAAACAAAATAATATCTGCACTTGTTTTTTCGGCCTGCTGTGCAAGTCCCAGACTATCTCCTATATAATCCGCTATATCCTGAATATCGGAATCCTGATAATAGTGAGCCAGAATAATTGCATTTTTTTCTTTTTTCAACTTCTCTATTGCTTCAAACAAATCCAGCCTGGGGTTTACATTCACATTATAAAAACCTTCTCTTTCTATCCTTAGTAATTTTTCTTTGGTAAATTCCATTGATTCAATGCCTGTTTAAAAATTGATAATTATATTTATAACGAATTTAAGAACTTTTGGATTACAATTCAAAAATTTCTTTTTGTAAAGATATTCACACTCTTTTTTTATAATTCTTTTTATAAATTTATAATTATAAAAAAGAGTTATAAATAATGGAGGTGTGGATTGTGTGAATAAAAATCTGATAAAAATTTGGTTTTTTACTAATCCACATTCAGTAAATTACTTCTCTGATTTAACCTTTTTTTAATCAGGAAGTTATTTTAATATTCACATATTCACACACTACAAACTCCGGTTTATCTGAGAATAACTTTTTTTATTTTTAGCGTGAATTATAAGTAAATAAGTCAGGCTTTATTCACATCGTTTATCCACATAAATCTGCTTATCCACTGAATGTGAATAAAACGAGTGATTGTGGAAAAGGTTATTCCCCGCTTTTTCAGACTATCCACATTTTTCACTGTGTTTTATGAAAAATATCCACACTAAGGGATTTTATAAAGAAAAGGAGGTGTGTGAATAAGTGGATAAATATAGTATATGTAGGGGTTGATGTAGTATTATGTAGATAGATTATAGAAATTATGGGTTAATTCAAAAGAATAACTTAATGTGGATATGTGGATAATATATACTATTAAAGATTAAATATTATGAAAAATAGATTTTTTTTTCGTATTAATTTATTGTAAAATAATAGAAATCAGTTTTTTAATGATGTTTACTTGCAGTTTTACTATCATTGAATACGGATAACTTTAAAGTGAAAAAAAATGTGGAAAACAGAAAGGCTATTTTTTA
>JAIBAH010000119.1 GCA_019695295.1 Bacteroidia bacterium | reverse complement strand
TATTCATCAAAGGGTTGAAAATCGCAGAAATAGCCGCCTTATCCGAGCCGGAATTTCAGACCTATCAGCTAAGCCGTATGCAATACCTCGAAATCCGGGGCGTAGTAGAAACCGCCTACGACGAAGGGATTCTCGACGCCGAAAAAAAATACATTCCCCTGCTAACAGAAGCACAGGAAATAGCCGAAGAAGAACGCAGACAAAAAGAAGAAGAACGCAGGCAAAAGGAAGAAACACAAAAAATAGCCGAAGAAGAACGCAGGCAAAAGGAAGAAGAACGCAGGCAAA
Organism: Bacteroidia bacterium; assembly: GCA_019695295.1. Lineage (GTDB taxonomy): Bacteria > Bacteroidota > Bacteroidia > J057 > J057 > JAAFHL01. Next base: position 13,148 of record JAIBAH010000119.1, on the reverse strand, counting down.
AAGAAGAAGAACGCAGGCAAAAAGAAGAAGAACGCAGGCAAAAAGAAGAAGAACGCAGGCAAAAAGAAGAAGAACGCAGGCAGAAGGAAGAAGAACGCAGGCAGAAGGAACTTCTTTTCCAGAAGCAAAGAAAACTAATCCTAAAAATGCTATCCGAAGGGGAAAGCCAAGCGAATGTAGCTGCTTTTTTTGAGATTAGCGAAGCAGAATTAGCGGAAATTATAAAAGAGTAGAAAGGCAGCAACTCCCCGTTTTCCAGAAAGCCGAAACGGAACTTTCAGACCGGAAAGAACAGTGTTTGTATCCTCTGCTCCGGAAAAATATTCCTTTTGAGTATTGAGGAATTGAAACTTTCGGGGTATGATTTCGCTGCTAATTATTAAATATATTGGAAAAACATTAGCTTCTTTGTCAATTACACCAACTTTTTTCTATCTTTGAACCCAAATATATTGGGAGAGAATGTCAATTCATCCGGATTTTCTTTCTCTTGTAGCAGAATAAAAAAATAAAAAATGATTCCCAGTATTATTCACCGGAAATATTTTACCAATGGCTAAAGCAGTAAAAACTTCAAAATCAATTCCTAAAAACAATAAAAATGTAATGGCAAGTCCTTCCGGATTTTCTTTCGGTACGGAGTTTTGGATGATTGCTATCTGTGTTTTGCTGACATTTTTTGTATATATTCCCTCATTTCAGGCAGATTATGTCAATTGGGATGACGGAGATTATGTATATGATAATACCGATATCCGGAGCTTCTCGAATCTGAAAGCAATCTTAACGAAACCTGTACAGGGGAATTATCACCCTGTAACGATGCTTTCTCTTGCGCTGAATTATGCAATATCAGGCAAAAATCCGGTTTCCTTTCATGTACTGAATGTCCTGATTCATTTATTGAATGTCGTGCTGACCTTTTATTTTATTCTACGGCTCACCAAGGGCAAAAAATGGGCTGCTTTTATTACGGCATTGCTATTTGGAATTCATCCTGTACATGTTGAATCGGTTGCATGGATTACGGAAAGAAAAGACGTTTTATATGCATTTTTCTTTTTGCTGGGACTCAATTATTATGTACAATACATTTTTAATCAGGATAAAAAAGCCTATTATTATACACTTTTGTTTTTTGCATTGTCGCTGCTGTCAAAACCGGCTGCGGTAGTTTTTCCGCTGGTATTACTGGCAATTGATTACTTTGTGGGCCGGTGGAAAGACTGGAAAGTACTTACAGAAAAAATTCCTCATTTTCTGATGGCCCTGGGAATGGGGCTACTCACTTACTGGGCTCAGTCCAAACAAGGTTCCATCGCAGACGTTTTTTCTTTCCCTACAAAAATACTCTTTGCCTTTTACGGACTGATGATGTATCTTGTAAAACTATTTGTTCCCCTGAAGTTAGTGCCGTTTTATCCGTTTCCGGCAATTAATGCAGCATTGGGATGGGAATACTATCTCGCTCCGGTTGTGATTTTGCTTCTTGCGGGAGGAGTCATTTACAGTATGAAACGAACCAGTGTACTGGCTTTTGGAATGGGCTTTTATCTGATTAATCTGTTACTCGTATTACAGGTTGTAACCGTGGGAAGTGCCGTTATGGCAGACCGATATACATATATTCCATACATTGGGGTTTTCTTTATTCTGGGAGTTGCCTTTGAGTACTGGATAGAGCGGAATGGAGGAAAAGTACCTGCCGCAGGAATTGCAATCCTTAGCGTATGTGCATTGACTTTTACTTTTCTTGCCTCCCGTCAAGCCCAAATCTGGACCAACGGTGAAACCCTGTGGGACCATACAATTAAAACTCACCCTTCGGCTACTGCATACGAAAACAGAGCTTTATTATATAAAGAAAAAAATAATACTGCAAAAGCCCTTGAATATTATTCAGAAGCCATAAAAATCAATGTGGAATACCACGAAGCTTACAGTAACCGGGGAAATATCTATTTTAATCAGAACCGAAACGAAGAAGCGATGGCCGATTATAATAAATGCCTCGAAATAGATCCGGAATATTATGTTGCACTTGACAACAGAGGGGCTTTGTTTGCACGCCTCAAGGAGTATGATAAAGCCCTTGCTGACCTCAATAAAGCCATTTCCCTGAAACCGGATTATGAAATGCCATATTTCAACCGGGGAATTACAAATATGGAAATGAAACTGTATGAACCTGCAATCAAGGATTTTCAGCAGTACCTGAAACTCAAGCCCAAAGACGGGGATGTAATGAATTCAGTAGGCGTTTGTTATCAGGGGTTGCAGAATCAGCCGGAAGCAATCAGGTGGTTTAATAACGCGCTTGCTGCCAAAGAACACGGAGTATTTTATTTTAACCGTTCTATTTCCTATATGAATTCCGGGGATAAGCCCAAAGCCCTTCAGGACGCACTCAAAGCGAAATCCATGGGGGTAAAAGTCGATGACGCTTACCTGAATCAGTTAAATACTCCCTGACGCATGAAAATCAATACTATCTATCATGGAGACTGTGCAGAGGTACTGAAAACCCAAATCCAGCCGGATTCAGTGCCGCTGATTTTTGCCGATCCTCCCTATAATCTTTCCGGAAAATCCCTGAATCTTGTGAATAATCAGACGGGAGGGGCATTTTACAAAGTGAACGAAGAGTGGGATACTTTTCAGGGAGAGGATTATATAGCGTTTTCCAAAGAGTGGATGGAGGCTTGTCAAAGGGTACTTACCCCAAACGGAAGTCTTTATATTTCCTGTACTCAGCATAATATCGGTGAAATTCTGACCGAGGGAAAAAAACTGGGGCTAAAGCTCAATAATATCATTACCTGGTACAAAATTAATGCTATGCCCAATATTACCAAACGTACATTTACGCATTCCACCGAGTTTGTCTGCTGGTTCGTAAAAGGAAAAAACTGGGTTTTTAATTATGAAGCAATAAAGCAGTTCAATCCCAATAAAACCCGGGAAGGTAACCCCAAACAGATGAGAGACTTTCTGGATTTTATTGAACTTCCCGTAGTGCAGGGCAAAGAAAGGCTCAGAAAAGAGGACGGAAGAGCCGCTCACCCTACCCAAAAACCGGAAAAATTAATGGAACTCATTATTCTCGCTTCTTCCGCTGAAAATGAGGTGGTACTGGACCCTTTTTTTGGTACCGGAACGACCGGATACGTAGCCCGGAAGCTCAAACGAAACTGGATTGGAATCGAAAGAAACGAACAGTATGTCTCACTGGCTTCAGAACGATTACACTTGCTACCGGACTGAAAGTCTGTGACTACAACCGTCATTTAATCAAAATTTAAAAATGAACAGGAAGGAATTTATTAAAAACAGTATTTTTTTGAGTGCAGGCATTACCGTTACAGGAGTTTCGGGTTGCAGCCTTTTCGATGAGAAAGAAATGAAACTGACGACAGAGGCAGAGGTGAAGGAGAAAGGATTTGTCATTGAAACTTTTAACCGCAAATCGGTTCTGATAACCTATCTCGATGAAAAACTCACAGTTCTCAGTCTCATTTGCAGACACAAAAAGTGTACAGTAAAGTATAATTCCAATAAAGAAAAATTTATTTGCCCCTGTCATGACGGTATTTATGATAAATACGGGAAAGTACTTTCAGGCCCCCCTCCGGGACCATTGCGCCGTTTTAAATCTGAGGTTCGGAACGGAGAAATCTGGGTGCTGAACGAATGGGAGGAATCTGCGTAAAACCCATAAGAATTACTGTATTCTATATTCCCTCTTTTCACACTGTATCATTTTAAGGATATGAAAAACCTCGGATGGATTCTTTTACTGGCCGGAGCTGCATTAATGCTGTATTCGCTGGAGTATTATTTTGATTTTTTTCATTACTCCGATGACGTCTGGATGCAAAAGAAAGGATTTACTTTCAGGGATATGTTTTTTCGCAAAGACATAGATTTCTGGCTGGCCAAAAAAGACAAGGTGCAAGACTCTGTCTGGAGTGGTGCGTTGTACATTCATATCATCGGCAGCCTTTTACCCATTCTGACAGGACCCTTTCAGTTTTTTTATGGTTTTCGTAAAAAATATCTGAGTCTTCACCGGACTTTAGGGAAAATATATGTATTCTCTATTCTTTTTTTGGGAGTACCCACCGGATATTATATGGCTTTCTATGCCAACGGAGGGATATTTGCTGTAATCGCCTTTCTGATACTTTCTACTTTATGGCTCACGACCACCTGGCTGGCCTATCAAAAAGTCAGGCAGAAAAAAATAAAAGCCCACGAAGACTGGATGAAGCGGAGTTATGCCGTTACTTTTGCGGCGGTTACCCTGCGTTTATGGACGGATATCCTGCCCAATGATTTTGGGGTGGCGCATGATGAGACCCTCGTACTTGCTGCGTGGCTTGCGTGGATTCCCAATCTAATCATAGCAGAAATACTGATTCGTTTGCCCCAAATCAAAGCCTTTTTCCGGTAATCAGCGCTACGGCATGCACTACCATGCTTTCTTCCCTTCCGGGAGCATCGCATTTTTCATTGGTAGTCGCTTTAATGGAGATATTATCCATGTCTGTTTCGAGCAATTCCGCAATGACGAGTTGCATTGCGGGAATATGAGGATTGATTTTGGGTTTTTCGGCAATGATTGTAGCATCAATATTTCCCAGCACATACCCTTTTTCCTTCACGAGGCGGTAGCTTTCCTTCAGGAGAATTTTACTGTCTATATCCTTGTATTTTGCATCGGTATCCGAAAAATGAAACCCGATATCCCTCAGATTGGCAGCCCCCAGAAGTGCATCACAAATTGCATGTAGCAGAACGTCCGCATCAGAATGACCCAAAAGTCCCGTTTTATGGGGAATTTCCACTCCTCCCAATATCAGTTTACGCCCTTCTGTAAGCCGGTGTGTATCATATCCAAACCCGATTCTGAACATATTTTATATTTTGGTATTAAATTATGCTGCAAAAATAACACTTTCCTTGAAATTAGCCGTTTTATATATAATTTAGCAGCCCGATATTTTATCTTTCATCCGCAATGTGCTTGTATTTATGACTAAAAAACAAATATTTATCATTTTTATGATGGTTTGGAGCATCTTCTCTTCCGAAGTTCATGCTCAGACACAGGATACCCTCACAGTAATTAGCGCAGATACAATTTCTACTCTTCCCGTTTTGTCTCCCCCCGACACCCTTCCAAAGACCGGGGTAGTAAAAGCTGATACCCTCCGGATTTCCCTTGACAGTCTGAATGAAGTGAGATTCACCGCAAAAGATTCGACCGGATGTACGCCGCTTACGGTAAGTTTCACCTCTTTGTTTTACGATTCACTGGCAAGCTATGTATGGGAATTCGGAGACGGGGAAACGTCCATTCTCCTGAATCCTCAGCATACCTATCTTAAACCTGGAATTTACTCCGTAAAACAAAAAATATATATCCGCAAAGATTCTCTGGTAGGGGTGAAGGAGGATTTTATTCATGCTTTTGCATCAGTACTTCCCAATTTTTCCCTGAATCAGAACTGCATCTGTACTTTACCCGCCAAAGTAAGCCTGTTTAATCTTTCAAGGGCAGCAGAAAACTACAAATGGATTTTTCCGGGTGGTACGCCTTCGGAATATGATGGATTTGCGCCTCCCGAAATTCTCTACGAACAGCCCGGTAACTATCCCGTTACCCTCATTACCAATAACGGTATTCATTGTATGGACACCCTTACCCGCAATGATTATGTCAAAGTGGGAGGGAAGGTGGCTTTCGGTACTGCCACGATGGCTTCGAACTGCCCTCCGTTTCCCGTAATGTTTAAAGACAGTACTCAGGGATGTATATCCGGATGGGACTGGGATTTCGGGGACGGAAGCAAGCATTCCAAAGTAAAAGATCCCGTTCATATTTATGATAAAGCCGGTATATATGATGTAAAACTGACCGTTAGCTTTAAAGAAGGATGTAAGGATTCCCTGATAAAAAAATCGTTTATTAAAGTTGGCGGACCGGATATGAATGCTTCCTTCTCTCAGTCAGAAATTTGTCAGAATCAGGAAATTCAGTTCAACCTCAAGGCAAAAGGATATATTATCTTTGAGCCCGAAAAAGGAGTACTGAAAATGATTGGAAATGCTGTGGACTCCGTCGCTACGATCATAAAATATACCTACAAAACCCCCGGAAAACATCTGCCCGCTTTTACCGTGATGGATTCTACGGGATGTATTGCAAGAGTACCCTTCAGGGATACGATAAAGGTGAATCCCGCTACCCGGATGACTTTTACCGCTGAGCCTGCATTTGGAATGAATCCGCTAAAAACCAGAATGATACCCAAGCTGAATCCGGAAGATTCCGTAAGCAGTTTTATATGGCTGATTGAAAATAAAGGACAGGTAATGATGGCTTCCGCTGAAAAAAGCCCGGAGATGCTGATGGATAAAAGCGGAAGATGGGATGTACGGTGTATTACCGAAAATATTCAGGGGTGTAAGGATACGTTCTTCAAAAAGGAATATCTGGCTGTGTATGAACAAAATATTAGCCCCGGAGATGAAAGGGAGCCAATGGTCACCTTCACCAACCATCCGGATGGGGGGATTAATATACAGTTTATTACCAAAGGGAAAGACGAGTTTACGCTTAATCTTCTCGATACCGAAGGGAATATTGTACTTAAAGACCTGATTGCAACCGAAGGAGGAACCCGGATTTATACCCTTTCGACCCTGACGCTTCTGCCCGGGTTTTATACACTGACGCTGAAAAGTAATGTAACCACCTGGAAAAAAGAAGTCACCTTCGAGAAAACTCCCTGATAATCAAAGAATGCTTTATAAAAGAAAAAACCGGAATCTCACGACTCCGGTTTCTGCATTACTGTTTAACCTGATGTTTAAAATGTTCTCATTCTTTAATCGTGTTTTCTTAACTGAAGCTTGCCAAGAACAGTCTGCCCAACGCATCTGCCCTCGCTTACTCCATTTTCAATGGCTTCTCTAAAGTGGATTCCACCATAGAGTCTGGATATAGCCGCTTCATCAGCCGCTTCGTAGAAAGATGAAAAGGTTCTGGGTTGGATTCCTAAAAATATGTTTGAACTATCCGTAAAGGAGGCATCTCCTAATACTTGAGTTAATGCTTCTGACATCGCACCTGAACATACAGAGTGTCCGGAGGTATATTCAGGGAAAGGAGGAGTTGCAAGAAGGGGATTCCATGCCGGATCAATATTCTCACGAATATAAGTAACGGGACGCAATAAATTGACGGTATATTTACAACTCCAGCAGGAGATGAATGCATCTGCACCGGAAACCCCTACCAATACATACAATTCTGCTGCTTCAGATAAATCCATCCCCTGATTGCGAATCATCTGACCTGTCAGGCGCATCCAATGACCTGGAGGAGTAGGCGTTGCGCCCGGACCATCAGCCCACCAACGGGCGATGTTTTGCTGCTCCTGAGTAAGATTGTTTCGTGTATTATATACTTCCATCGCATTTTCATAGAAGGACGAAGCTGGGTCTGTACTATAAGGATAATTGGTAGGAACAAAACACATGTTAGGCTGCTGAAGGGTAAAAGTCCGGATTTGTCCCCAAAAAGGCTCTAATGGAATGGCATTTACATTATCGGTTGGTGCCCAGAAAGACGGGTTGACGGAACGGGAGGGAACAGTGTAAGTCATAAAACGAGTCTGATCAAAATTGTCGGCACTAATCCATTGTTTGAGGCCGTTGCCGATGCCTGTACCTAAAGCGAGAGAGTTCTGAAAAATCGGGGAAGGAATTTCACTTTGAATTTCCGATGCAATAAGATTGTGAAGGGAGTCTAATTTTTGTGTGGTAGAGGGCTTTGGATTGGTAAATAAATGTTTTGCTACGGAGTAAATGGTTGCATTTGCTACTTCTCTGAAATCATAAGCTTTCTTTTTGTTTCTTTTCGGTAAACTGTAAAGTCCATTCAGTTGGTTCACTAAGGTTTTGTTTTCGGGCATTCCCGGTACTACTGCTTCATATAAAGCAACGGAGGAGTATCCATAAATTCTGGATGCCTGAGGGGGATTTTTCCCTTCTGATTTGGTTACATCCAAAATAAGGTTCATCCACCTTACTGATACGCTTGCATCGTATTTCTCTGTCTTTTTTTCTTCGGCAGGATACTCTTCGATATCGCTTTCCCGCTGACAACCGGAAATGACAAGCATGGACAAAAACAAAATGAGTAAATGATAAGTGGTGTAATTTTTCCGCATGATTTTATTAAATAATTAAGATTAATGATGTAAGATTAAATTGACAATGCAAATATAGTTATAAATTTGATAATGTCAATAGTTGATATTAATTTTTTTTAACTTTTTTTTATAATAATTATACAAGATTCATAATAATGTATTATAGATATATTATATTTTTTATTTTAGTTTTAGATTTTAGTTTTTATTTTACTATTAAATAATTGATAATAAATATTTTATTGCTTTTATTTTGGGTATTAATATTTATTTATATATGGAATAATACGAAAATAAATTTATGTAAAATTTTTTTATAAATTTTAAAAAAATATACACTCATGTACAGATTTTTCTACAATGTGTGTTTTTGGCTGGTCTGTGCCTGAAGGATTTCTTATGGAAAGGAGCCTGAAAAAAGATCAAAAAAGCTGTGTAAGTTTTTGAATACAATGTGTATTTATATCAGGGAAAGAAAATGTAAGATTTTAGGGATAATTTCAGTTTTATTAAAAACAGATTTTTCAGGAATGAAAAGGGATTCTCTTCAAAGAATCAGAAATTTCTTTTGGGGATAGCAAAAAAGGTTGTACTTTCGCATTTGAAAAAAGATGGTCTGAATTCCATTATCTTATACATTATAATTATAAAGGGACTTTGTCGTATATCATGAATAATCCTAAACACATCGCTATAGCCGGGAATATCGGTGCCGGAAAGACAACACTCGTCAAAAAACTTTCTACACAATTTGGATGGGAGCCTCATTTTGAGTCGGTGGAAGACAATCCCTATCTGGAAGATTTTTACGGAAACATGAAGCAGTGGTCATTTCCATTGCAGATTCACTTTCTTCACAGCCGGTTTAATCAGGTACTGAAAATACTGGAAAGTGAAAAAACCATCATTCAGGACAGGACAATCTATGAGGACGCGCATATTTTTGCCAAAAACCTGCATGCTTCCGGGTTTATGGAAACCCGTGATTTCGAAAATTATTTCAGTTTGTTTCAGACAATGTCCCGTCAGGTTTCGCCTCCGGACTTGATGATATACCTGAGAGCCTCAATTCCTACCCTCATTGAGCATATCTCCAAAAGAGGAAGAGAGTACGAAAGCAGTATCAGTATCAAGTATCTGGAAGATTTAAATGAACAGTACGAAGACTGGATTGCAGGATATAAATTAGGCAAAATTCTGGTTATTGATGTGAGTCAGTTTGATTATGTGACCAATGAAGAACATCTGAGCGAAGTAGTGCAAAAAGTAAGAGGAGAATTATATGGATTATTTTAAAAAAAAAGAGTTCAGATTTGCACAAAATAAAATATCGTCGTAAATTGCGCCCGTTTTCAGGGGTATTATATCTGTAAATGATTTAATTCTCTGAAAAACAGAAAGTTATATTCTGTCAGATTGTTTTACAAATCTATAAGTAATGAATAAAGGTAAAGTCGTACAAGTAATCGGACCGGTTTTAGACGTGGAGTTTTCCGGTGAGGGTTCAGTATTGCCCAAAATATTTAACTCCCTTAATTTACATCGTAAAGATGGTTCTGTTCTGGTATTGGAAGTACAGCAGCATCTTGGCGAAAATCGTGTAAGAACCATTGCGATGGACTCTTCTGATGGTATTGAGCGTGGCATGGAGGTAGTAGATACCGGAAGCCCGATTTCTGTACCGGTAGGGGAGGTGATTCGGGGTCGTCTGTTTAATGTAACAGGTACCGCAATTGATGGTTTGCCACAGCCTGAGGTGAAAAGTTATTACCCTATCCACCGCGCTGCGCCCAAGTTCGAAGACCTTACTACTGAGCCTGAAGTTCTTTTTACCGGTATCAAAGTAGTAGATTTGCTCGCTCCCTATAAAAAAGGAGGAAAAATCGGACTCTTTGGGGGGGCAGGAGTAGGTAAAACCGTATTGATTCAGGAGTTGATTAACAATATCGCAATGCGTTACAACGGTTTCTCTGTATTTGCCGGTGTAGGGGAGCGTACCCGTGAAGGAAATGACCTTCTTCGTGAGATGATTGAGTCCAACGTAGTTAAATACGGTGAGGCTTTCCATAAAACGATGGGTAAAGGATGGGCTTTAGATCAGGTGGACATGAAATCGCTTGAAGATTCTCAGTGTACAATGGTGTTTGGTCAGATGAATGAGCCTCCCGGAGCCCGTGCCCGTGTAGCTTTGACAGGTCTTACTATCGCTGAGTATTTCCGTGACGGTGAGCCTACTGACGCAAAAGGACGTGACGTATTGTTCTTCGTAGATAATATCTTCCGTTTCACTCAGGCAGGTTCAGAAGTATCCGCACTGCTTGGCCGTATGCCTTCAGCGGTAGGATATCAGCCTACACTTGCTTCTGAAATGGGTCTTTTACAAGAGCGTATCACTTCTACCAAAAGAGGTTCTATTACTTCTATTCAGGCAATTTATGTACCTGCGGATGACTATACTGACCCCGCTCCGGCTACAACTTTCGCCCACCTTGACGCTACTACCGAACTTTCCCGTGCGCTTTCTGCTTTAGGTATCTATCCTGCGGTGGATCCGCTCACTTCTACTTCCCGTATCCTTCAGCCGGATGTAGTAGGGGAAGTTCACTATTCCTGCGCTCAAAGACTGAAACAGGTACTTCAAAAATACAAAGACCTTCAGGATATCATCGCTATCCTTGGTATGGACGAGCTTTCCGATGAAGATAAACTCATCGTATCCCGTGCCCGTAAAATTCAGCGTTTCTTGTCTCAGCCATTCTTCGTGGCAGAGCAGTTTACAGGACTTCCCGGTAAATTCGTGGCTATCGAAGATACAATCCGTGGGTTTAACAAAATCATGGACGGCGAGTGCGACGCTTTACCCGAGATGGCTTTCTACCTCGTAGGAGGAATCGAAGACGCTTTCGAAAAAGGTCAAAAACTGCTCGAAGAGGTTAAGTAATTATACTCAGACAAAAGCGGAGCATTGTAATCCGCTTTTGTCTGTTTTTATAAAATGAGGCTTGTGTTTTCCAAAGGATGCAAAGCACTGGCATTTTTGTCAGTATCATCCGGGAACATCATTCTGTTTCTACCGGTATTCTGAACTTGTAAAATAATAAAAAATATGGCTACGTTTAAGCTTGAAATTATAACACCTGAAAAAAAGGTATATACAGGAAATGTATCTTCCGTAAAACTACCCGGTATCGACGGAAGTTTCTCTGTTTTATCCCTTCACGCCCCCCTGATTTCTACCCTTGACAAAGGTACAGTAGAGGTTACTGAGGAGAACGGCACTAAAAAGCAGTTCAGTACACAGGGAGGAGTAGTAGAGGTGCTCAATAATGAAGTGACGGTGCTTGTAGAAAAGGTTTTTAATAATCCTAATACGGAAGCATAAAAATGGAAAGTTCACTTTTCTTTTAACCTTATGGGAAATACCCGTAAGGTTTTTGTGTTTTATTTTTACTATTTATCTTAAAAAATAATGAACAGAAAAATTGTAATCGTAGATTTTGGTTCTCAATATACTCAGTTGATTGCCCGTAGAGTCAGGGAGCAGAATGTTTATTGTGAAATAGTTCCATTTTATCATCCGCCTGTTCTTACCCCGGATATCGCAGGGATTATCCTTTCCGGAAGTCCGGCCTCTGTAAATCAACCGGAAGCCCCGGATTTTCCCCTGGAGTCGTATGTTGGGAAATTGCCTTTACTCGGTGTCTGTTATGGCGCTCAGCTTATCAGTCAGAAACTCGGCGGAAAAGTGGAAAGTTCCAATAAAAGAGAGTATGGAAGGGCCAATCTTATCCAAAATCATACTTCTGTTTTGCTGCATCAGATGGGAGGAAAATCCCAGGTGTGGATGAGTCACGGAGATACGATTACCGCTCTTCCCAAAGCCTACCGCATTACAGCAAGTACTGAAGACGTAAAATATGCTGCATTTGAACATGAGTTCCTCCCGGTTTTCGGAGTACAGTTTCATCCTGAGGTAACGCATTCCCTGCACGGAGCGCAACTCATCAGAAATTTTCTCTTCGATATTTGCGGCCTCTTACCCGACTGGACACCGGCTACTTTTATCGAGACTACGGTAAAGGAACTTCAGGCTCAGTTAGGAGACAATAAAGTAATCTGCGGGTTATCCGGCGGAGTGGACTCTACTGTGGCTGCTTCCCTGATTCATCATGCAATCGGACATAATCAGACCTGTATTTTTGTAGATAACGGCCTCCTCCGGAAAGGAGAATATGAGCAGGTTTTGTCAGACTATCGTCAGCTGGGTCTGAATGTAATCGGTGTGGATGCTTCTGACCGTTTTCTGGATGCGCTTGCCGGTATTTCTGACCCTGAACTGAAAAGAAAAGCAATCGGAAGAGTATTTATTGAGGTGTTTGAAGCAGAAGCAAAAAAAATAGAGGGGGTAACCTATCTGGTTCAGGGTACGATTTATCCGGATGTAATAGAAAGTGTTTCAGTAAAAGGGCCTTCTGTTACCATTAAATCGCATCATAATGTAGGCGGGCTTCCTGAAAAAATGCACCTGAAAGTTGTAGAACCCTTGAAGTATTTATTCAAAGATGAAGTCAGAAGAGTAGGAAGAGATTTGGGGTTGAGTGAAATGTTTGTCGGCAGGCATCCTTTTCCCGGTCCGGGACTTGCAATCCGTATCATCGGCGACATCACCCGCGAAAAACTCGCTTTACTTCAGGAAGCAGACAGCATTTTTATAGAAGCACTCAGAGAATATGAATTATATGATAAAGTGTGGCAGGCTTTTGTGGTACTGCTGCCGGTTCAGTCTGTAGGAGTAATGGGGGACGAAAGAACCTACGAAAATGTAGTAGCCCTTCGTTCCGTGGGAAGTAATGACGGAATGACTGCTGATTGGTCGCATTTGCCGTATGAATTTCTGGCCCACGTTTCCAGCAAAATTATCAATGG
>JAIBAH010000223.1 GCA_019695295.1 Bacteroidia bacterium | reverse complement strand
AAATCTGATAAACACACTGCAAAAATAATGCAAAAGATTGATAATTTTAAAAAAATTTTACACTAACAAAAGGCAACGCCCTGAAAATCAATTATTTTTATATTATCAAATATTTAATTATAACATAAATACCATTTGTCTGCATATTTTAAAAGATTTAGCTTACTTTTTATTATACAGAAGTTATGAAAAAATGAATATTTTTTTAATCAAAATCTATTCGTGATTTTCAAATGCCAGCTGACTTTATTATTCATTCCAAACGAAAAGGGTTCGCTCTGAAAACCCGTTAAATATGAACCCCTTTCGCCCCCAACAACCGTATAATATCCGGATATTTTGACTTAAGCATTCAAATGCTGACTTTGATTTTCTTACGGTTGTTTTACCCAGCGATGTATATATTCCTGATTTTTATCCCTTAGTTTTATAATATAAACACCACATGGTAAGTTCCGGATATCCAGCTTGTTTTCTCCCTGAAGAATCAGGAATCGGGCTACTTCCTGTCCGGTATAATCCAGAACAGATGCAGTGAGTACTTCTGTATTCTTGTTATTTACCGAGAGCGAATTTCCGGCAGGATTAGGATAAAAGGAAAAAGGGAGAGCCGAAAGTGCAGGCTCAACCGAAGTCGTGCTGGAATATTGACTGAAAAATCTCCAGATTTCCTTGCTTGCGCTAAAGTCCATACAGGTAGTACCAATCACAATGGGTGCACCCGGCCAGGTATGTGCTCCGTTGATTATTTTATAAAACTCAACCGATGTACCGCTGAGGCCGCCGGAATAGACATAATGCTCTGCTGTTGCTCCATCCAGAAGGTTAGTATTAGGGACATTGGTCATTACCGGAGTAGGATTGCACTGATTTACCCCTACCCAATAAGAAACCACATCAGGGACTGGAACAAAAATAGTTGACCCGTCAAAGGGAACCGTTGGGTCCAGTGTACCATGTATTTGCATAACGGGAATCGGGGACGGGGTGCATGCGCCAAAGGTTTGAGTGGTCATAGAGCCTGTAACAGAGGCAATAGCGGCAATTCTGTCGGTTTCGCAGGCCAGCTTATAGCTCATAAATCCGCCATTGGACATCCCCGTACTATAAATTCTGTTCTGGTCCAGATTGTACTGAGCAGCAAGTGTATCAATCAATGCCAGCAGAAAGCCCGTATCGTCAATGTTTGAGGGGAAAAACCCCACATTCCAGAACAGATTTCCTGTACCATCGCTTGTACCCTGGGGATATACAAGAATGAATCCGGCAGTATCAGCAATAGGGTTAAAATTACTATACAGTTCCTGCTGCCAGTTATTGGAACTATATCCATGCAGATTAATTACCAGTGGAGCGGGATTGGCAGGGTTATAGGACGCAGGTACATAGACATTATACTCACGGGTAAGTCCTCCATGCTGAATGGTCCCTCCTACCGACTGTGCAAAAGTCAAAGAGTAAATGCACAAAAAAAACACAGAAAATATAAACCTTGACATATGGGAAAAGTTATTTTTTCCACAAAATTACACAAAACTCCGGAAAATGCTTTTATTCTTTCTGAATAAAAAACCCAAAATCGTGTTTATTTTTCTTTATGTAAGAAAATCTTATATTTCAGATATTTTTTCTCCAAAAAAAACATGATTTTTGCAAGAAGAGAAAAAAGGGGGTGAATTACAATAAATAAGATAATTGAAACAGGAACTACAAAATACAGAAGGATATACAAGTAATCGTATTTACCGCTTTGCAATTATTGTGGGAATGATTGCAATATCGTTTCCGTATATCTATATCACCCACTTTCTACCAGGGGTAAAAGACTCTCTTACACTCAGGGTTATTATCCTTTTAATATTCTCTTTTTTTGGGATTGGCTCTTATTACAATAATATTATAATCAAACATTTACCCCATTTAGCCAGAATCAGTGCCTTCATATTTATGTTGTTTCACTTATGGCTAAATTATCACAACCGGTTTTCGCCTGAAAACCATTATCCCCTGATTCTTACATTTGCATTTATGGCATGGCTGCTCAGTAGCCGAATTCAGGCTGTTCTTTTCTACCTTTTTGCTTTACTATCGTCTATCCTTGTAATATATATTACTGATTTACCCCAAAATATTACCTTAAGCCTGTCTTCATCCATAGTATGGGTCTGTATATTAGGGTTTATATTTACAGAACTTAACCTCAGAAACAAACACAGAATAAAACAAATCATGCATGAAAAAGAAAAATATCATGCACTTTCTATACAAAATGAAGCGGCTTTTTCCTCCAAATGGGCGCAGGCAATGGGTGTGCTTCAGGAAAAAGAAAATTTTATTGAAGATTTAAGAAACAATGAATCGCTGAACGAATTTATCATCAGTAAGAATAATCTGGGGGTATGGTACATCAATGTCAATGACCGGACAGCCTATTTTTCAGACAGATGGAAGGAAATACTGGGATATAAACCCGATGAGATACCGAATCATATAGATTCATATTACGAATTGCTCGACCCTAACCCAAGTTGCAGCAAGCCCGCTATAAATTGTTAAATTTTAGTTAAAAAAGTGATAAAAATGAAGTATTTTAACGGAAAAATGGGAGAAAATAGTTGAAATATGAGGAAAATGGAGCTAAATTGG
>JAIBAH010000118.1 GCA_019695295.1 Bacteroidia bacterium | reverse complement strand
CAGGCACTCAAATACAAAAGCTACCCCTTCGTCCGAAAAAAATCCGTAGTGCCCAAACCGATAAACAAAAAAAATCAAAATCCCGAGTCTCAACAGATTAAAGATGGATAGCTGCAACTTGGGTTAACCTTTTACGTGCAACTTCCGAAAGAAAAAAAGTTACAAACATTTTTCCATTTATTCTTTTCAGGGAAAGACTGAAAAGTACGGACATGTTATGCTTTTGAAATATCGGAAAAAACTTTTACCGAATCAGCGTTCGGGTTTCCGGAAGAGGAGGTTTAACCGGTTTGTTTTCGGGAATCCATATCATTCCCTCTAATTTTTGTTCTTTGAAAAGCACTTCAAAAATCGGAGTATAGGTACTTTCCGGTTTGGTAATAAATAAAATTTTAACGGCTTTGTTGTCTTTAAGGAAGATTTTCATTTCCTGGGAAACAGACTGATTCATCCCCTGATATCCTTTTTCTTCGTCTTTGATATAATAGATACTTTCGCTGTTTCCTACGACATGAAGACGGATGAGTTTATTTTCAGAAAATTTAGCCCTGAGTTGTTTTCCCTTTATCTGATTAAACCCGACAGTATCCTCTTTGGAAACGAGAAACCCGTTGACCGATACAAAAAGAGAATCTATTTTTTTATTTTTCAGCCAGATTGTCATCATTTCACCGGAAAGCTGGGAAGAGTCCGACCACAAAAAGGGTTTATTGTAAAGATATATAATAGAATCACTGTAATAATACACCATAGAATCGGCGGTTCCCTGCATGTCCTTCATGTATAATTTTACATTGCCAAAGGCTTTAAAAGTTTTTCTTTTGAGGCTGTCTTCTTTTGCATATAGCGTATCCGCTACAATATACAGGCTGTCTTCGTCAAATTTCTGTATTGCGAGCGGGCGGTTGGTCATCCAGGTTTCTTTGGAATCCCTGAAAAAAATAGCGTGTCCTCCAAAAATACTGAGGGTACTGTCTTTTTCATATAATTCCACTTTACCGGAAGCCGTTCCTCTATTGGTTTCATTGTTAAAGGTAGCGGTATCCGCAAAAACCGTAAAGGAACTGTCTTTCTGCCGGATTTCCACTTCTCCGTATGCTACCCCGGTTTTCTTTTCCTGATCAAAATCGGCTTTATCCGAGGTGATAATCATTGCGCTGTCTTTCTGAATCATTACTACCTCCCCGTAAGCCGTTCCGGTTTTCTTTTCTTTATTAAAATCCCCCTGTTTGGAGAGGACAATCATAGAGCTATCCTTCTGAATCATCACAACATGACCATTGGCATGACCGATTCCCGTTTCCCGGTTATACTGAGCGGAATCGGCGTAAAGGGTAAAAGAAGTATCTTTCTGCTGAATAAACACATTTCCAATCATTACCCCCATTTTGGTTTTATTGTCATAATCCGTTTTATCCGCCTCCATTTTATAGTCCTCATTCTTCATCAGCGTGCGGCTTTCGAGATTGAGTTTTTCGTTTTTGGTATCATAAGTTCCCTTATCCGTTACGAATCCTCCGTCCTTGCTTTCCACATTGGTCAGCGTCATAAAGATAGCCGTTTCGGTATCAGTATTGTATCCCATCGTATCTGTTGTCAGGGTATAATCCGGACTTACGAGTTTTACATTCTTTTTAAAATAGGCCATTTTCTGGTCGGGATAATAATACCCGAACCGGCTCGTAAGAACATTGTCTGCATTGGTCAATTTCCCTCCGGTAGTATATTTTCCGTATTTTTCATTCCGGTAATAGGTTAATTTATCGCTGGACAAGACCGCCTTTCCGTCTGTAACCACTGCATTTCCAATCGCTTCCGCAATCCGGGTGTTTCCGTCGTAATTCAGCCGGTTACAGGTAAGGGTTACTTTGTCCGGCATATCCACCTTGACATTGGAGTAGGCTTTAAAATTATTGCCATTCACATTATGTACTGCACTGTCACAATAAAAATACGTTCCGTCATGCAGAATCACTACATTCCCTCTGAGCCGCTGCGTTTCATTCCCGTTATTGATTTCATAGATTAAATCATCACTGTTAATAATTTCTATCAGTTTGGTTTCAGCAAGAGAATCCTGCTGAGAAAAGACGCCCGAAAAAAGGAATACAGTGAATATTAAGAAAGAAAGAAGATGCTTCATTCTGATGTTTTAGATAAATAATGCACAAAAATACGCTTCTTAGCTGTAAAAGGAAAACTTTTGCGAAGAAAGCTACCAAAAAGATAGCATTCGTGTGGCGTTCCCTTTAAGATAGTGTCAGAATAAAAACAGGAAGAAAAGGAATTCTCTTTGTTTACAGAACTGAAATTCCCCGGACTGGCAAAATAACAGAGCCGGAAAACTACGGGGAATTACAAAGTGGTTTTTTCTTTTTCAGATTGAATTACGGGCGGAGTTTTCGGTTTCCTGCCTGTAAACAATAAACGAATGATACTCACAAGGATTAACCCTGCAACCGCACCGGCAAGCGCATAACCCAACCCTTCCCGGCTGAATGGAAATCCGGGTTTAAACTCCAGCGCATCCCTTAAGGCAGGGTCAGCGTATCGCATAAATACAAAAGGTTTTTCCCAAACGGAGCAGGACGACAGTTTTTCAAACGCTGCTTCATAGTTCTTCAGGCGGGTTACCATCTCCTGAAAATGTTTGCCCGACTCCTGAAATACATTGTCTTCACTTTTCAAATGATGACTGATAAATTCATCTACGGACAAAGGGGGAATCAGGGACGCTGCTCTTTTTTCAATGTCTTCATAAGCAATCCGGGCTTCTGCCTTAGCACCTGTCAGTACGTGTATATATTGCTCAATATACAAGGGTGCCTGCGCAAACAGAATCGCAAAAACAATGCAGATTAATCTGTCTGCCAGTTCTCCTATCGATTTTAATAAAAACATATTGAAAGTTTATTTTTGAAAGTAATAATAATGGAACCCTGACTGCTTACGCGTTTTTAGTTATTGGGAATATAAATCAACTGACCTACACTCAAAACATAAGTATTCAGATTATTAAAGGACACAATTTTTTCTATTGGTATATTATAAATACCGGAAAGCGTATAAAGACTTTCTCTTTTTCTGACGGTATGCAATATTACACTTTGACCATTTTCCAACCTGATTCTTTCATGCTGACGAATCGCAGGGGCCTGATAACGGAATTCTTTTACACCCGGAATTACAATCAGGGTTCTTCCGGGATTTAATCCCCAGTCTTTGTTGCAGTGATTGATTTCACAGATCAGCGCAATACTTGTCTGAAAACTATCCGCAATCTGTTCCCAGGTTTTATTTTCCGGCACTGTATATACCACAGAATCAGCAGAGGAAGGAATTACCGGTTTAAACTCCCACAGGGTTTCAGTAATAATATCAAATAATTTATGCTGAACGGTTTCACTGGCAATGATAGTTTTAGCAGATTTGTTTTCTTTCAGCATTATTCTTTCTTTGGATTCACTAAAAAGCAAACAAGCCATTTCTTCATCGGAGTCATTGTAAAAATAGATACCGGTATCAGGAGTAAATTCTTCCTGAGTGGCACTCTTACTTTCATGTATAACCTGAATCAGTTCGTTGAGAATCCGGATATGATGGGGTTTCAGGGCTACCCCTGCATATGCGGCAGGCTTTTCGTACCCGCCGTTTAAGCGGTTAATCAGCACCTTTTCATAATTTTTTGAGGGAAAACCCTTCTGTGAAAACAACAACCCCGAAAAGGTCAGCAAACACAGAAATATACATCCTTTATTCATATTGTCCTTTTTGGGATATAAACGGAAATATTTACTATTTAGTCTTACTTATTTATGAAAACTGAATAAATCAGGTTTTAAATAATTTTTACAAAAATAACGATTTATCTTCTGATACAATAAAAAGGAATCTATTTTGTGTCAAAAATCACCCTTTTATGCCTGAGCTTTGCATAACTCTACTTTCATAAAAACCGGTGAAGCGAATCAGATTCACTCCACCGGTATTCCTTTTTATCATTAATCGGCAATTTATCTTCTTCCGAAAGGATTTACCCGCATTTTTCCGGGCATTCCCTTTCCACCCTGACTGTCATTCATTTGTTTCATCATTTTTTTCATTGTATCAAACTGCTTGATCAGGTCATTCACTTCCTGAATCGTTCTGCCACTTCCCGATGCAATTCTTTTGCGACGGGAGCCATTGAGAATATCCGGCTTTGCTCTCTCCTGAGCGGTCATGGAATAAATAATGGCTTCTATGTGTTTGAAAGCGTCATCACTGATATCGAGGTCTTTTACCATTTTACCCATACCCGGAATCATGGCCATTACGTCTTTGAGATTCCCGAGTTTTTTGATAGAATTCAGCTGAGAAAGGAAGTCATTGAAATCGAGCTCATTCTTACGGATTTTTTTCTGAATCCGAAGGGCTTCTTCCTCATCATAAATCATCTGCGCTCTTTCTACCAGCGAAATCACGTCTCCCATTCCCAGAATACGGGAAGCCATCCTTTCCGGATGAAACAAATCAAGGGCTTCCATTTTCTCTCCGGTGGAGATGAATTTAATGGGTTTTTCTACTACCGAACGGATAGAAATTGCGGCTCCACCTCTTGTATCCCCGTCTAATTTGGTAAGTACCACTCCGTCAAAATCCAGTTTTTCATTAAAGGCTTTGGCGGTATTTACTGCGTCCTGTCCGGTCATTGCATCTACGACAAAGAGAATTTCGTTCGGATTTACTGACGCTTTTACACTTGCGATTTCGTTCATCATCGCCTCATCCACAGCAAGACGACCGGCAGTATCTATGATTAAGACATCTTTATTCAGTTTTTTGGCCTGAGCAACAGCGTTATTGGCAATTTTTACCGCATCCTTGTGATCCAGCTCTTTGTAAAGTTCCACCCCCACCTGATCGGCAAGCACCTGCAGCTGATCGATTGCCGCAGGACGATACACGTCACAGGCTGCAAGCATTACGTTTCGACCCTGAGACTTGAGTAATCTTGCTAATTTTCCGGTAAAGGTAGTTTTACCTGAACCCTGTAACCCTGCAATCAGGATAATTGTGGTACCGGTTTTGGCAAAACGGATTGCTTCATTGGTAGAACCCATGAGTTTGGTCAACTCGTCATGCACAATTTTTACCAGCAACTGACCCGGCTTTACGTTAATCAGAATTTTTTGCCCTAAAGCTTCTTCCTTTACCTTAGCCGTAAAATCCTTGGCTACCTTATAATTTACGTCCGCGTCAAGGAGGGCCTTGCGGATTTCCTTCATGGTTTCCGCTACGTTGATTTCACTAATCTGACCTTCTCCTTTAAGAGAACGTAATGCATTTTCTATTTTTCCGGATAAATTCTCGAACATATAATAAATGAATCGTTTTACTTATTAATTTTGGTTATAGTCCTGAAAAAGAACTACTTTGAAAATTCAGGCACAAAAGTAAGTAAATTTGTGTAATATTTATATATTTTCCGTAAATTTCTTTCAGCTGAATACCCTAAATAAAAGTTTTCGGTCTGACCTGTATTAAGATTCCTTTTTAACAACAGTATTTCCCTCCTCCAAAACTCAGCCTCCCCTACCCTGCTTTCCGTCTGCAATCCCCTCACTGATTGGGGATTCATAAAACATTATTTTCCTTTTACCGTATAAAGAACTTTTAAATTATAATATACAGAATTAATTATTTATGGCGAAACACAATCGCAACAACAAGAAAAAAGGGACGGATTTTAAAGGGGGAGACACGATATACAAAAAAATTATTCTTGATTTTTTATCCTTATTTCCTCAACAACTTTATACACTTAAGGAAATTTCAGATGCTACTGAATTATTTCAGGTAATCAGTCAGCAAAAAATACGGTCAATCCTGAAAGACCTCGCTGAAACCGGAAAAGTAGCATTCGAAGGAAAAAACCGTTACCGTTTGGGTGGACTTCTGGAGGAAGCTACCGGAAGAATCGAAGTAACAAGACAAGGCTATGGTTTTGTAATACAGGAAAACGGAGATGATATTTTTGTTCCCCAGCGGAACCTCGGCTCAGTACTGAACGGGGATACGGTAAGGGTGAGAGTGCTCAATTCCTTTTCCCGGGAAGGAAAACGGATGGGCGAAGTAATTGAAGTGATTTCCCGCTCCCGGAACGAATTTGTGGGTACACTCCAACTCGAAAGAAATGGTCAGTTTTATGTAATACCGGATGATAACAATATTCAGTTTGACTTCCTGATAAAAAAATCTGACCTCAACGGCGCAATCAAAGGAGACAAGGTCTATATTCAGGTTAAGCACTGGGATAAAAGAAATCCCGAAGGGATAATCCTCGAAGTGCTGGGCAAAGCGGGCGAACACAATACGGAAATGCATGCAATTCTGATGCACTACGGATTTAACCCTAAATTTCCCCGGGAGGTTGAGGAGTTTGCAGACAATATCAAGGACGGGGTAACGCCTGAAGAAGTAGCCAAAAGATGGGATTTCAGAGAGGTTACTACTTTTACCATAGACCCGGTTGATGCAAAAGATTTTGATGACGCCATCTCTTTCCGTAAATTAGAGGAAGGATGGTATGAAATCGGGGTGCATATCGCAGATGTTTCATTTTATCTGAAACCCGGCACCGTAATGGATACAGAGGCTTTTAAGCGGGCTACTTCGGTATATCTCGTGGACCGGACGGTACCAATGCTCCCGGAAAAACTCTCGAATTTCCTCTGTAGCTTAAGACCCAACGAAGATAAACTGACTTATTCCGGCGTTTTCGAGCTGAATGAGAAAGGAGAAATCCGGAAAGAGTGGTTCGGAAGGACAGTAATTCATTCGGACCATCGTTTTTCTTATGAATCCGCTCAGGAAACAATGGATAGTGAGGAGGAATTGCCGTTACAGGAAGAATTAAGAACCCTGAACAAAATCGCCAAAAACCTGAGAAAAGCCCGGATGATGACCGGAAGTGTGGATTTTGATACAGATGAGGTACGCTTTGAACTGGATGAAAATGATAAACCGATACGACTTTATGTAAAGGAGCGCAGAGATACACATAAGTTAATCGAAGATTTTATGCTGCTCGCCAACAAAAGAGTGGCCACTTTCGTCGCTAAAATGTTTGACAATCCTCCTCTTACATTTGTGTACAGGATACATGACCTGCCTGACCCGGAAAAACTCCTGAATCTTCAGACGTTTATCCTGCATTTCGGATATAAAATGAATATTGCTGAAAGCAAAGACCCTTCTGACGCACTCGCAAAACTGATGACTGCCATCGACGGGAAACCGGAACAAAATATCATTGAAAGGGTAGCTATCCGCTCAATGTCCAAAGCGGTTTATTCCGTCAAAAATATCGGTCATTTTGGATTGGGATTCGATTTTTATTCTCATTTTACCAGCCCAATCCGGAGATATCCTGATGTGATGGTTCACCGTTTACTGACTCAGTATCTGGATAAAAACTACGGAGTAAACCGTCAGAAATTAGAGGTGGAATGTGAGCATTGTTCCCGTATGGAAAAAACGGCTGCCGAAGCCGAAAGGACTTCCATCAAGTTCAAGCAGGTAGAGTTTATGACCGAACAGATTGGAAAAGAATTTGAAGGGGTAATCTCCGGCGTGAAGGAAAATGGGTTTTATGTAGAAATGACAGACACCCTCTGCGAAGGAATGGTTCCTATCTGGACAATCGACGAATATTTTGATTATGACGCTGGTACGCTTACGCTTACGGGAAGACAAAGCCGCAAGGTATTCCGGATGGGCGACGAGGTAAAAGTAAGGGTAGTACGCACCAATCTTCAGAAAAGAACGATTGACCTGGAGTGGATTTCGGATACAGTGGTAGAAAAACTTCATAAAAAAAGTAACAGAAGATAAGATATTTATCGGAAATGCAGTGGATTCATTCCCGGAAATGCGTTAAATCCCGGAGAAAGAAGGAGAATATTTCCTGAAAGTTTTTGCTTTTTTTAAAAAAAATGAAAAAAAAATTTATTTTTATAAAAAATTACTTTACCTTTGCACTCCAATTGAAAAATAAAGCATTTTAATTCATAATATTATGGCAAAGAAATTATCCACAAAAGCATATTCTTTAAAGAAACGTTCCGCTCTTCGTAAGCAAAGCCTGAAAATTGCCCCTCAGACCTTTGGTTTAAAAACCACGCTTGAGATGTCCAATAAGTCAGTGATTGACAAAATGGTAGCTTCTCTTGCCAACTAAAAAGAATTTCTTTTGTATAAAAATAAAAAAACACTGTACTTTCCGTACAGTGTTTTTTTTATTGTATCCATTCCTTATCCGACCCTTTAACTCAACCCAAGTAAATCCAGAATCTGCTGTGCATGATTATCGGATTTCACTTTTTTGATTACATGGGAAATTACGCCTTCTTCATTGATGAGAAATGTAACCCGGTGAGTACCCATATATTTTTTGCCATACATATTTTTTTCACCCCAGGCTCCGTACGCTTCCACCCAGGTTTTGTCTTCATCTGCAATCAACGGAAAAGGTAAATCGTATTTTCCGATAAACTTCTGATGGGAAGTCTCATTATCAATACTCACACCGATTACTTCCAGGCCTTTACTCTTGAGTAATCCATAATTATCCCTCAGATTACAGGCTTCTTTGGTACACGTTGGGGTATCATCTTCCGGATAAAAAAACAATACGACCTTGCGGCCTTTAAACTGAGAAAGGGAAATCGTATTTCCGCTCTGATCTTTGCCCGATAATCCGGGAACTGTATTTCCTGCCAGAATTGTATTCATATATTATGATTCGTTTTTATCTAATAGGACTATTGATTGGATTTCAAAATGTAAAAAAGCCGGAGATTCCCTAAATAGAAAATGTACTCCCCTTCATTTTCCATTCGGAAAAATCTGAATCCGGGACAAAGATAGAAACATTATTTCAGTCATACAAACAAGGGCTGCTGTTTCTGATTTGAGTCGGGTTTGCCCCAAAAGCGTTGTATTGTAGGATTAAATCCCCCTGAAACGACGGATATGAAATGACAAAACCCCTGAAAATTTCCTCCATAGTGCCAACCTTCCTTCTGAATTTTCGATACAATATACAATCCCTGAACAGGAGTGTCAGAAATTATTCGTAAATTTGTATTTTCATCCAAAAAATTCATTTCCAAAAGAAATATGAAAACAAGTGTTCCTTATTTAGATCCTTTAGTGGTTCGCCGGCTGAATTCCATTGACATAAAAGCCAAAATGATTGTGGAGGGATTCATCACCGGTATGCACAAAAGCCCGAATCATGGATTTTCCGTGGAGTTTGCGGAGCACAGGCAGTATAATCAGGGAGATTCATTCAAAAATATAGACTGGAAAGTATATGGCAGGACTGACCGTCTTTATCTGAAAAAATACGAGGAAGAAACCAACCTCCGCTGTCAGGTGGTGCTGGATGTGAGTGATTCTATGCGTTATCCTCAGGAAAAAGACCGGATTTCCAAACTGGAATACGGGGCGTATCTTGCCGCAGCGTTACATTATCTGATGATAAAGCAAAGAGATGCCGCAGGGCTTACCCTTTTCGATTCCGAGGTTTCCTTTTATGCTCCACCCAACTCCCGATATTCCCGAATGATTCCCGTATTCCAAAAGCTCGAGGAAATCGCAAAAAGTACAGAATATTTTACGCATAAAACCGCTACTGCAAAAGTATTGCACGAAGCCGCAATGAAATTTCACAGAAGGTCATTTGTCGTGATTATCTCCGATTTATTTGTACCCGGCGATACGACCAATGAACTCTTTCAGGCACTTCAGCACCTTCGTCATGCCAAACACGAAGTGATTATGTTTCATCTGCTGGACCGTAAAACCGAAGAGAACTTTGATTTCCCCAATCGTACCGTAATCCTGAAAGACCTGGAGTCCGGCGAAAAAATCGAAGTGGAACCTTTTCAGATAAAAGAAGCCTACAAGCAAAAAATGCAGGAATACAACCGTATTTTTAAAAGAAAATGCCACGAATTAAACATTGATTTTGTAGAAGTAGATATTGCTCAGGGATATGAAAAAGTACTTTCGGATTATCTTGTAAAGAGGAGCATGATAAAATAAACCCTGCTTATCAGTCAATTTTCCTGAGAAAGAATCCCTTGCATTTTGACAAAAACCGGAATTCAAATCCCTGAAAATTGATTTTTTCAAAAAAAATAATTATTTTTGGCTTTATATTTGTAAATAAAATCGGAGCAGATACGTTAAATTTTAAGTAAAGTTACATTTTTTTATATTTTTTTTACGCAAACCGGTTACCTTCATCATTTAAAAATACATAAATGGATAGTAATAAAAAGTTGGATAACGAGGAATTAATCAAACAAATCAGAGAAGGGAATGAAAGAGCATTGAATCCCGTCTATGAAGCGAATAGAAAACCGTTTATCCGGTGGGCTATATGGAATTACAAATGCGACGATTATGACGCAGCAGATGTATATCAGAAAGCTTTCGCCATTTTCTATTTTAATATCAAAGACGGAAAATTAGTTACGCTCACAAGCAAAGTTGAAACCTATCTTTATGCCATCGGAAAAAGATTATTTCTGGAAAAGCAAAGAGATAAACATCAGCAAAACCTGAATCTGGAGGATGTGCCCGAAGTAAGTCAGCTGGATATTTCGTATTTTGACAAAGAATCGCAGACACAACGTCAGCTTGTAGTGGAAGGGCTGCTGAAAAAGGTGGGTGAAGCTTGCAGCCGGGTACTGAAAATGTACTACTACCACAAATTTTCGATGGAAGCAATTGCAGAGGAAATGGATTACAAGAACGACTTTGTTGCAAAAAAGAAGAAATACGAATGCCTTCAAAAACTCAAAATGATGGCAACAGGGCTTAGTCCGGATGATTTATTAAGTACATAGTACTGAATTTCTTAACGGTTTATTACACTCATCTTTAATTATGTACTTTTAAATGATTTAAAGTTATGGAAACAATTGAAAAAATAGAAAGCTACCTTGAGGGGAAAATGACCGCCGAAGAAAAAGCCTCTTTTGAGCAGGAAATGGCGCAAAATGCAGAACTCAGGGAGGAAGTGGAGGTGTTAAATGATGTCATTAACGGCGTAAAGTCAGAAGGTCAGAAAGATTTCATGAAAATGGTGCATCACTGGGAAAAAGAAATTGTAGCCCGGGAAGTAGCAGAAGAAAATAAAACGGGGGAAGCCGCCAAAGAGGATAAGGTCATTCCGCTGAATACTCCGAAAAAAAAGGGAATTAACTGGATTATCCGGATTGCAGCGGCGGCTTGTATTCTCGTCCTGATTGGAGTGGGTTATCAGCAATTTTTCAATTATCAGTCTCCCGGGGAGCTATACACTGAATCTTTCAGCCCATTTAATGCTTCCAATGCAAGAGATGATTCCAATACAAACATCACAAGAGCCATCACTTATTACAATAATAGTGATTTCGGGAATGCCTACCCTTTATTAAAGGAAGAACTCGGGAAAAATCCGGACGCAGCAAACCTGAATTTATATGCGGGAATCTGTGCATTGTCAGTCAATGATGACGGTGCCGCTACTACTTATTTCCAGAAGGTAATCAGCCTGAATAATCCAAACTTTACGGACGCAGCGGAGTGGTACCTCGCAATTTTACCCCTGAAATCCGGTAATGCCAAACTCGCAAAACAAAGATTGCACGTAATCCGGAATAAAACAGGGCATGATTATCGCGAAATTGCAAAAAAACTGTTCAGAAAACTAAAATAAGTTTTTTCAGCATACCTATTTATACATACTTTCGGGGCTTCCGGAAGTATGTTTTTTTATGGAATTCCAGCCAGACAGTAAAAAATTCCGGTGAACATTATGAAGTTCTATTCCTTTTTTTCTCCCTTCTCCCGGAAAGCAGATTATCCATAAAAATCAATATATTCCCAAAGAGAAAAAAACCTGTCGTGACTCCGAGCATATTTTTAATGGCAGCGAAATATCCCAGAATATCCGCATTTACAAAAGGATAGGGATAAAAATCCGTGATTTCCCCCCTGATAAAGGTATAAACTCCGAAAACTAAGGGATATATCATCCAGTACGGACTCTGAGAATGTCTTATTCCTCCGGGTTTTGTATAGAAAAGCGCATAAGCCAAAAAATAAACAGGGTTGAGATAGTGCAGAAAAATATTCAATACTTTCGCCATTCCCACAGGGTGATAAGTAGCTGATAGCAGAAGATGAAAGGCAATACCTATAAATAAGATATACACTAATATCCCTTTTTCAATTATCGGTTTCCGAATCAAAACGGCAGCCCGAGATTTTTCAAAAAATACCAATATAAAAAAATATAATCCCGCTAAAATATTAGTCCAGATGGTAAGAAAGCTGGATAGATTTCCGATAACTTCCATGGCCGTTTCCCCTATCGGAGAGGGTAAATTGTTTACAGATAAAAGATATCTGGCAATAACAGAAAATGCAATCATTAAAAAACCCATCAACTGAGCCGTTTTTCTGGAAAAATCAGATTTCATGGTATAAATATAATAGGTACTTGTAAAAATCCTTCAATTGGATTTTAGCAGTGATTTGAATGCAAAGATAGAAATCTGAGGGGAATCAGCAGTAATTTAATTTTGAAAGAAAAACAGCATTAATCAATCTGCAATAAAAATTTATTAAAAAAAAATACTTTTTTATTGTTTATCAATAAATATTTAGTATCTTTGCAGCGTAATTAATTTCAATCCTAGTTTTACATATTAAATTATACTTTTTATGAAAAAGAACAATGATTTTATTTTAAGTGCCCTGAATGTAGTATCCTGGATAATATTCATTGGTTTATGCATTGAGGCAGGAGCCATTATTTTTAATTTTGCTTTTACCCTCTTTAAGCCGGTCGGCACGCATAATATCTATAAAGGACTTGACCTTTCAGCATTATATGCAGGCAATTTCCCCCATTACATTGGGCTGATGAGTTTTGTAACTGCGATTTCAGTAATGAAAGCCTATTTATTTTATCTGGTTGTAAAGATTTTCATGAAACTGAATCTGGTAAAACCATTCGATGCTGAAATAGCAAAACTGATAGAAAAAATCAGTTATGAAGCATTTGGGATTGCGATTGCCTGTATTATCGCCCATCAATATACTAAAAGACTCATTCAGGATGGAAACGAGGTGAGCGTAGTAGAGGAATACTGGAGCGACGCAAGCGTTTTTATGATGATGGCAGCGATTATCTTTGTCATCTCACAGATATTCAAAAAAGGAATTGAGTTGCAAAACGAAAACGATTTAACTGTATAACTATGCCTATAATTGTAAATCTCGACGTGATGATGGCAAAGCGGAAGATGTCACTGAATGAGCTTTCTGAAAAAGTGGATTTAACGTTATCCAATCTTTCTATATTAAAAACAGGAAAGGCAAAAGCCATCCGGTTCAGCACGCTGGAAGCAATCTGCAAAGCACTGAATTGTCAGCCGGGAGATATTCTGGAGTTTGTGGAGGAGGGAAAATAGAAAAAG
>JAIBAH010000117.1 GCA_019695295.1 Bacteroidia bacterium | reverse complement strand
TCACGATTGATTTCACACTCAATCAGTGCAAGAGAATTGAAGCGTTTGGGAGGCTTTTGGTAAGGATAAATTCCGTTTGCTTCAGCTCTCAGGATGAATTTATCGCCTTTGCGGAAATTGGCGGCTTTGGATTTTTTTTCATTGTCAATATAAAGCGGAATGGTGGTTTTATCCTTAATCCAAAGAGAAGTTACTTTAAGGTTACAGTTTTGCTCGGTAATAAACTCAATACTGTACACATCATGCCCTTTCTTCACGACTACATTGGGGTTAGTGGTTCTTTGGGTGGATGCTCCGCCGGAGTTGGATTGAGTTGCAGTAATCAGGCGAATAGGAGGAACGTCTTCTTTTTGGGCGGATAACTGAAAAAATATGGTAATGAAAGCAAGAAAAACAAAAAACACTCTAAACATAGTTTCTGTTCAATAATAGGATTTTAAGAAATGAAATAAAGTACAAAAATAGATAAAATACTATTATCATACAATACATTATGTCAATAAAAAAGGAACGGAATGAAATTTTTCCGCTCCTTTTCTAATATGAAATATTGAATTAAATTTCGAGTAGTAAACGGGAAGGGTCTTCTAATCTTTCCTTTACCCTTACAAGGAAACTTACTGCCTCTTTACCGTCAATGATTCTGTGGTCATAAGACAATGCAAGATACATAATCGGGCGGATTTTCACTTCTCCGTTGATTGCTACCGGGCGCTGAACGATATTGTGCATTCCTAAAATCGCTACCTGAGGCGGATTCAGGATAGGAGTAGAAAGCATAGAGCCAAAAACACCACCGTTGGTGATAGTGAATGTACCCCCTGTCATATCCTCGATGGTGATTTTATTTTCCCGGGCTTTCAGTGCATAGGCCATAATTTCCTTTTCGATTTCGGCCAGGGAAAGCAAATGTGCATTTCGGATATTGGGAACTACAAGGCCCCTTTCGGTACTAACCGCTACCCCTACGTCCACATAATCATGGAATACAATATCCTGACCGTCAATCATGGCGTTTACCGCAGGGAATTCCTTGATTGCCATTGTACAGGCTTTGGTGAAAAAGGACATAAATCCAAGCCCTACGCCGTGTATTTCTTTAAATTTATCTTTAAATTTAGCTCTTAAGTCCATGATTGCCTGCATATCTACTTCATTAAAAGTAGTTAGCATTGCCGTTTCGTTCTTTACAGAGACGAGTCTTTGTGCAACTTTTCTCCGCAGGGAACTCATTTTTTCTCTTCTTACGGTTCTGTCACCGGAAAGAGCGGGAGTAACTACGGGAGCATCCACTTTTTCTGTTTTTGCGGGAGTTACTGTTTTAACCTCGGCAGCGGGAGTGTTGATATGTTGAATTACATCTGTTTTGGTAATTCTTCCGTCTTTTCCCGTCCCTTCAATATTTTGAGCAGAAAGATTTTGTTCCCGAATCATTTTTTCTGCAGCAGGGTTTGCCGTTTTTTCAGAGACTGTATTATTCTCTTTGGGCAGCTCCACCTTGGGTGGGATTTGTGCCGGAGCGTCACCGGAAGAAGCAGCCACAGCGGTATCAATCGTTGCAATTACCTGACCTACGCTTACAGTATCTCCTGCTTTGGCGATTAATTTAATTTTTCCGGAAGCGTTTGCGTTTACGGTAAGAGTGGCTTTGTCTGAATTGATTTCAGCAAGTTCGGCATCCATTTCTACCACACTGCCATCTTCAACGAGCCAGTTTTCAATTTCTACTTCTGTAATTGACTCGCCCGGGCTGGGAACTTTAATATCTACTATCATAAAAACGATTGTAAAAAATGAAAGAAATATGTAATTTTTTTATCGGTTGCAAAATTAGGAAATATGATTCGGAAAATCATATAAAATCTTTTTTTTCGCCCAAAAAAAGGTCTTATGTTTTTTTGGCCGGAAACAATGTTTCTGTGCGGATTTTTTCCTGAAGGCTTAAAATCCCTCCAATGAGTGCTTCGGGTCTTGGAGGACATCCGGGGATATAAATATCTACGGGGATGATTTTATCTACCCCTTTTACCACATGATATCCGTGTTCCCAGTAAGGTCCGCCGCAATTCGAGCAGGAGCCCATGGAAATTACGTAGCGGGGCTCTGCCATTTGCTCATAAAGTCTTCGGATTCTGTCTGCCATCTTGAACGTAACCGTTCCTGATACAATCATTACATCTGACTGCCGGGGAGAAGGCCGGGGAAATACCCCCATTCTGTCCAGATCATAGCCACTTGCATTGGTTGCCATCATTTCTATTGCGCAGCAGGCAAGACCAAATCCCATGGGCCAAAGAGAAGAAAGCCTCGCCCAGTTTATCAGATCATCCAGTTGGGTCACGACGATTTTTCCCTGCCCTGTTTTCAACTCATTATTGTCCATGGATTGAATTATCTTATCAGTGTAACGGTTCCTGTTTTCTCTATTCTCTCCCCTTTGTAACCGTTTGCTACTGCCCGGAATACATATACTCCTTCCGGTGCATCCACCCCTTTGATTTTTCCATTCCACCCTTCTGTAGGAGAAAGTGTTGTAAATACAAGCGTTCCCCAGCGGTTATAAATGGACAGCTCAAATGTTTCTGCATACAATCCGACAGTTGTGAAGATGTCATTTCTTCCGTCCCCGTTAGGAGAAAAGGCATTGGGGAAAAACAAAGTAGGAGGAAAAGACACACAAACGGTATTGGACCAAGTCTCATTACACTCTCCGGTTTCTTTGATGGCTTTTAGCCGGTAGCAATATACAGGGCGGCTCTGGGTAACGTTATCATCCGTAAACGAAGTGGCATTAGGACTTAATGTAGATACTAATGACTGAGGTACATCGTTTTCTACTCTCCATAACTCCAGAGAAGAAGACTGAGGCTCCCAACCTGAATAGTTGTTCCAGAAGAGATTAATTCTGTAATCCTGGCCATTTCCTTTTATATTCATTACACAATCCTTACCGGAACGTTGCAGATTATTACACAAATCGGATTGTTCCAGATAGTAACAGTAGCTCATAGAGTCAGTAAGCACTGTATTATCAGTAAATACTGTGTCATCTATACTTTGAGTCAGAAGTACTTCTTCAAAATTGTTGCTCCCTCTTGGTGCTCTCATCAGGCGATAAGACCTGAAGTCATCCCCCTGAAAACGACCCCACCGAATCAGAATCCCGCTATCATCATCTAAAACCGTTGCTACACATATGTCGTTTGCGGGTGGAAGACTGTCCTGAAGAGAGATATTCTGCGTTTTTCCGGAGTAAACGGTACATCCGGAAACGGGGTCTTTTAGTTGAATGCGAATAAAACCGGAGAAGGTACAGCCCGTAAATAAATAAGAAGTATCGTTGAGAATGTTTCCTTCTTTTTGTTCCTGACTTCCACTGTATGACCATACTTCATAATTAGAGGGAGACCAGTTTGTATAGGGATTCCATTCAATGAGAGACTGAACGGAGTTTACGGGTGTGGAAGCCGCAAGAATAGAACACACTTCATTGCCCGGCAAACCTACGAAGAAAGAAGGGCAGGTTTTTGCAGTAGATAATCTGTAGCAATAGCGTTGATTATCGGCATTGTTTGCGGTCATATCGGTATAGGAGTTTACGAGGGAGTCTGTGATATTGGTCAGAAAAGCCCACCCGTTTCCGTTATTTCTTTCGATTACATAATACTCAAAGCCTCCCAGTTTGGTAGAAGGAGGGTTAATCCAGCTCAACCGAACCTGATTCTGATCCACTACACTGACACATCTCAGGTCAGGAGGAGTTGCATTTCCCTGAAGAATTTTATAGTAGTACACCTTATTCGACACATTCGGTCCGGGGCAGGTATTATTGTCGGTTGCTGTAATAGTGAAAGAACCTGTATTATTTCCTCCTGCGTTACAACCGGGAGTCCAGCATAAACTTGCTGTAACCGGAGAGTTTCCTGACCCTGAGGTAAATACAGCATAGGGAGGGCCTGCTGAGCCTCCGCTGAAAATATTGCCGGAAGCCTGAACTGTAATGATATCCTGCCCGAGGCCGGCACCGTTTATGTCGGTAATATTAAAATTAAAACAAGATTGCTCACCGGCATAAAAGAGAAGTGTATCATTAATAATCTGCCCGCTGGCACTAACCTGTACCTGAGGGGGATAGTTTACTGCACAGTTGATGACATTGATTTGCATATCCCTTGCAAGTTCACTCAGTTTGACTCCATTTCTGTACTCAGATACTTTTACCGACATGACAAACTGCCCCAAACCGCCGGGCACCGCTGTGAGTAACCCTGAAATGGAATTAATAGAGGTAGGGGGATTTCCGCCCATTACATTGTTTGTATTGTAGGGGGGCTGCCAGGTAACAGGAGGATAATTGGCAGGAGCCTGTGCCGGAGGCACCGGGTCGTTTGGACTTCCTCCTGTGAGAGGTACCGTAAGGCTATAAACGAGTGAGTCTCCGTCAGCGTCAGTTGCTTTATGGTCAAAGGTAAAATAATCACCCATACAGATGTAAGTTGGGGCAAGGTTTGTAAAAACAGGAGAACTGTTTACCGTATAGGTATTCATATTCGGAATAAAAGCAGAGAGAGCCATTCCGGTATTTCCCGGGTCCACAATATTGGCAATCGTTACGTTCCGGCAACACCTCCCCCATGTGATATAGTAGCCGGCAGCAATTCTCGGCAATCTTACATTGCCTTCGTAAATCGCTCTTTCGTAGCAGATTCCGGTAGGTGCAGGCACACAGGGGTTATTCGAAGTAATCGGCAAAAAAGAACGGGAGGTCATGAATACCCCAATGTCTTTTACGTATGCGTTTCCGGCATCGCCCCTGAATGCAGATACTTTCATGTCTGTATTTACATCAAAATCTGTATTGCCGGGAAGGCAATCTCTGTAAAGTTCGATTTTAACCCGGTATTCGTTGGTTCCATCAGGGTATGAGGCAAGAAATTGATAGGTCAGGCTTCCTCCTACAAGGTGCTTGGCTTGCAGAATAGCAGGTAAACTGAGCAATACTACCCACAAAAAATAATATTTATTTACCGTTTTCATTGTATTATAATAAATCATTGCTTTATAAACAGTTATTACGTAAAATCGTTTCAAAAGGCTATCTTTTTTTGTGAAAAATAAAGAATAGTGTTTTTATTTTTATTTTTTGTGTAAAAAACAATGAATAATCGGCTAATCCATTACCAAAAAAACAGCCTGAAGAGGTGCGATTCTCTACAGGCTGCCTTATATTGAAATTTATCCGAAAGGAAAACCGAAATTAGTTCTCTGCTGCAATTTCCTTACGGATTACGTTCAGAGCACTTCCGGCCTTAATCCATTCTATTTGCTGTGCATTATAAGTATGATTGGCATAAATAGACTCCGAAGAACCATCGGAATGATTCAGGATAATCTCTACCTGTTTTCCCGGTTCAATGGAAGATACTTTCAGATCAAAATGATCATCTTCTCTGATTTTATCATAATCAGCCGGATTGGCAAACGTTAATCCAAACATTCCCTGTTTTTTCAGGTTGGTTTCATGAATTCTTGCAAAAGACTTTACAAGCACTACTCTGACACCCAGATGCCGGGGCTCCATCGCAGCGTGTTCACGGGAGGAACCTTCTCCATAGTTTTCATCTCCTACCACGATAGAACCAATGCCTGCGGCTTTATAAGCTCTCTGTACTTTAGGCACTTCGTCGTATTCTCCGGTAAGCTGATTTTTTACAGAGTTTTGTTTATCATTAAAGATATTGGTCGCTCCGATAAGGAGATTGTTGGAGATATTGTCCAGATGTCCGCGGAACTTAAGCCATGGACCTGCCATAGAAATATGGTCGGTAGTACATTTTCCTTTTGCTTTGATGAGTAGTTTCAGGCCTTTGAGGTCATTTCCGTCCCATTCAGCGAAGGGAGAAAGCAACTGTAAACGATTAGAATCCGGGCTTACTGCCACTTTCACGCTGCTTCCGTCTGTTGCGGGGGCGATATAACCGGCATCTTCCACATCAAATCCTTTGGAAGGCAATTCTTCTCCTGTTGGCGGGTCTAATTTTACCTGTTCTCCCTTTTCATTGGTTAGCGTATCGGTCAAAGGATTGAATGTGAGGTCTCCTGCAATTGCGAGAGCCGTTACCAGCTCAGGGGAGCCAACGAAAGCGTAGGTGTTGGGATTGCCATCCTGACGAGCCTGGAAATTACGGTTAAAAGAATGAACAATGGTGTTTTTTTCTTTTTTATCGGCACCCATACGTGCCCACATTCCGATACAGGGTCCGCAGGCATTGGCAAATACCTTGGCACCGATTTCATCAAATATACTCAGGAATCCATCTCTTTCGATGGTATAACGAATCAGTTCAGAACCCGGAGTAATGGTAAACTCTGCTTTGGTTTTCAGGTTTTTGGCAGCTACCTGCTTTGCCAGACTTACCGCGCGGGAAATGTCTTCATAAGAAGAGTTGGTACAGGAGCCAATCAATCCTACTTCTACTTTGGTAGGCCAGCCGTTTTTGGCAGCAGCTTCTTTCATCTGAGAGATAGGCGTAGCCAAATCCGGAGTAAAAGGACCGTTCAGATAAGGCTCAAGTTCAGAAAGATTCACTTCAATCACCTGATCAAAGTAAGCCTCAGGATTAGCATATACTTCGGGGTCTCCGGTCAGATGTTCTTTAACTTTGTTTGCCATATCAGCTACTTCTGCTCTGCCCGTAGCGCGAAGGTATCTTTCCATGCTTTCGTCATACCCGAAGGTAGAGGTTGTAGCCCCGATTTCAGCACCCATATTACAGATTGTGCCTTTACCGGTACAACTCAAGGACTTTGCTCCTTCGCCAAAGTACTCCACAATCGCGCCAGTACCGCCTTTTACGGTCAGGATTCCTGCTACTTTCAGAATAATATCTTTTGCAGAAACCCATCCGGATAATTTTCCGGTTAGTTTGATGCCGATGAGTTTGGGGAATTTAAGCTCCCAGGGTAAACCTGCCATTACATCCACTGCATCTGCTCCCCCTACTCCGATTGCCACCATTCCCAGACCACCTGCATTTACCGTATGAGAGTCTGTACCAATCATCATTCCGCCGGGGAAAGCATAATTTTCCAGTACAATCTGATGAATGATACCCGCTCCGGGCTTCCAGAAACCTACTCCGTATTTATTAGAAATTGATGCCAGAAAATCAAATACTTCCTTATTGGAATCCAGGGCCGTACCCAAATCGCTTTTCGCCTCTACTTTTGCCTGAATCAGGTGGTCACAATGAACCGTAGAAGGAACAGCAACTTTATCCCTGCCGCAGGTCATAAACTGCAACAACGCCATCTGAGCGGTTGCGTCCTGCATTGCTACCCTGTCCGGAGCAAAATCCACATAATCTTTTCCTCTGCCAAATGCCTTATTTGCATGTGTTTTATACAAATGCGAGTAAAGGATTTTTTCAGCAAGTGTAAGGGGTTTCCCTGTTGCTTTACGTGCCGCTTCAATTTTTGAAGGAAGCGAATCGTATAATTTCTGAATCATTTCTAAATCAAAGACCATATTCTGTAATTTTTTAAAAGTATTTTAATAACAGTAACTCGTTTCTTTATCACGCCATTCAAAACGGCTGCGAATATACTACTTTTTTATATTCAACCTGATACGGAAAAGCTAAAAGTATTTCTTCTCTAAAACTTTATATCACCGGAATTTGTTCGCAGGGAGTATATAAAAAATCAGAGGGGTTTAAAAATTCGTTTAAGGTGTGCTAAAGTACTGCTGAAAATAAACATTTTGGTACCGTATTTACTTTATATGTATAAACCGAACCAAAATACAAATCGCGTTTATATTCTTTATTGATTTACATATGAATATTTTAATAGCAGGGGGAACCGGATTTATTGGAAATTATTTAGTCAAAAGCCTTACAAATGAAGGTCATACAGTAACTTTACTGACTCGTTCAAAAAGAGAATCGGGGAACCGTTACGTAAATTACGTACAATGGGACGGGAAGGAATTGCCCCTCGCAGTCAGGGTAGCGGTGTATGACGGGGTGATTAATCTTACCGGAGAAAGCATAGCTGAGAAAAAATGGACAGAGGAGTATAAGAAAAAACTAACAGAGAGCAGAATTGCTACGACCAATGCTTGTGTAGAATATATAAACGGATGTAATCTGATGCCTAAATTTTTTCTGAATGCTTCAGCGGTAGGGATATACGGGGGAGATTCTTCTGCTGAAACCGACGAGGCTGCTCCCGCCGGAAACGACTTTATGGGTAATTTGTGTAAATCATGGGAAGACGCAGCCCAAAAAGCCCGCTGCAGAAGCGTGCAGTTGCGTATCGGAGTGGTTTTGGGACGGGGAGGAGGAATGATTAAGGAGATAACGCCCATTTACAAAATGCATATAGGAGGAAAATTTGCTTCAGGAAAGCAAGGGATGTCGTGGATTCATATAACTGACCTGATACGGGCTATACATTTTATAATAGAGAATGAAAACATCAGCGGGCCAGTAAATCTTTCGGCACCGGTCTGGGTTTCTCAGGCTGCTTTTTCAAAATCATTAGATAAAGCTTTGGGTAAATGGAACCCGTTTTTTATTCCTAAGTTTGCGCTGGATATAGTATTCGGAGAGCGTTCCATCTTGTTTTGGGGCGGGCAGAAGGCGATTCCTAAGAAGCTGCTGACTGCAGGCTTTCGCTTTCAGTTTCCGGAAATTGAGCCGGCACTGAAAGAAATATATGCTCAATAGTTTTATCGTTGCAGAAAAAAGGAGATAATGAGAATAGGACTACTGAACGAGCCATCAAATTTTCATACACGCAAATGGGCGGAGAACCTCCAAAAAGCAGGAGCTGAAGTGGTGATATTCAGCTTCGAATCATTCACAGGTCATCTTCCGAACATAACCTGTGTTCAGCTTGAGCCGGTTGTGGGCAATAAAGGGAAAAGCAATGTTTTGAGTTACCTCTTTTCCGGGAAGGTTTTGAAAAAAGCACTAAAACAATACGGGATTGATATCGTTTTTGCAATAAATGTTACTCCTTTCGGGATTTGGGCAATGCAGTCGGGCTTTCATCCTGCAATCAGTTTTGCGATAGGGGCTGATATTCTGGAGTTTCCTCCCCTGAAAGAGCATCCGGAATTTTTACTGTACAGAGGCTGGAATAATCAGGAAATCAAAAAAAGTGTATTGCTGAATGCAAAGCGTAAATTTCGTTATGCATACTATCGTTTTATGGTTTCCGGGGCACTGAAATACTCAGACCTGATTATGGGTGACAATAAAGTACTGACTGACGCCGTTGAACAATGGTTTTCGGTTTCTCCCTCAAAAATCCGGCTGAACCGCGGAGGGGTGGAAGAGCATTTATTTGCGGTAAGTGAATCCCAAAAACAGGAGTCCCGAAAATATTTCAGAATTCCCGAAAATAAAAAAGTGATACTAATACCGAGAGGGCTGAAATTATTATATCAGGCAGATATTATCTTACAGTCGGTACTTCAGGTGCTGGAATCCGGGAGAGAGGATATTTATTTCATTATTCTTGCTTCTTTCTACGAAACCCCTCCTGTTGTGGCAGATTTAATAAATCAGCTCAAGGACAAATACGGCAAGTATGTATTTATTCACGAATCATTGTTGCCCCGGGAGGAAATGTATCCCCTTTGGCTGCAGACCGATATTTTTATATCAGCCCCTGTTTATGACGGATACTCAGCGGTAGTGGCGGAAGGCCGTTTTGCCGGTGCGATTCCGCTAGTAAACGATACTCCCGCTACGCGTGAGATTCTCACACATCAGGAAAATGCATGGATTGTAAATTCTTTTACCCCCGAAAACGTATCCGACTCCCTTACGTTTTTGTGCGATCATCTCGGGGTTTATAAAAGCCGTTTTGCGGAGGCAAATAAAAAATGGATATACGAAAATTCTCTTATGCACCAAAGTATTGAAAATTTTATGAAAGAATGTCATATTCTGCTGAATAAAAACAAAAAAAGTGTGTAATTAAAAAAAAGAGTTTTTTGTATTAATTATTTGAATATTAAGTGTTTGTGATTTAAAATATATGTTTTGAAAATAAAAGTATGTAATAAAAATGAAATAATATCTTTAGTTTCTCATTTTTAGTTACTAATTTTACAAAATAAATAAGTGTGCGGAAGATTAAGTGGGAAAATAATGTAATTTTAAAGATTTATAAAATCATTAAAATGTTGATAATCAGTATTTTTTGTGTTTTTTGAAAAAAAACATAAAAATCTTATTATAAAAATGTTTGCATACTTAATTAGAAAGGCTTTAATTTACTGACCAAAATACATAAACTCAGATTTGAAATATGAAGATTATTTACAGTATTTGTTTGTTAGTACTTACTTTTTTATCAGGTAATGTATTTGCTCAATACAATTGGAAAAATGCAGGCCCTGATAATATTGGAAGTAAAACGCGTTCTATCGTTGTGGATGGGAATCGTGTAATTGCCGGCTCTGTGGGTGGCGGCTTATGGTACTCTGAAAATGGCGGAATTTCCTGGAACAAATGGGAAAGCTACGCTAGTCAACAATGTGACCCCAACGTAACGACAATCGCTAAAAAAGACAATAAGATTGTTGTTGGTACGGGAGAAGCTACTTTTATCACTTCTTTTAAGGTTCCCTTTGATTATTCTGATGTATCAAATGATAGTTCAGGATACCTTGGGTATATGGGAGTTCCTGGTAAAGGGGTTTATGTTTCTAATGATAACGGAGCTACCTGGAGTAATCAAAACGGAACTACTCAGGCACCCTGGGGAAGTGGTACCAATAATAATGTAGGTCCTTTCAACTCAGTAACCAAAGTGCTGATTCATAGTTCCGGACGTATCTATATCGGTACACGTTCCGGGTTATTTTATTCTGATGATGATTTGGCTACGGTTGATACAGTTGCTACCGACCTGGACACTACTTATCTTGCAAGAACTTATACCGGTACAGGTTCTCCGAGATGGCCTCGTTTCAATGACGCCCGTATTTTTGATATTGAAGAAGGAAAAGACGGAGCTGTTTTTGTTGGCGCCAATGACGAGAGGGGTTCCCGTTCCGGTGGGTGGTTTCTGAGGAGTGTTGCCAACGTTGGTAGTCAGTCAGGAAGACCGCTGTTTTTAGGTGCAGACAGTATCAAAGTGGGTAGTAATCTTGTGAAAATAGGAATCAAACGATCTGAATTAGCGGTTTCTGCCGATAAATCTATGCTTTATATAGCAGGAATGCTCACAAACGGAGAACTTTCAGGGATTTGGAGAAGTACAGATAATGGAGCGAACTGGTCTGTTGCTGCCCCTCAGGGAAACCCCGGATTTACCCCTCTTGCATTAAAAGATAATAATATTTATACTTTTACGCTTGCGGTAATGCCGGATAACCCCAAAAATGTAGTGGTTGCAGGAAACTCATGGTATGCTTATTCTGATGAAAAAGGATGGTTGCAGACTGCTCAGTCCTCAAGCCCCGGTAGCAGCCTGGTTAATTATGTTCCCAATGTGATTTATACGGTTGCTTTTGACCCTAATAACTCCAAAGTAATGTACGTGGGTACCGATAAGCAAATTGTTAAATCAGAAGATGGAGGGGTAACTTTCTCTCAGAAAAGCAAAGGCTATGAAGCCGCATTGTCTGTGAGCGCAGCTTCTCTTCAGGTTGATATCGATGATCAGACTGACCCCAATCCTTTAAATCATGTGAAGGAACTTGTGGATGTGGTTTATACGGGTACTTCCAACTTCGGCGTACAACTTAATCGTCAGTACACCTCTGATAATCCAACCGCTCAGGGTTTTGGAAGAGTTAGTAGTAACAACTGGAGCGATGTTCAGGTTTCCTATATATATCCTGACCATGTAGTCTTTCAGGGAGCCGATCAGGGATTGGTGCGTTCGGGAAATTACGGAGAATCCAATGAAACGTTTTACGGTTTCCCCGATACACTTCAGGTAACCGGACTTACCGGTACTACCTCAAGCACGCCGGATACCATTATTGACCGTAATAAATCTACTGACGCCGGCGGCGGATTAAAAGACCGTCTTGCAAGTCAGGGATTCTATGGCCCGAATATGAGTATGTTTGTCCTTGATGAAGTAATTCCTGATGATGTACTGGATGATGGAAAAGACGCAATTCAGGCACTGAAAAACTATATTTTCTTCTGCTCCGGAAGATATCTCTGGACTGTACAGTATCCTTTGGGCAGCCCTGACGGATTGTTGCCAAAATGGAACCGGGTTTCCAACGGATTGGTTTCTTCTCCGAATACTATTACGTCAATCGCCTCTTCAGGAGATGCAAGTCATAATGTGTTTGTAGGTACAAGTGATGGCAGCGTTTATATGTTCAAGAGTCCTCATGATCTGGTAAACTATGATGCAGGGACTACTGCTACAAGCAGCATCATTAAGCTTCATGAAAAAGCAACCGGCTTACCGAAAAAACGTTGGGTGTCTTCGATTGCTGTTGACCCGCTTGACCCCAAGAGAGTAGTAGTAACTTACGCAGGGTATGGCGGATGGGCTTCATTCGATAAAACCAAAATAGTATGCATTACCAATGACGTAACTGCTGCGAACCCTGTGTTTACTGCTATAGGCAGCACTTTACCAGAAGTTTCTGTTTATACTTCTGAGTTTGTCGTAAATCCTGTTACTTCTACCTCTGAATTAATGGTAGGTACGCATCAGGGATTATATGTTTCCAAAGATATGGCTACATTTACTCAGGAAATGGCAGACATGACAGGAGATGTTCCGGTTACAGATATTTTTGTAAGAAAATACCGTGCAAAAATGTCTAATCTTCTTGAAAAAGAATTTACGCTTGAAAAAGACAATACAATCTATGTATCTGCTTTCGGACGCGGAGTATTCTATACAGGAGATTTATCTTATGCCCGTGAAGGTCAGAACCCCGAAATTCCTGTAGTTACTACTACCGATGCCAAACTTTATCCTAATCCTGCATCCGGACAGTTTAAACTGGAAGTTGCCCTGACAGAACAGGCTAACGTGGAAGTAAGCATTTCCGGTATTGATGGTAAGGTTTTATTACAGTCTTCCCCTGTTGAAATGCAGGAAGGAGTAAATACTTTAACCTTCCTTACTCAGGGGCTTGCATCCGGTGTTTATCTGGTTGAAGTAAAAACAGAAAAGTATAATAAAGTACTCAAACTTGTAATCGCTGAATAATCACAGGGGTTACTGTTGAGAGATAGAAAAAACGTCTGATAGCACTGCTTTCAGGCGTTTTTTTTTGGATAAAGAAATTTCATAAAAAAACGGAGGTTACCCAACCTTTTCACCCGGGCTATACGTGTAGTAAAGAAAAGAAAGAATTCTTTTTAATTAAATCATGTGTAATCTGTTTAATACTTAAAATTAACGTGAATAATGGATTAAAAAGAGGAAAAAGACGAATAGAATTGTAAATTTGAGCTACCAAATCAAAAAAAACAAAACTATTCGTCATGAGCAGCAAAATTACAAAAGAAAAGTGGATATCTCT
>JAIBAH010000222.1 GCA_019695295.1 Bacteroidia bacterium | reverse complement strand
ATCACCACCTACGCATACGACATCCTCAGCCCGGGCGAGCTACAAACCTACCTCCCCGCCTGGCGTTCCGTATTCGTAGTATCCGAACTAAGCCGCCGGAAAACCGTACAAATAGACAGCAGCGGTACCATCCGCTACCGCAACGAAATCAGACCGCTGATTCCGCCGGCGCAGGAGAAATCAGAAGCAGAAAAATTATTATGGAAGTATATGGGCCAGCTCACCGATAACCTAAAAGAACAAATCGCACCGAAGGGAAAAGACACCGGTAAGGAGTACTTCCCGCCCGATTTTCCTGCGGACCTCTTCTCCCAATCTAACTGGAAGATTCTCACCCTTGAACCAGAAGCCCACGACAAAATCCCCGGACTAACCAGAACGTGGAAGGCTGTGCTCCGTCCGGTACTGGAT
The DNA here is from genome assembly GCA_019695295.1 of Bacteroidia bacterium. Lineage (GTDB taxonomy): Bacteria > Bacteroidota > Bacteroidia > J057 > J057 > JAAFHL01. Next base: position 2,293 of record JAIBAH010000222.1, on the reverse strand, counting down.
GCCTTTGCAGAAATCACTATCCTCGGTGTAACCCTCACTAAAAAGATACTCCTTCCCATCGAAGGAGCCACCCTGACCGTGAGATTCGCCGGGAACCTCGTAACCGACCTTGACATCGCCTCCTCCATCGCACTCAAAACCACCCGCAAAACCGAACCCCTGAAAATCGCAGCAGCGAATTTGGTGTATGTTACTTCTGAGGCGATACTTGAAATGCTGGAGTTTGGGTTTAGGATAGTGGATGGGGGGCTGAGGGTGAGGGAGATTCAAGAAGTAGCGCAAGTAAAAGCATCTGACTTAGCCGCTAATTTAGCCGATTACCTTTCTATCTTAGAAAACTGGGTAGGAGAAACGTATCTTTGGGTGTACAATGAAAAAGGGACTTATCAGTTTAAAGTGCCTTATACTCGGAATGAGATACATTTTGTAAATCAGCAAGTACTTGCCAATGTGTTGGGTGCCACGTTTAATTATCTTAAAATTAGCGAACGCCAAAAGCCGGGAACCGGTAACAGAGAGGTAAAACTGATGCCTGAATCTTTAGCTGAAACTATACAGCCTTATTCTATTGGGTATATTGGGGAGAATACAATAAAAGAATTGGGGAAGATTAGGAAGGATTTTTACTCAAAACTCGAAAATTTAGGCAATGAAACGGGCGGATTTTTATACATCTCAAACAACAAAGAGTTATTACCATTTAAAATAGACATTGATTCTGGTGAAAGCAGGTTATACAATATAGGTGCATATTTATTAAATTCCGATAATATTATAACATTAAAAAACAAAAAATTAAAATTCTTCTGTTTATTTCATACACACCCTAATCATCCAGAGCCTTCAGGAACTTACACTACTGGTGGTGAAAATATCCCCGATTTGGCATCAGATGGAGATATGTTTGTAAATTTATCAAAACTTATGGAAGGTATAAGTTCTGATTTTGCTCCTCAAGTTGGAGTAATAGTATTCAGAGATACCGTTGATACAATTCCTACAGAAGAACCAGTATTGGTTTTATACAGAACTCATGAATATGTTGAGATATTTGGTCAACCAATATTTATTCATTATGCTTGTCCAGAAAATGATGCAGCACTTTGGGGCAACCCAAATGATAAAAGCAAAGAGGAGAGCCGACGATTTTACCTTGATAATCGTCCCAATGGGATTGTTGGAATCAGTACCAGATCTCATGAATCTACAGAGTTTAAATACACATGGCTCGAAGTCAATCAAACATTTTTTAAAACCAAGGGAAAAATGCCGGAAAAACAATGAAACAAGCCAAGTTCAAAATCTTTTTTTTATGCGTAATTGCGATTAGTTCATTACTTTTTCGATGTGGTGAGACGCTTTCTGAAAAACAGGAAAAAATGACCATAGATAGTAATATAGCCCCTGATTTGATGCATTCAGATTGTCAGGATTCGTTACACTATGTCAGTGATTTTCTGGATTTGTGTAAGGAGTATTTGAGTGTATATTATTTAAAGAAATCAAATGTGCTGGAAATATCTGAATATGCCTTCAAGTATAATAAAGCAAAAGGAATTACCTATTCAGAATTTATAAAAGCGAAAAATGTACCTTTCAATAGAAAAAAACATGGAAGTATGAGTTTTATACTTCCATTAAGATTAGAGCTAAATAAAGATACAATATTTGCTTGTTTTTGGGTAGGAGCAAGTGAAATCTGCTTGGATTCTAGTAAATACCAACTTATACTATTCAAGGGAGCAAAAAGGTCTGAGGTTCTAATTATAGGAAATATTCGTACTTACGAAATCTATTACCTTTACGATACTGGTGAGGAAGAAGACTATCATTTCAAAAAAGAAGGATACACATATGATTATTCGGACTCCTTAGAACATACAAAAAGTATTTTTTATTACAATCTAATTAATGACGAAACGGTTGGGTATTTTAATTTAAAGGATTGCAATTGGGTAAAGAATTTCCCTAAGTTAGAGTATTATTATTGTATAAACAATGTTTCAGAAAGAGAGACTCCTTTAGGGCTTACTGTTTTAGGGTATGAAGTAGAAGATTTAGGGAATAAATATTTAAAGTCATTTAAAAACCGATTTGATTATTCATTCAAACATGAATTAGGAATTAAAGAGGACCCCTACCCATATACAAAAGAACAGGAAGAGTTCTTTAATAAAATTCATTTAGAAAAAAGAAAAATAGTAGAAGAACGAAAGCAAAAACGAAAAGCAAAAACCGATAAAATCCCTAAATATTTTCAAAGGGTAAGGAAGTAGTAAAAGGTATTGAAACA
>JAIBAH010000116.1 GCA_019695295.1 Bacteroidia bacterium | reverse complement strand
CTATATCAAAAACCTCTGTAATAACGAGAAGATATTCAGCACCGAGCAAATTATCAATATTTTGCAGCACATTGAAACCTTAATCCCTATAGCTAATTTGTGAAAATATCGACCGAAAGGGAGTAATAATAATATTCTGAGCCTCTATTTTCATAAAAATAAGGTATGGATTTGTGCTTTTGGAGGAATCAGTGTGGCTGAGATTGGAGAGTACAAACCAGGAGGTTCTCTTTTGTTTAAGAACTATTCTGCATCAGACGGTTTTGTCAGTAATTATACTTATCAGGTAGTCAATGCTCCGGGATCAGAGGATTTATTTTTTGCAACGGACGGAAACGGAGTTATAAGGTACCGGGATGAAATGTTTGAGACGGTAAAGGAATTAAGCGAAAATAAAACATTTTATGCTGCATTTGCAGAAAAAGGGGGACGTCTTGGGTTCCTTTCCGGGAAAAATGAGTTGTACTTGTCAGACAAAAAAAGTAGTCAGATGCAAAATATTATGCTGAGGGAAAGTGGAAAAAATGATTTTCAGTTTGCTGCATTTGATTATAGCGGAGACGTACTTTTGGGCTACCCTGACGGATTCATGGTGCTGGAGTCTCACAGCAATCAGTACAGGGATTATGGAAGGGCCTATCTTATGGGGAAAATAGAGCCAAACAATAATTGTTACAGTCCCTGGGGAGCAAACCGTATGCTCATTGGTACAGCCAAAGGGATTTGCGTCTATACTCCCATCGACAGGAAGGCTGCCCATCAGGCAAGAATCTGCCTTGACGCAGTGGAAGTGGAGTTGCAAAAAATAGATACAACTCTTGAAAAGAGGTTCACTTACAATCGCAATCATATCACTTTTCATTTTTCAGGGTTTTGGTTTACAGAGCCTGAAATCATCCGGTTTCGGTATAAACTCACTGGAATCAACAAGGACTGGGTGATTACGAAAGACCGTTTTGTAAACTTCGCAAACCTTCCTCCCGGGAAATATACCTTTACCGTACAGGCTACAATTCACCATAATTTTGAGGATGCAGAATCTGTATCTTATTCTTTTGAAGTACTTTCTCCCGTCTGGAGCCGGTTATGGTTCATTGCCCTGATGTCCTTCCTGATAATTTCGGTATTAGTATTTTTGTTTCGTTTCAGGGAGAGACAGTTGAGCAGGGAGGCGGCAATGAAAAAGCAAAAAATCGAATTTGAACTACAGACGCTCAAGAATCAGATAAATCCCCACTTTTTATTTAACAGCCTCAATACGCTAGCCGGAGTCATCGAAGAAACCCCTAAAAATGCAATCGTTTATGTTGAAAAACTCTCTGCATTTTATCGTAATATTCTAAAGTACAGAGATATGGAGGTGATTAGCCTGAAAGAAGAATGGCAGGTGCTCGAGGATTATATGTATATTTTGAGTCAGCGTTTTCAGGATAATATCCGTGTAGAGGTGAAGATTGAAAAAGACTGCTGGGATAACTACATTCCCGCTTTTACCTTGCAAATGCTTATCGAAAATGCAGTAAAACATAATATTATTTCCAAAGCAAAGCCTTTATCAATAACCATAAGCGGAAACCATGACGGAGTTTCTGTCTCCAATACCCTTCAGCTCAAACAAAGTGTCATGGACTCTACCGGAATCGGACTTAAAAATATTGATAGCCGTTTTCGTCTGCTTACCGGTAGCGGAATCACTATCCGTCAAACTGACAACCAATTTATTGTTCATTTTAAATTACTTGAAGATAAACCATGAAGCAGTATATTATCATAGAGGATGAGCCGGTTGCTGCCCGTCGTCTGAAAAATATGATTTCTGAAATCGAACCCGAAAGTGAAATGCTTGTGCATCTTGAAAGTGTGGAAGAGGCCGTACACTGGTTTCAGAAAAATCCCTTTTCCGGCCTGATTTGTATGGATGTAAATCTTGCCGACGGGACCTGTTTTGATATCCTGAAACAGGTCGAAATCAGTGCTCCCGTAATTTTTACAACCGCATTTGAAGCGTATATTATACAGGCATTTGAAGCGAATGCGATTGCTTACCTTCTGAAGCCAATTAAGCGGGAAGAACTGGAAAAAGCCATAATGAAATATGAAAAAATGGAGCATCATAACTGGGGCACTGAGTATAAAGAACTTACTGATAGCCTGCTGAAACAGGAACAGGTTTATATTAAACGCTTACTTATCAAAATAGGAAATGCGATTCGGATTATACCCGTTTCAGAAGTAGCTTATTTTTTTACACAAAATAAAATAGTGTATGCTTGCCTTCTATCCGGTAAAAATTATCCGGTAGGTTTTAATCTTGATGAGATGGAACGTCAACTGTCTCCTGCTGATTTTTTCAGAATAAACCGTCAGTTTATCGTTTCTGCTGCTTCGGTCACCCAAATCTTCATGTACACCAAATCCCGCCTTAAACTTTTTCTTTCTCCGGCTTCCGAAACAGAAGTCATTGTCAGTTATGAGAGAACCGCTGCCTTTAAAAAATGGCTGACTGAAAACTGACAGAGATACGTTATTTCCTGATTTAACCGGCTTTTTTCCCGTTTAGGTAAAATTAATAAATCTCTTTTATTCTGGTTTTCGTATATTTGATACATAATTACTCTTAATAATCAATAACCATGAATCAGGCACATTTACATCTTATATTCAATCATTTACCGATTATCGGTACTTTGATAGGAATACTTACTTTACTGGCAGGGTTTGTTCTTAAAAGTAGCGCAGTGAAAAGAACGGCTCTCGGTATTTTTATTTTTGCAGCACTTACTGCGATTCCTTCTATGCTTACCGGTGAAGGGGCAGAAGAGGTAGTTGAAACCCTTCCGGGAGTAAGTGAAAATCTCATCGAAGCACACGAAGAACTTGCGTCCATTTTTATCTGGGTTGTTTCGGCTTTGGGTATTTTGTCTTTGATTACCTTAATCTTTGATTTAGCCGCTAAAAACCTCAAACAAATATTGTATTTTCTTACGCTTGTTCTGGCTTTGGGTGCAATGATTCTGGGGCAGAAAGTAGGTACTTCAGGAGGAGAAATCAGGCATACTGAAATCAGAAGTCAAAGTGGTCAGGCTCCGGATTTACAGAATGGAGCCAATGAAAATCAGAAAAAATCAGAAAAGGATGACGATTGATTTATCTGTTCTTTTTTCGGATTCAGCAGGCTTAATTCCTGTTTGAGTAAATAATAAACAACTTCTTAAAAGCAATTAACGTAGTTTTACGATATAATTCAAGTAAATTAAATATGAAAAATACGGTAAAATCATTCTCTGTAATAATGTTCGTTTTAGTAGGAATGTTCTGGCAGGCATGCAGACATTATCCTCCGGGTATTACCCCTGACCCCCCAATAGGTAACCGTCCCTGTGACCCTGATACAGTCTATTTTCAGAATGATATTTTACCAATGCTCATTTCCAACTGTGCTATGTCAGGCTGTCATGATGCTGCAAGTCATAAAGAAGGAGTGATTCTTACAGATTACACCAAAGTGATTCAAACAGGAGATATTAAGCCCGGAAATCCGAATGACAGCAAGTTATATGAAGCCATAACAGATAATAATCCGGATGACGTAATGCCTCCCCCTCCCAATAGCCCGCTTTCAAATTCTCAGATTCAGCTGATTGAAAAGTGGATATTGCAGGGAGCCCGGAATCTCGCATGTGACGGGGAATGTGATACCTTGAATGTAACTTATACCAATACAATTCTACCGGTTATTCAGTCAAAATGTAAAGGGTGTCACAGTGGCACCAATCCATCCGGAAGCATTGATTTGAGTACTTATAATGGAATAAAAACCATCGCATTAAATGGCTCTCTTTATGGCTCTGTGACTTTTTCTCCCGCCTACAGTGCAATGCCAAAGAATGGTAGTAAACTCCCTGATTGCCAGATTGTTGCAATTGATAAATGGATAAAAGCAGGAGCACCTCAAAATTAATTCAGATGACTTATATGAAGAATAAACAGGTAAAAATAATCATCATACTCGGGCTGCTGACAGGACTTGTTTCCGGTTGCTATTATGATAACGTAGAGTTTCTCTATCCTAACCAAAATAGCTGCGATACCACAAATGTCACCTACAACGGAAAAATAGCACCTCTGCTTCAGACAAATTGTAATGGCTGCCATTCTCAAAGCTCAGCTTCAGGCAATGTAGTACTTGAAGGTTATTCAAATGTAAAGGCTCAGGTAACCAACGGCAAATTATATGGTTCCATTTCTTATGCCCAGGGGGTTTCTCCAATGCCTAAAAACGGAACAAAACTAAGCGATTGTGATATATCCAATGTGAAAAGATGGATTGACGCAGGCGCACCTGAAAATTAACAAATAGTATTTTAACCCGTTAATATTTCTTCAAAATGAAAAAAAAACATGTGATACTCATAATTATTCTCATGCTCTCAGCGGGTGCAGGATATTATGGATACAAAGAGTTTACAAGAGAACACGAAAGTCTGAACGAAACGAAAGCAGATATTGCAATGCCTTCTTCAGAACTGATTGCTGCTTTTACGAATGACGAAAATAAAGCCAATGCACAGTTCCTGGACAAAATAATAAGCGTTCGGGGAGTCGTAAAATCCGTTCAGAAAGACGATAAAGGTCTTTATACTGTTTTCCTCGGTAGTGAAGGCGAAATGAGTAGCGTAAGTTGTCAGGTAGATGATAAGGAGTCTGCCACAGTCCAGAACCTTAAACCGGGAGATAAGGTTACATTTAAGGGAGTGTGTACCGGAATGTTAATGGATGTGGTTCTCATTCGTTGTGTTTTGCAAAAATAATATAACATCAATTCTTTAATCATAATTCTTAAAAATCATGAAAAATCTCTTTTTGAGTGTAATATTGATTACACTTACAGTTTCCTTTGCTTTGGGACAAACCCAGCGTTATTTTACCAAAACCGGAAACATCTCTTTCTTTTCCAAAATGCCTGTCGAGAATATTGAGGCACATAACAGAAGTGCGACCTGTGTCCTGGACGCTTCGACCGGAAAAATTGAGTTTGCAGTCCTGATGAAAGGCTTTGAGTTCGAAAAAGCGTTGATGCAGGAGCACTTTAACGAAAACTACGTAGAAAGCAGTAAATATCCAAAAGCTACTTTCAAGGGCACAATTGCCAATCCGGCAGCGGTAAACTGGAAAAAGGATGGGACTTACTCCGTTACTGTTTCCGGAGATATGACCATTAAAGACCGTACCAATAAAGTTTCGGCGCCCGGTACCATCACCGTTAAGGCAGGTAAGGTAACGGCCGTCAGTACCTTTAAGTTGTTGTTGGCAGACTATGATATCAAAATTCCGGGAGCCGTAAAGGATAAAATCTCCGAAACCATTGATATTAAAGTAAATGTAGAACTCGCTCCGATGAACTAATTCATAAAACTTCCTGACCATTCCGGCAACTGGAATGGTCAGGAATAAAAATCCGAATCAATGAAACAAAAAATACTTTCCTCTGCTCTTGGCCTTCTTCTAATCTGTTTTTTTCCTTCTGTGGCTTTCACTCAGGATGATTTGCTCGGATTGATTGAGGATAAAAACCCCAAAAAAGAACCGGTATCAGCAACCTTTAAAACCACCAGACTGGTAACCGCACATTCTGTTGAACTTGACCACGGCGGAGTGTTTGATATGAAAATTCAGCATCGCTTCGGAACGCTGAACGGAGGGTTTTATGAACTTTTCGGGCTGGATCAGTCCAATATCAGAATCGGAGGGGATCTCGGAATCACTAACAGGATTTCTATTGGAGGAGGAAGAAGTTCTTTCGGTAAAGTTTATGATGGGTTTGTCAAGGTGAAAGTCCTTCAGCAGAAGGAAAAAGGGTTTCCGGTTACCGTTACAGCATTCCAAAGTATGGCTATCAACACACTGAAGTGGCAAAATCCGGCTCAGGAAAATTACTTTTCGTCCCGTTTATCCTATTGCACTCAGATAATGATAGCGCGCAAGTTCTCAGAAAACCTTTCTGTACAGATTACCCCCACTTTGGTTCACAGAAACATCGTCCCTACCACAGCAGACCAAAACGATGTATGGGCTATGGGAATAGGATTTCGTCAGAAACTCACTAAAAGGCTCTCTTTGAATGCAGAGTATTTTTACCTATTCCCCGGAAAAACTGCAAACGATTTTTATAATTCTTTTGCCCTTGGGTTTGATATAGAAACCGGCGGTCATGTTTTTCAACTGCAGTTTACCAATTCCCGTCAGATGATAGAGCAGGGTTTTATCCCCGAAACAAACAGTAGCTGGCTGGAAGGAGGTATCCGTTTCGGATTCAATATCTCCCGCGTTTTTAATGTCTATAACTGGAAAGGAAAATGGTAATTCTGATATCATTTGTTTTTAAAAGAGTCTCCCCTTAAAATAGTTCCGGGTTAATAACCGGAGAAATTAATCTCCTGTAAACTCAGTAAACGTTGTAACCGGATTTACCCCAGCCGGTGAACGGGCTTTCTGTTGTTTTTGATTAAGTATATTGATTTATTCATAACCTGTTATTTATATTTTCAACCTTTAATTTTTTAGAATCATGAAAAAAATGTTTTTCGTTTTAACCGGATTTTTGATTGTGTTTTCGATGACATCTGTCAACCTTTGGGCTTCCAATCACCTGATGAGCCCTGACCAGTGCCTTGCTTGCGATGTCCCTGTCGGGCTTGGAGTAATGAATCAGGCCGGGACTACTGCCACTATCAAATGGAATGCGGTCACCGGCGCTACTTCTTATCTGATTGAAGTAGAAAATGGTACTGGAAATGTCACTCCTTTTTTCTTTACTCAAACGATTACCGCAACCTCAAAAATTGTTTCCGGACTTACCCCAAACAAAAACTACAAATTCAAAGTGAAAACCAATTGCGGAACAAAGCACTCCAACTGGTCTGCTTCTTTTCCTTTTGGCTCTTCCTCCGGAGGAACAGGTACTTGCGGTGCGCCCACTGGGTTAAGTGCGGTCAATCTCACAACAACTGGTGCAAAGCTCACCTGGGTTGCTGTTCCGGGAGCTACCTCCTATACCGTAAATGTACAGAATGGCTCCGGAAACCCTAACGTAATGAACGTAAATTACTCTGTAACTACAGCCTATAAAGTAGTAAGTAATCTGCTGCCGGGTCTTAATTACAAGTTTAAAGTCCGGGCTGTATGCAGTGGAGTAACCGGAAGCTGGACTGCTTACACCAACTTCACGACACCTTCCGCCCGCCCGGGAGATGCTCCCTCTGAAAATGTATTTCGCTCTATTCAGCTTTTTCCAAACCCGAATAGCACCGGAATCTATCAGATAGCAAATGAAGAGATAGAAGAGGCGTTTAATGTAAGAGTAGTGAGTGCAATGGGGCAGATTGTATTGGAAAAACAAATACAGGTTCAGGAAAATCAGATAGATTTATCACAATTTCCCGATGGCTTATACTTTTTTCAATGGCAATCAGGGCTTCAGCACGGAACCGAACGCCTGGTAAAAAGAAGTTCAGAATAAAGAGATATTAAAGTGTTTAAGAAGAGGGAACTATTTTATTGAAATAAGTTTCCTCTTCTTTTGCCTTTTATAATATTAAAAACTACTCAGCAACTCCCCCTCACTCAGCACCTCAACCAATGCGTCATAAAGTCTGTCCAAATCTTTTTGAGTATTAAATCCCTGAATAGAATACCGTAAGAAAACCTTATCCTCATGTACTATTACCGGAACTTCCACCTGGTATTCATCAAATAAATGCGCCTTGAGTTTGTCCGGGTTGGGTGTCTGAATCCGGATACTCAACATCTGAGCGATAAAAGCTTCGTTTACCGGACAAATTGGTTTCGTATTCAGTAAATCAAAAAAACGCTGAGCATTATTTCTCACCATTGCCCGACATTCCGCCGAAACCTTTTCCCATTGGTAATCCCGCATGAATTCTATTGCTTTGGGAACAGTAAGAAAAGCCGAAAAATCCCGGGTGCCCTGTACCTGATGATAATCCTGAAACAAAGACCCGGAAGTAATGGGACTATCATATCCCCAGCTAATAATCAGCGGGTCAAACAATCCCTGATACTCCCTTTTTACATACAAAAACGAACACCCTTTTGGGGCCATCATCCATTTATGACAGGCTCCCGTATAAATATCGGCATTCAGCGAACCCAAATCCAGCGGAATCTGACCCGGCGCATGTGCTCCATCCACAAACGTAAGCAAACCCTGTGATTTTGCCCAGTCACAAAGAGCCTTTACCGGCAGAATCATCCCCGTTGAGCTGGTTATATGACTGATAAACAGCATTTTTGTATTCTTTGTAATCCCTTTTTTTACCTCCTCTATAATTTGTTCCTGAGAGGCCACCGGAAGCGAAACGGGTTGCCTTACATATTTTGCCCCGCTTTTTTTACAATAATAATTCCAGGCTTTATCACACGCCCCATATTCAAGATTAGTCGTCAGAATTTCATCTCCGGGACTTAAATTCAGGCTTTTAGCGATGATATTTACCGCATACGAAGGATTCATTACATACACGATATCATCCGCATTACAACGAATATATTCCGCAAGCGCCTCCCGGGATTCTCTGAGATACCGCGGCCCGTTTACTGTTATAAATTGTACGGGCTCCTCCTCGAGCTCCCTTTGCCATCGCTGATAATCTTCAAAAACAGGCCTTGGGCAAGCCCCGAATGAACCAAAATTGAGAAATGCAACCTCAGGCCGGATAAAAAATTGAGAACGAAGTGTATCCATCATGATTTAAGAAATAAGGATGAGAATAGCTTTATTATTCCAAAAAAACATCTCCGGGAAATTATGCCGGATTATTATCTGCAAAACAAATAGTTTTTAATGAATCCCAAAGATATTTTATTTTTATATCCCAAAAATTAATGCTATTTTCGTTCTCAAATTGTTCATCATGAAAAAGACAATCATTTATTTACTGTTTTCAGGGCTTTTCATTCAGGCATTGTCTCAGACAACTCCGCCCGCATTAAATGGCAACTACTACGACTTATTATTGGCTTTTCATACCAGGGGCTTCAGTACAGAAGGTCGTTATACCTTTGGGCAGGGCAATTTCCGGTGGTGTGCGGGACTCAATATCTCGACCATGAAAGGAAATAAAGAAATCAGAATCCGTTCTTTATACATGGACGTTCAGGATGGAAGCCGCTTTGTATTTGATAAAATGAACCGCCTGCTGACAATTTCCCCTGAGTTCGGAGTATCCAGAAACCTGCTGCCCAAAAGCTATTACAATAAAGTAGAACTTATTGGCGGACTTCAGGCAGGCTTAACCTTTGGGTTTTTGCGCCCATATTATTTATATGTTGCCATGCCTGACCCTTCCCGCCCCGGACTCAACATCATCACCGAAACCGTAGCAGAGCCCGATAAATATTCTTATCCGGAAATTGTGGGCGAAGTAGTCCCCTGGAAATTCCTGACTCCTGCCCGAATCATGCCGGGATTGAGCCTCAAAACCTTTGCTACCATCAATATGAACCGCTACACCGGCATCATACGGGGCATTGACCTCACCTGTCGCGTTCAGGTGTTTTTTCAAAAAGTCCCCATTATGTATTCCTCTCCGAATCAGGCTTCCTTTGTAACCTTTGGCGTCGGATTCATTAATGGTAAAAAATTCACTAACCGATAATAAATTCAAAAAAACAATCAGTTTTGAGATATTATAACCTTTTATTTTGGGAATCAATAAAAGAAAAGTGCATTTTTGCACGGGAAAACGTTTTGGAGCAGAATTTCGTTAGTATTGACCGGAGTAAATAAGAAATTCATAAATCTGCTCACGATTTTTAATTCAATGTAAAAATATTTAACGACAAATAGGATGATAAAAAGAGGTTTACTGTTTGCATTTTCTGTACTGCTTTTAACCCAAAATAGTTACGCTCAGTCGCTTAATTTCTGGAAATCAAACGATATGTCCCTGTTTAGAACAGAAAGAAGCTGGCTCCCGGAACAATATCAGACACACCAGCTGGATTTAACAGGATTAAAATCCCGCCTCGCTTCTGCGCCTGAGGTAAATCCTGCTACCTGGCACGGAGAAACTGGTGTAACCATTGCTTTACCGATGCCTGATGGTAACTTTCAGAATTTCATCCTTGGAGAATCACCCATTATGGAACCGGGCCTTGCCGCTCAACTCCCCGATATCAAAACCTATGCAGGATACAGCCTCCCCGATAAATCGGCTTATATGCGTTGCAGTTTTACTGTTTGGGGATTTCATGCCATTATTTTTTCAGAGGAAAGTACAATTTATATCGACCCGTTTTCCTCTCAGACTACTGAAAATTACCTCACTTATTATAAAAAATCTGTTCCTCACAGAGCCTCTGCAATGCAGTGCCTCCAGCAAACCGTCAGCGGAAATTACCCCATTTATTCTACAGAAAAAAATCATCCGGAACTTAACAATGACCTCACCCTGAACGAAACCGCCTTAAGTGCACAAAGAAGTTTTGCTGGTACACTCAGAACCTATCGGCTTGCAGTAGCCTGCACAGGAGAATATACCGCCAAATTCGGGGGAACAGTAAATGGCGCAATGGGTGGAATCATCGTTTCTGTAAACAGAGTAAATGGTATTTATGAAAAAGAAGTAAATGTTCGTCTTGTACTCATTGCCAATAATCTGCCGCTGATATATACAGACCCGCAAGCAGATCCTTATAACAATAATAGTGGAGGTGCGATGCTTTCCCAGAATCAGATAAACGTGGATAATATTGTGGGTGCCGCAAACTATGATATCGGACATGTATTCAGTACCGGAGGCGGAGGCGTGGCCATGCTCGGATGTGTTTGTACAAACGGATTGAAAGCTCAGGGGGTAACCGGAAGCCCTAACCCTATGGGTGACCCCTTCGATGTGGATTACGTAGCCCATGAAATGGGACATCAGTTTGGCGGAAATCATACCTTTAACGCAGAAACCGGGTCTTGCAGCGGAAACAGAGTCGGGTCTTCTGCCTATGAAAATGGAAGCGGCTCCACGATAATGGCTTATGCCGGAATCTGTGACGCAAATGACATACAAAATAACAGTGATGATTATTTCAATACCCGCTCTTTCGACGAAATCGTTACATTCATTACCACCATGGGAGGAAATAATTGTCCCGTTACCACCCCGACCAATAATCAGGCACCGGTTTTGACCCTTCCTGCGGTTATAAACTATACAATACCCGCCAGAACCCCCTTCAAATTATCTGCTTCAGCAACGGACCCTGATAATGACCCTCTGACCTATTGCTGGGAGCAGTCAGACACAGGACCGGCAGGCAACTGGAATACTCCTTCAGGTAACGCACCCTTATTCAGAAGTTATGAAGGTACTTCCAGTCCGCAGCGGATGTTCCCGAAACTTGCCACCATATTATTGGGAAACCAGTTAAGCCTTGGAGAAATTCTCCCCACTTACGCCCGCAATATGAAATTTCGTTGTACCGTAAGAGACAATAAAGCCGGCGGTGGTGGGGTTACCTATAATGACAACCCTGTTACTATTACCGTAGTCGCCTCTGCCAACCCTTTCAGAGTAAATACCGGCAATGTCTCAGGCCTGCAATGGATTGGCGCAACCATGAAAACCGTTACCTGGGATGTGGTAGCCACAGATCAGCCCCCGGTCAATACCCCTTTGGTAAATATATACTTATCTACTGATGGAGGGCTTACTTTCCCCTATACCCTTGCGCAGGGTACCCCAAATGACGGGTCAGAGTTGGTCTATATCCCAAATGTAGGCACTTCCAAAGCAAGAATTATGATTGAAGGGGTAGATAATGTCTTTTTTGATATTAATGACAAGGATTTTTCTGTCTTTATTAATGCAGTCAGTATAGATATTCAGGAAATGGAAAAACAGGTAGATGTCTATCCCAATCCGGGCAAAGAGATATTTTATATTTCCTTCCCTGAAGGCTCAGAAATTAATTGCTCTGCAGAAGTCGTGGATGTAACCGGTAAGCTGATTCTGAGGCTGGGGGAAATCTCAGGAAATAGTACAGCAATCAATCTTCAGAGTGCAGCTCCCGGTTTGTATTTTCTGAAAATGCATTTTCCTCAGGGAGAGGTAACAAAGAAAATAATAAAACAGTAAATCCTTCTAAAATCTGTCCGGAATCTCAGCCTGTATCAACCTCCGGGAAAGAAAATAACTCTTTCCTTTATGTTTAATCCTCTAAAAACGGTAAAACCAATGCTTAATACCGACAATACTTATACCAGAATTCTGACAATTGCGGGCTCTGATAGCGGCGGTGGTGCCGGAATACAAGCCGACCTGAAAACGATAACTGTATTGGGAGGATACGGGATGAGTGTCATTACGGCAATTACAGCACAAAATACAAAGGGAGTATCGGCTATTTACCCGGTACCTTTGAACGGAATCACCAGTCAACTCGACGCAGTATTATCTGATATCGGAGCCGACGCCGTGAAAATCGGAATGCTGTTCTCTCCGGAAGTGATTTTCTCCGTCGCCCAAAAACTGAAGGAGTATCAGATAAAAAAAATCGTAGTGGATCCCGTAATGGTGGCAACAAGTGGAGACAGATTGCTGAAAATGGAAGCGATAGACGCACTCAAAAAAGAATTATTTCCGATAGCTTCTTTAATCACGCCTAATATTCCGGAAGCAGCAATGCTGATAGATAAAAAAATTACCAACCTTTCAGATATGGAACTGCAGATTACCCGCCTGACTCAGTGGGGAAGTACCGCAGTATTACTGAAAGGTGGACATCTCGACGCTGAAGTGTGTACCGATTTGCTGTATATCCCCGATTCATATCAGATTTTTGAGTTTTCCAACCCCAAAATATCAACAACCAATACTCATGGAACCGGGTGTACACTCTCTTCTGCTGTTGCTACTTATCTGGGTATGGGCAATGACTTGTTTTCTTCCGTAGAGTCGGCTATTCAATATCTCCATAATGCAATAGTGGCAGGGAAAGATATCAAAACAGGAAAAGGTAAAGGTCCGGTTTTCCATAATTTCAGAACGAACCAGGAATAACCCTCCCCTTTTTTAATGAAAGAAGTTGAGGAGGGGAATAAAGTCTGTTCGTCCGGCCCAAAACTTTGGTATTTAAAAAAGAAATTATTTATTTGGCAGCAAAATTCAATTAATAAACAAATGAAGTACTTTGTATCAGTATTAGCGTTTTTTGTGTTTTTCACATCAGAGGTTTGTGCACAAACTAAAATAGCAAGAGCAAAACAGGATGGTTCAGGATATGAATTTGTCATCGAGCCAAGAGTGTTAAGAAAAGTATTTGTCAATCTTTTTTCTACAGATGGAATCCAGATTGACCCAACAAATATTGCCATTAAGGAAAGTACCGGCAAAATCGATTTACAGGGAGTCGTATTTCTGGTCGCAGAAAGCAGAATGGGAGAAGAAGGACAAGGATCCAAAGTGATGAGAGTATATCTTATGACAGCAGATGACGGCTACTTATATCTCCCCGTTCACGTAATCGGGGAGGAATGTGCAAATGTGGATTGTACCCGTTGCGCCTTCGATGATGATGCCGGATGTTTCTGCGGTTTAAGAACGGAAGAAAATACACACGTTGTCGGTTGCAGGCATTTAATCTTTGCCGGAGAAAATCAAAGAAAGTAATCCCCGGCCTGAAAGGAATGGAAAATCCGGATTTATACATTATAATATATATAGCGTGAAAATCACATTTTCTGAGTTTTATTAAAAAAAATAAAATTATTTATAACAATAAATTTGGAGGATAAAGAAAAGGTATCTACCTTTGCAATCTGTTTAGAAAGGGATTTAGAGGGGTTGAAACGTGTTGTTGAAAATACTTTCAAAAAAGCGAAAAAAAGTTCATAAAAAATTTGGT
>JAIBAH010000016.1 GCA_019695295.1 Bacteroidia bacterium | reverse complement strand
GCCTTCAGAAACGTAAACAGATTCATTTAATCTCATTCTGTCATTTATTATTGAAGTCTTTTTATGCAAAGAATCATTGTTCTGCTTATTATAAATGTATATGGAATATGGAGTTGTTTTTCCCAGACAGAAGGACGACTGGAAATCCGGAACTACGCATTTAAAACCGATAAAAACAAAACAGTAAAACTACAGGACTTCAAAGGGAAAGTAGTAATTGTGGATTTTTGGGCATCGTGGTGTCAGTCCTGTATTTATTCATTCCCTACGACTACCGAGGTAATGCGAAAACTGGAGGGGAAGCCGGTCGTTTTGCTCACAATTAATACCGATAAACAAAAGGGGAAATGGAAATCCGCGTTAAGAAAATATAAAGTACCGGGCATTTCTCTGTATGCCCCCCCCCATAAACATCCGGCGCTGAATGCACTTGCTGTTCAGCAGTTGCCGCGGTATATGCTGATAGACAAAAAAGGGAGAGTATATCAGTATCAATCCAAATCTCCCTATGAAGAAATGAAAGCCATAGAAATGTTAATCGCAGAATAAAAAATGAAAACATTAGTCATTTGTCGTCATGCAAAAGCGGATTATCCTTCCGATACAGCAGATTTTGACAGACCGCTCAAAGAAAAAGGGATAAAAGACGCTGAATATATGGGAGAATTATTGTCAGACCACAACTTCTCTCCCGATTTAATTATCAGTTCGCCTGCACTCAGGGCTTTTTCTACCGCAAAAATCGTAGCGGAGGCGGTAAAGTATCCCATCAAAGACATTCAAACCCATCCGGATATATATCATGAAGGCCCCGGCTCACTGCTGGATATGATTGAGGACATCCCCAAAGAAGTTCAGTCCGTGATGATTTTTGGCCATAATCCTACTTTAAGCGACTTTGTGAGAGCTATTCTGAAAATGTATCATCCGTTTGATATGCCTACAAGCGCAATGGTATGTATCGAAAACCCTTTCAACAACTGGGACTTTAGTATGCCTCAGTCAGGAAGATTACGATGGATGATTATTCCCCGTCTGAAAAGAAAAGATTCCGGAGATGAGTAAATTCAGGTAATTCCTGCCTGAAATTGTACTCGGTTTTTTATCTGTAATAACAAAAAAAATATTTAAAAAAGTATTTGTTTATTTGTGAAAAAAAACTAATTTTGCAGAAATATAGTTCAGGGTCTCTGGTGATGAGCCTTATTCTGAATAATCTATTCTGATGTCATGAAAAGGAATCTAATCTCTTTTTTCTTTACTTTCTGTATTATTTTTTTCTTTACTCCTGTTTTGAGAGTGAGTATGAAGAGTATAGAACTTATTCAGGAAATAGAAAACGAAAAAGAGTTAGAGAAGGAGGCAGGCAGTGAAAAAAGCGAATTAGAAATTCAGGAGGAACTGAACTTTTTTCTGAGTCAGACACTCAGGGCCGAAAGTCTCTCGCTTTTTATCATTCAGTCTTGTACGGCTGCCTATTATCTGATGTCACTTTCCCCGGTGATATCCGACATTCAGACTCCCCCGCCCGAGGTAAAATAATTTTTTTTAAAGTTTTTTTGTTAGCGCATTGCAGAAATTACTGTATGCATCTTTATTTATTTTACCACAAAAATTAATATAATATGAGATATCATAAAGATAAAAAAAGAGAAGACGTAACTCCTTCAGAGGCATTGGAGTATTTAAAGTTAGGTAATGAACGCTTTCGTTCTAACCTCACCGTGAACAGTAATCTGTTGCAAATCGTAGATGAAACCAAGGAAATACAGACCCCTTTCGTCTCTATTCTGAGTTGCAGTGATTCAAGAGTACCTGTTGAACTGGTATTTGATCAGAGCCTTGGGGATATTTTCAGCGTAAGATTAGCGGGAAATATTGCCAGTAAATATGCAATCGGAAGCCTTGAATTTGCCTGCAAGAGCCTGAAAACAAAGCTCATTGTAGTTTTGGGGCATACAGGCTGCGGGGCAGTAAAAGGTGCATGTGATAATGTACTGGAAGGAAACCTTTTTCATATCATGACCCTCATTAAGCCGGCAATATCAGCAGAAGACGAAACCTCCAATCCGGTCGAAAGGAGTTCAGAAAACAAGCAGTTTGTCAATAATGTTACCTATCTGAATGTACAGCAGCAAATAACCTCTATCATTCATAACAGTACTATCATCCGGGAAATGCTCAGTCGGAAAGAAATTGCGATTGCCGGTGGAGTTTATGATGTTTCTACCGGAAAAGTGACATTTAAGGATGAGGACTATGTGACAGATGTGGATCATCATTTTAAAAAAATAACCAAGCAATTCTTATATGACTGATTTATTTAAGGACTACAAACAGGATCTTCCTGCAGGTTTAGTGGTTTTCCTGGTAGCCCTTCCCTTATGTTTGGGTATTTCTCTGGCTTCGGGAGCACCTTTATTTTCAGGGATTATTACAGGAGTTGTGGGAGGGATTGTAGTCGCCTTTATCAGTGCTTCTCCCTTAAGTGTATCCGGCCCTGCCGCCGGTCTTACGGTCATTGTGTTAAATGCAATCAGGGATTTAAAGGAGTATGATGTTTTTTTACTGGCAGTAGTGCTTGCCGGATGCTTTCAGTTACTTCTTGGATATCTGAGAGCCGGCATAATCGGGCATTATTTTCCCTCTTCAGTCATCAAAGGAATGCTGGCTGCAATTGGGTTAATCCTGATATTTAAACAAATTCCTCATGCTTTCGGGTATGATAAAGACAATGAAGGGGACTTTGATTTTTTTCAGGTGGACGGTGAGAATACTTTCTCAGAAATTCTAAATTCTATTAATTTCCTTCATCCGGGAGCAATCCTCATTTCCGTGGTTTCTTTGGTGATACTCATCGTATGGGAAAAACCTGCATTGAAGAAGTATAGTTTTTTTAAATTTATACCTGCTGCCTTAATCGTTACAGTAACCGGGGTCCTGATAAATTATCTTTATGGCCTTTTCTTTCCGGATATTATACTCATAGATGACCATCTGGTAAAATTACCGGTTGCTGAAAGTTTTAATGATTTTGCAGGACAGTTTACCTTGCCGGATTTCTCGGCTATTGGTAATTATCATGTGTGGATAGTCGCGGTTACCATTGCAATCATTGCAAGCCTGGAGTCGCTGCTGAGCGTTGAAGCAACCGACAAACTGGATCCCTATAAAAGAAATACGCCCACAAACCGGGAACTAAAGGCACAGGGAGTAGGCAATATTATTGCCGGCCTGATTGGTGGACTTCCCATGACTGCGGTCATCGTAAGGAGTTCTGCCAATATCAATGCAGGCGGAAAAACCAAGGTTTCTGCAATATTTCATGGCATCCTGCTCCTAATCAGTGTCGCCGTATTTCCGGCAGTCTTAAATCTGATACCCCTTTCCTGTCTTGCCGCAATTCTGCTGGTTACGGGGTACAAACTTGCCCGGTTATCTCTTTTCAAGAATATGTACCAACTCGGATGGGATCAGTTTTTACCTTTTTTCATCACCGTCATTGCAATCTTATTCTCTGATTTATTAAAAGGAATCGGCATCGGAATGCTGGTTGCCGTATTCTTTATCCTCAAAAACAATTATAATAGAGTTTACGATATAAAACGTTCAGTAAAAAATGGAAAAAAAATATTGATTCTTGAGCTTGCAGAGGATATAACTTTTATCAATAAAGGAGCTATTCTGCTGACACTTGAAAAGTTACCTTCTGATTCTATGGTTTTAATTGATGGGCATAAATCTCATTACATTGATTTGGATGTACTGGAGATTATCCATAACTATAAAGCAACTGCAAAACTCAGAAATATAGATCTGGAGCTAAAGGATATTCCGGAGTTCACGGGGGTTGCAGGAGGACACTAAAAAAACGGGGCAATTCCTTCGGGTTTTGCCCCGTTTTTAATTAACCCAGCCCCCAGCTTTCCCGGTCAAGACTTCTGTACTGAATGGCCTCTGCAATGTGCTCCGCTTTAATATGGTCTGAGTCTCCCAGATCCGCTATTGTACGGGCTACTTTCAGGATTCTGTCAAATGCCCGTGCCGATAAATCGAGTTTTTTCATGGCGGTTTTCAACAGGCTTTCCGCTACGGAATCATAAGTACAGATTTTTCTTACGGTATGAGAAGGCATCATCGCATTGGAATGCACTCCTTCCATTTCCTTAAACCGTTCGGTTTGCCGCTCCCGCGCACGGATTACTCTTTCCCGGATAGAAACGGTTTTTTCACCTTCTCTTTTGGAGGTTAGTTCTTCGAAGGGAATGGGAGTCACTTCTATGTGCATATCAATTCTGTCCATAAGCGGACCGGAAATTTTGCTCATATATTTTTGAACTAAAGCCGGAGAACATACACATTCTTTTTCCGGATGATTAAAATATCCGCAGGGACAAGGATTCATACTCGCGACAAGCATAAAATTAGCGGGGTAATCTACAGTGACCTTCGCCCTTGAAACCGTAATTCTTCTGTCTTCCAGCGGCTGCCTTAATACTTCCAGTACCCCTCTTTTGAATTCGGGTAACTCATCCAGGAACAGCACCCCATTGTGAGCAAGACTGATTTCTCCCGGCTGGGGAATTCCCCCTCCTCCTACAAGGGCTACATCACTGATTGTATGATGCGGTGCGCGGAAAGGCCGGTGTGCTACGAGGGAAGTATTCTGGGGTAAAACGCCTGAAACAGAATGGATTTTTGTGGTTTCCAGCGATTCAAATAAAGTCAAAGGGGGTAAAATACCGGACATTCTTTTGGCAAGCATGGTTTTTCCTGCTCCGGGAGGCCCGATCATAATCACGTTGTGTCCGCCTGCGGCAGCGATTTCCATGGCTCTTTTTACATTTTCCTGCCCTTTTACATCCGAAAAATCACAATCATTTTGTTCCTGAGCATCATAAAACAACTGACGCGTATTTCGGGTAAGCGGTTCAATGACTAAGTCCCCGTTGAGAAAGTCCACTGCGTCGTCAATATTTTCTACGGGAATTACCTGTAAATCACTGACTATCGCCGCTTCACCGGCATTGATTTTTGGGAGGATTAATCCTTTAAACCCTTGTTTTTTGGCTTCTATCGCAATCGGTAGGGCACCTTTTACGGGTTGCAGTGTCCCGTCCAGCGATAATTCTCCCATGATTACATATTTTGACACTTCTTCTGCCGGAATATCTCCGTTGGCTGCCAGAATTCCAATGGCAATCGTAAGGTCATAGGAGGAGCCTTCTTTCCGGATATCGGCAGGTGCCATATTGATGGTGATTTTTTTTCGGGGCAGTTCGAGTTTGTTGTTTCTGAATGCGGTAAAAATCCGCTCTTTACTTTCCTTTACTGCATTATCCGGCAGCCCCACTAAAGCATATCCAAACCCGCCTCCAATGTCTGTTTCGACCGTGATAATCGTGGCATGTATTCCCTGTACCGCACTTCCATACGTTTTAACTAGCATAATTTTCAATCGTTAACTGGTAATTTCATAAATTCACAATGCAAAGATTCACCTTCATCCGGAAAAGGTAATGGAAAAAAAAGCGGGTTTGGTAACAGCGTTTTTTAGAAACAGACAGCTAATTTTTTGATTAATAGTTTTTTATGATTGAAATGAGTTCAAAAAAAACGGGCGTTTCCGTTTCATAAAAACACAAAAAAACGGCAGAACACTCAGTGACTGCCGTTTTGAAGGATATCTTTTGCCGTTTTTTATTCTGCGGCTTTTATTACTTTCACTTTGGGTTGTGGTTTTAATTCCTTGAATTCACGGGTAATTTCTCCGGTTTGTTCTCCGTTCTCATAGAAAATCACTTTATCGAAGCTTCTCTTTTTGAGTACGATTCCCTGAGAAACCCAGGTTGGGAAGGTAGAAGGAGAATTACGGGTAGTATATCTGACATGAATTACCCGGTTCTCTATCGTTACATCTTCCAGTACAAACTGCTGAGCGGCTTTGTCTCCTTTGGTAATCATTACAATCAGCTCATCTATGAAGTTTACTTTAGTTGCAGGCTCTTTGGAAGGGATTTTATCGGTCATTTCATCCATTTCTTTCTGAGTCTGAATCATGAAATAATCAGCTCCGTCCTTTCTGTACTGACTCTTCATCCGGAATCCTTTCAGGGTTGTATAGTCAACGGTTTTCTGAGTCTGCGCAGGCGGGGTGTATTCTTTCCAGTTAATGGAAGAGAAGGAAACCGGTTTTCCGTTTTCTTCAAAAATAATCTGACTGTAATCGGTTTTATCGACCATATAAACGGCACAGGAAGTTGCACCTGCGGGTAATGCCGGTGTGCTTTGTGCGGTCTGATATGAAAACTTAAGAACTTTGTCTCTTTCTCTCAGCCTGAAAGACGGGTTGAGATACGTTCCGATTGCAGGGTTATTTTTGCCTACGGCAACGACGAAGTAGTTTTTGAAATCCAGAGGAGTAACGGATTCGTTCTGGATTTTTGAAAAATACCGGTTAAAATCGGTCTGACTTAATAATATCAGGTAATCATTATGAGGGTTTTTGTCTGCAATATTTAAATGATAGCCTTTTGCTTCAATGAATTTTACAGCTCTGTATTTTTCGGGAATATCCATGCTGAAATGCATGTCTCTTACCTCTAACCATCTGCACTTCATATTGGCAATTGCAGGATGATTTTGTTCCCGGATGATTCCGGTTACGGCTACAGGCTGACGAAAGTAAGCATTCATATCCATCAGGGTTTTGAATTTACTGAAATCGAGGTCAAGGTCTTCGTTTTCAGTCTGAAGATAATAGTTCTGCTTTGGACTCAGACAGGGATTTGCTACGCTTTTTTTCTGTAATTCTCCTTTTACTTCTACGTAGTCATTCCAGTTCTGACCGTTTAAAATTACTCCCGTTAATAATAAATAAAAAAATAGTATGTTTGCTTTCATCTGACTGATATAAATTTGATTAGAATTAATGATGGATGTTTTTTATTTTTAATGCAAAATTGTTCACAAACTAACAGATATTCCCACATTTATCAAAATTTCTGAGAGAAATATCCTGAAATTCTATCTCATTTTTACATATTATGTATTTCAGGAGAAGATTTACTCAGGGTCTTTGTACATATTTAAGCTTTTTTCGAGCCTCGCCCGGATTTGTTTTCTGAGAGAAGCCGGTTCGAGTACAGTAACTCCTTCTCCAAAACTGAGAATTTCTTTTTCCAGTTCAAAATTCAGTTGTACAGTTAATTCGATGATTACTCCCGAATCGGTATTTTCCACTACTTTCTGAGAATGATGAATGGGTTTGGTTTCTATATATGGCGCATGAAATCTACTGATACGTAAAATTACCTTTTCCGGATTTACGCCCTGAGATACCGAAACGCCTACTACATCCCTGTAATATTCTTCGGGATTCAGGGTATAGTTTCTTCTGTATTTTGTGCCGGAATCCTGAGTAATTGCAAGAATTCTGTCCAGCGCAAGGTTTAGTACAGCGGGGTTTTGGTCTGCCCTGCCCACCACAAACCACCGGTTTTTGAATTCTTTCAGCCACCAGGCATGAAATATATACTGCTGACTTTGTTTGGCTTTGAAGGAACGGTATGAAATCAGAAGTACTTCTTCACGGATGATAGCCTGATAAATGCAATCCAGGTATTCCAGTCCTTTCAGTGCTTCATTTTTTTCAAAATCTATGACTGATGATTGCTTGTGATTGGCTGCATAAGTGTGGTCTTCTAATTTTTGAATTACGGCATCCAGATTCTTAAAGTGCGAAAATCCTTTAAATTGTTTCAGAATATCTACCGCCTCATTCAGCCGGTTCAGGTCCTGTTCGTTCAGGGGAATATTGGTAATGCTGTATTTTTTATCTTCGTATGTATAGTATTTTTTATCCACGACAATAATCGGGGCATTGTATCCGAGTTTGTCGCTGCGCATAAACTGAATGTCTGCCTGAATGGTACGGCGGCTGATTCCTTTTTCAATTCCTTCAAATTCATACAATGCTTCTGATACTTTTTCAATCAGGTCTTCCAGTGTCCACTTCCGGTAACGGTTCTGAAGACAAGTATCAATTGTGCGGTATCGTATGAGAGCATTTCGGTTTGCAGGCATTTTTCTAAATACTAATTCTTGTCTTTATACTTTTCTTTTGCCAAAAGGTTGCCCGGAAAAAAAGGGAATGGGTTTTATTTTGAAGAAACTTCCGGGTGGGGTTTGCCATTCAGGGATTTATCTTTAATTTTGCGCCTGATTCAATAAAAAATATGGAAATTCGAAGACCGGTTATTTTAATTAGTAATGATGACGGAATTCAGGCAGGGGGAATTCTGGCCTTGTCGGAGGTGGCCCGCTCATTTGGGGATGTGATTGTAGTGGCTCCTGATAGTCCGCAAAGTGCGATGGGGCATGCGATTACAATCACTAAACCGCTAAGGCTCTACAAGGAAAAGCTTGCAGATGGCTCTTTGGGCTATGCCTGTAACGGTACTCCTGCGGATTGTGTAAAACTGGCAACGGGAGTACTGCTGAAACGAAACCCGGATTTGGTGCTTTCGGGGATTAATCACGGCACCAATTCATCAGCGAGTACGATTTATTCCGGGACGCTTTCGGCTGCAAGGGAAGGAGCAATTCAGGGAATTCCCGCAATTGGTTTTTCTTTATGCAATTACAGCGATGAGGCGGACATGACAGCCGCAAAGGAAATAGTCCGTACAATTATTGCTACGGCTTTGCGTCAGAAGTTTGCAGCAGGTCAGTTGCTGAATGTGAATATCCCCAATCTCCCGCTGGAGGCAATCAAAGGCATCAAAACAACCCGTCAGGCTGCCGGAAGATGGGTAGAAGAGTTTGATGAAAGAACCGACCCTCAGGGAAGAAAGTATTACTGGCTGACGGGAAAATTCATTTTACAGGATGACCGGGACGACAGCGATGAAGCCGCTCTGAATCAAGGCTTTGTTTCAGTAACGCCTCTGACTCATGACCTTACCCATCTGGAAATGTTTGAGGTAGTGAATAAATGGGAATTTACCGCCTGATAAATCCATGATAGCCAAAACGACTGAACCTCCTTATTTTGCAGTGATTTTTACCTCGCTCAGGAAAGAAACGGAACCTGAAGAGTATCATTTTATGGCAGAAAAAATGCTGGAGCTGGCACACAGTCAACCCGGATTTCTGGGGTATGAAAGTGCCCGGAACGAAGTAGGAATCACCGTTTCCTACTGGACCGATACGGAATCCATCCGGAAATGGAAATCCCACAGTGAACACCTCACCGCTCAGCAAAACGGCCGTAAAAAATGGTATGAAAGTTATAAAGTCCGGGTCTGTAAGGTGGAGAGGGATTATGGGTTTGAGGGGTGAGCGTTAGCCTCCCAGCTCCGATACTCCTTCGTCAGTTCAAACACATTCCGGAGGATAGCTTTTTCGGTTTCGTCCAGTTCGATTTTGCGGCGGGACATTACGGCTTCGGCGGTTTGGAATACCTTATCCAGTTTATAGGTAGTGAAGCCGGCGGCACCGCCCCATGAGAAGTCGGGGATAAAATTGCGGGGGAATCCGTCTCCGAATACATTGGCGGAGACTCCGACAACAGTACCGGTGTTAAACATCGTATTGATTCCGCATTTACTGTGGTCGCCCATCATCAGGCCGCAGAACTGAGAGCCGGTAGTTTCAAACCTGCGGCTTACATAATTCCAGATTCTTACATTTTCATAGGTATTTTTCAGATTGGAGGTATTTGTATCTGCACCCAGATTACACCAGTAACCCAGAACCGAATTTCCCAGATAACCATCATGACCTTTATTGGAGTATCCCATTATTACTGAATTGCCTACTTCTCCTCCTACCTTTACATGCGGACCAAAAGTAGAATCCCCCCGGAGTTTAGCGCCCATATTGGCTACTGCATACTCCCCGAAAGCATGAGTTCCGTGAATGATTGCCCCTTCCTGAATATCCACCCCTTTTCCTAAATACATTAACCCATCTTCCGCATTCAGGATTGCTGCACGGATTTTCACTCCCTCCTCCAGAAAAATATTGTCCCTTCCATACACCGGGCTATAAGTATCCGTAATTGGCTGAGACTTACGGTTACGGGTAATCCACTCAAAATCAAACCGAATCAGGGCTGCATTATTTCTGAAAATATCCTGCATTTTCCGGATAGCAATTCCGTCAAGCCCAGACTTTTCGCCTCTGAAACCCTTGCTTTCCAGTATTTCCTTCTTTAAAAGACCATTTTCAAAAACACTTATATCTTTTCCCCGGAAAGCCAGCACTTCCCCTTTTTCATTCTCAAAATACACCCCTTCCGGAATATCCTTTAGCAAACGAAGCATCGCTTCATCCGGAATAAACTTTCCGTTGACAGCGATAAACTCCCCTTCCGGCAACCGGTTGTACTTATCTCCCAGATAATCATACGCAATACTTCCCACAGAATCCCCCAAAACCGTTTTCCACCTTTCTTCAAACGTCATAATCCCGGAGCGGATTGCATACACGGGACGGGTAAAACAAAAAGGCAATAAATCAAAATGCGTAAAATCCTCAAACAAAAGATACTTCATACCACTTAAAAATTTAAATTTGGGGCAAAGATAAACAACTTCAATAAGATTTCAGCAAAACAAAAATAAGTAAAACCATTCCCTTATGGTTTTTATTTATGAAAAAAAATCATCAATCCTGAGCCGGTCGGATTCAGTTCCGGTTAATCGAATTCCATTATTTTGCGGAAAACAAATAAATTATTCAGGCCCAGCTGGAATTTTTTATGCGCAATACACTGAAAACCCGCTTTCTCAAAGAGGGGAACTGTCTGGCGGATATCATAACCGTAGTGTTCTTCAAAAGACATGGTTTTCACCAGTTTTAAAAACTGAAGTACCTCCAGAATTCTGTCCACTTTTGGGTCAGGAACAGTGATAATTACGACACCATTGTTTTCCAGAAAGTGGTTACACGCAGCAGTAAAAACAGGAAGTTCTTTTTCAGGAATATGTTCCAGAACGGCAAGCATCGTGATTACATTGAACCTTCCGGATACTTTTCCTTCCAGCCCCTGAGGAAAAAATCCCTGAATCAGCTCATACTGATTTGTTTTTTCAGGAAAAACCAATGGGTCAATTCCTGTTCCGTACTCCAGTTTTTTTTCCATTATTTCAAAAAGAACCCCGTCAAGGCAACCAATATCCAGAATCCTGGCCCTTTCCGGAATAAACGGTAGTGCTTTACGGATTCTCCATTTTTGCAGAACAATATCCAGAAAATATAAACCGGATTTTTCTTTTTTCATTCATTGTGAAAATAACAGATGAAAATAATACAGTTGCTTTCCCTCATTTCAATTCGTTAAAAAACAAAAATAAAATCATAAAAATCTGACTCAATCCGGTTTCAATCCCTAAAATCCCGTTTTTGTCTGAGAAATTTGTATTTTTGTAAAAAAATTGAAAAGGTACTTCAAAAAAGCAGATGACAAAATTAAGGAATTATAACCAATTTACGATACTTTTCCTGTATTTGGGAATGTTTTCCCTGATAATACCGGGCGCAAGTGGCTGTAAGAAAAAGCTTCCTTCCAGGGCTTTAAATGCAAAATCAATCTCAAAACTTACCGAATTAGCCCAAAGTACAGATGCACCCACCGAAGATAAATATTTTTTTGTGGTGGAAAACTATGCTCAGGTGATACAGGAAGCCCTTGCAAGGCCTTCAGATGCAGAAATGCTTCAGCATCTTCAGACTTACAGAAGTCAGAATGAAGAAGCCCTTGTTACTCTGGAATCTCAGTTTGATGACTGGCAAAAAAATATGACAGATGATGAAAGAATGTATTTTGTGATAAATCTGACCGGAAAAAGCGGCACAAAGCGGCTTTCAGCCCTCATTCCTCAGATACGGGCACGCTTAAGGCCCTATCCCGAAGATGCCAAACTGTTTGAAAGAATGGCAATGCGGCTCGACTTAAGACGATAGCCCTTTTTTTCGGGCAAGAATAATCGTATTGTGATAATAATAATGATTTTTATGATTGGGGAGAATGGCATTGAGCAGGATTCCCAGAATATTCAACGGGCAGATAATCAGCACGGTAAGCAATAATCGCAGGTGAATTTGCTGAGGAAAAAGATTTTGGGTAAGATAGCACAGATTGGTTTGCCATACCGTTTCAAAATAGGTAGTGCTTTTCCGCGATTCCTGTATTTCGAATCCGTTTCTTTCCAGTAATAGCTGAAGTCCGCCCTCCGTAAACCGGCAGTAATCATACGGAAGCCAGTGCTCTTCCCATACAAAAGGGGCGGTAATAAGCACTTTGCCTCCGGGTTTAAGAAGCCTTTGGAATTCCTGAATCACAGCATCCGGGTCAGGAATTAATTCAAGACATTCCGAGCAGAAAATATTATCCGCAGAACCGGATTCCATAAGCAAAGGAAGCGAATCATACAGGATATCCGCCGGGCTGTTCATCGCTTCCTCCTCAAATCGCTTGTCCACTCCAATATACTCAGTACATTCGCTAAAAATCTCTTTATAAGGCATATTGCCACACCCAAAATCCAGAATATTTCCCCTGAGGTGAGCCTGAAATGCTAAAATTCCTTTATACAATCCCTTACGGATAAAGTAAGCCGGATTAATCATTACTGATAAAGGGGAGATAATAAACAAGGATTTTCTTAAAACAAGTTTTAATTTTTGCATATTCAGGCAGTCGGGCTACAGCTAAAATTATAATAAATTCTGCATTTTAGATTCGTATAAATCGGATTTCAATTACCCGACAAAATGAGTGGAATTACCCTCCAAAAACTTACTTAAATCAAAGAGGAATAATATTCATTCAGAAACCAATTTACAACAAAAAAGTTTGTCTTTTTCCATTAAGGGCCGTTTGTCTCGAAGAGCGGCTTTGTGTGGTGTACCGGATAGAAAACCTTTTTGTCTATTCCTTCAAAATCAGGAAGTTTTTGTGAAAAATACAGTAAGTATATCCCTTTTTAATAAAATTAAGAGAATTCTAATATTTTACTTAAAGTGTTGATAATTATATTTTTATGTATAATTTGTTACATTATTTTAAGAAACATTATAATATTTTTTGTAGTAATACTTGCTTTTTATAAAAGAATATCACTAAATTTGAGCCCGAATTAAAAAGTGTTTCTCTGAATCTAAAATATTTATTCATTAAAAATTAGTCCTTATGGCGCAAAAACGGTATTATTACGATGAAGTAACTTGTACCTATAAGCAAGAAGTACTTACTACAAAAACAGTATTAAAAAGAACAGCGATAGTTATTGGAGCAGGGTTAGTGTTTGGGGGATTATTTTTTGCCGGTTTCTATTCTTATTGGGATGATATAAAAACCAAAAACCTCAAAGAGCAGAATGCCGCATTGATTACAAAAATTGACGTGATTAATGAAAACCTCAAAAACCTCGAAGCCACGGTTGATAATCTGCATACAAGAGACAATGACTTTTACCGAAGCATGCTCAATGCACAGCAAGTAGATAACGGGGTATGGGAAGCAGGAAAAGGGGGAGCCAATAACCCCGAGGAAGCAAATCAACCCATGGAATTAAAAGAAGCTGCCGACAAACTGGACAAACTCTCCTACAAAATCGAACTCCAGAACCGAAGCTACGATTATCTTACCAAATTGCTGAGCGAAAACAAAGAAAAATTAAGTCATATTCCCGCCGTTAAACCTGTACCAGGTATTGTTATTTCCGGTTTCGGGGTTCGTCATCACCCGATTTTGAAAATCAGAAAAGAACATACCGGACTGGATTTTACTGCTCCTATTGGTACTCCTGCAATGGCAACAGCTGACGGAGAAATCATTACAGCAGGACACAGCAGCGGTGGATATGGAAATCAGATTGAAATTGATCACGGCTTTGGCTTCGTTACTAAATTTGCCCACCTTTCCGAAATTAAGGTTCAGGTTGGTCAGAAAGTGAAAAGAGGAGATATTATTGGTTTGACGGGTAATACAGGTCTTTCCAGCGGTCCTCACCTCCACTACGAAATCATCAAAAACGGCGAAAAAATTGACCCGGTTGATTATTTCTATCAGGATCTTTCTCCAAAAGAATACGAACAATTCCGTAAAGAAGCTCAGGCTGCTACTCAGGCAATGGACTAATCTTTTTCGGTTGTACGATATTGAAAATCCCTTCGGTAAATTCGTTTGCCAAAGGGATTTCCCTTTTCCGGATGTTTACGGTAACTCCATTCCTGAGTACTCGCCCGCTTGAAACCGCATAAATCAATCCGAAAGGGAGAACCGTTTCAGGCTGGAGATTGTCTGAACATAAATCTACCGGAGGAATAAGTATTTTTCGTTTCAGAACTTCTGTTATTCCGGATACATAAATCCCAAAATATCACAGCGATTCATTATAACAAAAGAAAGAAATCAGATAAACCCTGTAAGAATCAGACTATCGAAATCATTTGGCAGAACATTTTTTAAACAAGCATACTACTTTTTTCGTTTTTAGAAAAATATTAACAGCGATATGTTTTTTCTCAAGCATTTATCCTACAAAAGGATTAAAACACAGGAAGTTACGATTGGTGACCTGAAAATGGGCGGGGAGTATCCAATCCGGATTCAATCTATGACCACTACTGATACAATGGATACACAAAAAACGGTAGAACAAAGCATCAGGATGGCAGAGTCAGGATGCGAGTTGATACGGATTACGGCACCGAGCATGAAGGAAGCCGAAAATCTACTGAATATTAAAAATGAATTGCGAAAAAGAGGATGTGATGTACCCCTCGTTGCGGATATTCATTTTACCCCGAATGCGGCCGAGGTTGCCGCCCGGATTGTAGAGAAGGTAAGGGTTAATCCGGGAAATTATGCCGATAAAAAACGGTTTGAAAATATTGATTATACGGACATTACCTATCAGGCAGAGCTTGACAGGATTTATAAAAAATTTGCACCCTTAGTCAGAATCTGTAAAGAGTACGGAACGGCTATGCGAATCGGTACAAATCATGGTTCGCTTTCAGACAGGATTATGAGCCGCTACGGAGATTCTCCCCTTGGAATGGTGGAAAGTGCATGGGAGTTTATACAGATTTGTGAGGATTTAAATTATTACAATCTGGTAGTTTCCATGAAGGCCTCTAATCCTCAGGTAATGGTACAGGCCTATCGTCTCCTGATGGACAGAATGCTGAAACATGACAGGATTTACCCCTTGCACCTTGGGGTAACGGAAGCCGGGGAGGGAGAAGACGGCCGGATTAAATCAGCCCTGGGGATTGCAACCCTGCTGATGGACGGAATCGGAGATACTATCCGGGTGTCACTTACCGAAGACCCTGAATATGAATCTCCTGTGGCTATGTTTTTAAGGGATTATTTTGTGAAAAATGCCCCTCAGTTACCGGAAAAGCCCTACGAAAAAGTATTCGAAGCAAAAAACACCCTTCCTTTTCATCCATATGAATTTGAAAGAAGAAAAACCCGTCAGGTTGGCAATACCGGCAATCACGAAGTGCCGAGAGTTGTGGGGGATATTCGTCACGCTTTTTCCTCTCCTTCCGACTTAAAAGAAATGGGGTATGATTATTCTTCCTTGCTGGATAAATATAATTTTCAGGATATCGCAGCAGATTTTGTCTATCTGGGCTCCGGGCTTCCTGCTTATGAAATGCCCGGCGGGTTAAAAATGATTTACGATGCTGAAACCTGGAGGCTACTGAAAGAAGACAACCGGTCTTTTCCTCTATTTGCTTCCTGCAAAGCATTCACTGAAGCGAAGGAACATCATCCCTCAATGAATTTTGTAACCGTTATGCCGGAAGAAGTCGAAGCTCTGAGTCCCGACCTCCTTTGGGACAAGGTAGTGTTTGTTTTGCAAAGCGACGAAAGTATTCCGGTATATGCCTTTAGAACAATGATTTATCAGCTGACAGAAAAAGGATTTCAGAATCCGGTACTGGTTTCGGTAAGCAGCGGGAAAGATTTCGCTTTTTATTCTGACCAGCATTTTCCCGAATTTGTGAGAATCAATAAGGAGGCAGAAGTGCAGCTGTCTGTTTCATCAGACCTGAGTTCCCTTCTGGTAGATGGGCTGATAGACGGAGTATGGATTCAAAAGGCAAGTCATCTGTTGCTGAGAACTGTTTTCGGTTGTCTTCAGATGTCAAGGATGAGGATTACCAAAACAGAGTATATTTCCTGCCCTTCCTGTGGAAGAACCCTCTTTGATTTAATGGAAACTACAGCAAAAATCCGGGCAAGGACGGAGCATCTCAAAGGAGTAAAAATCGGAATTATGGGCTGCATTGTAAACGGACCCGGTGAGATGGCCGATGCAGATTACGGATATGTAGGAGTTGGCCCTGATAAAATCGCTCTTTACAGAGGAAAAGAGGTAGTAATGAAAGCGGTAAAGACTGCAGAGGCAGTGGATAAGCTGATAGATATAATCAAAGAAGACGGAAGATGGGTGGAATTGCAGGAAAACTGATAATTTTTCTCGATTTTTTGTGTTTTTTATTTGGAGTGAATGAAATTTTTATAAATTGCAGCGTTTTTATTCTTTTTATTAATTTACCAATTGAAATTCGTATGACAAAAAAATTATTCATTCACTCACTTACATTAATCTTTTCTTTGTTATGTGTTCGTTCCTTTGCACAGAATGCTAAATATGAAGTATTTGTTGCGGGATATAACCAAAAAGTACCTGTAAGCCACTTTAACGGGCTGATGGTAGCAGAAAAATTCAGCCACGGTCAGATGTACAACTACTATCTTACCGGATTCCAGACCAGAGAATCTGCTGAAGAGGCTAAGGCAAAAGCGGTCAGTCTGGGCTTTAATCATGCAAGGGTAGAGGATATTGCGGAGAAAGCAAGCGGTTGTTGCTACGGATATACCCCTCCTGTATCCATTTCGGAAGATTTGCGTAAAATCAGAAACCTATTTTTTGACTTTGATAAAGCAAATCTGAAACCGGAAGGGATTAGTCAGTTGAATCTGCTCGCCAAAATTATGAAAGAGAATCCTTCCTATGTGGTTGAGGTACATGCGCATACCGACGCAAAAGGAAGCGATACCTATAATGAAAACCTTGCAAACCGCAGAAAAGACGCTGCAATGAATTATCTTCTGAAAAAAGGAATTTCCAAAGACCGGATTTCCGGATTTTATCATGGAGAAGTACAGCCGATTGCAAAAAATGAAGTGGGAGACAAAGACCTTCCTCAGGGACGTCAGTTTAACCGCAGGGTAGAACTGGTTGTGAAAGAGGGAAACAATATCCTGAATATTGTGGAGGAAATTGATGTACCTGCAGCGTTAAAGTAATTTATTGCTGTTTCTCTTAATTTTGAACACTCTCCTTTTGGACACCCCGAAAGGAGAGTGTTTTTTTACAGAAAGAAAGAGGAAGTACACAGGGAAAATAATACGAAAATTAAAATTAAATTAATATTATTAAATCCTGTTTTATATTTACCTTTGTGCCGGAAAAAAAAATCCTTAATTACAAAAAGCATGAGCGAGCAAATCAAACATGAATGTGGTATCGGTTTAATCCGGTTACTAAAACCTATGAAATATTATCAGGTGAAATATGGGAATTCGCTTTGGGGGCTAAGTAAAATGTATATTCTGCTGGAGAAAATGCGAAACAGGGGACAAGATGGAGCAGGATTGGGTTGTGTAAAGCTGAATGTTCCTCCTGGTGTCCGCTATCATGCCCGGGCAAGAGAAATAGAATCTCCTCCGCTGAACAATCTTTTTAAAAAAATAGAATCAAGAAGAAAGGAGTTAAGGTTAAAATTTCCAAAAGAGGACAATAATAATCCGGAATTCCTGAATGAACATTATGAATTTGCGGCAGATGTGTATCTGGGGCACCTCCGCTACGGCACTCACAGCTCCAACAGCATAGACGCATGTCACCCGGTAAGCCGGATAAGCAACTGGAGAAACCGCAGCCTCTTACTCGCCGGCAATTTTAATATGACCAATGTGGATGAGTTAATTGCAAAGCTCCTCGAATTAGGTCAGCACCCCAGACATTCTACCGATACCGAAACCGTGCTCGAAAAAATCGGTCACTTTCTGGATGAGGAAAACAAAGAATTATATACGCAGCTGAAAGAAAAATATCCTGAGGATACCGACCTCGAAATCGCATTCAAAATCAGTGAAAATCTCGATATCCGAAAAATATTTTCAAGCTCTGCAAAGGCCTGGGACGGAGGGTATGTCATGGGAGGAATTGTTGGAAACGGAGACGCTTTTATAGCAAGAGACCCTAACGGAATCCGCCCCTGTTTTTATTATTATAATGAAGAATTTCTGGTGGCAGCATCCGAGAGAGCCGCAATTTCTACAGTATTCGGACTTCAGCCGGAAGAAATCAGCGAGCTGCCGCCGGCGCATATTTTATCCGTAAAAGCACTTTCCAATGAAATAAAAATTCAGCCTTTTACCGAAGCGAGAGAAAAGAGAAGCTGTTCCTTTGAAAGAATTTATTTTTCGAGAGGCACAGACAAAGATATTTATACTGAACGCAAGGATTTAGGAAGACACGTAGTCCCCAATGTCCTGAAAGCCATAGATTACGATGTCGATAATACCGTTTTCAGTTTTATCCCCAATACCGCTGAAATTGCTTTTCAGGGGCTCATCGAAGGCCTGCAGCAATTTATGGACGACCATAAGGTGCAAAAAATCAGGTCTATGGGAAGTGAGATGTCTTTGGAAGCACTTTCTGAATTAATCCATAAGAAGCCAAGAGTGGAAAGAGCAGTGATAAAAGATGTAAAAATGCGTACTTTTATTGCTACCGATGATTCCCGCAGCGATCTCGTTTCCATGGTATATGACACGACCCCCGGAATTCTCAGGCCGGGGATTGATAACCTTGTCTGTATAGATGATTCAATTGTAAGAGGTACAACCCTGAATGAAAGTATTTTGAAAATGCTCGCAAGGCTGAATCCCAAAAAAATTATCATCGTTTCGTCTGCTCCTCAGATTCGCTATCCCGACTGCTACGGGATTGATATGTCGCGTATAGATAAACTGATTGCTTTCAATGCTGCAATTGATTTGATTTATGAAAGGAATATGCATTCCCTGATTCATCAAACCTATGATACTATCCGGGAACTCAAGGCGAATAATCTCTTACACACCAGAAATGTAGTACAGGATATTTATGCGCCTTTCTCTGAAGAAGAAATTTCGGATAAAATTGCTCAGATTCTGAAGCCCAAAGGCTTTCCGGTTCCGGTGCAAATTGTGTATCAGCCCCTGAGCAATCTGCCAATGTCTATTCCGAATCATACCGGAGACTGGTACTTCTCCGGCAATTATCCTACACCCGGCGGAAACAGGGTATCCAATCAGTCTTTCCTGAATTATTATGATAAGATTGATGGCAGAGCCTATCAGATACCAATGTTCTGATTTTCAGGGCAGAGGATGTCATAAAGTATTTAATTTTAAACAAAATGACCCCATTTGATGTTAAAACGGAAAAATATTCTACGTTCATCTAATTAATAAATATTATGTATCCCGAACAATTAGTTGCCCCTATGCGTACCGAATTGGTAAATGCAGGTTTTCAGGAGTTAAAAGATTCTTCCGCAGTTGATACTGTTTTTTCCGATGAGAAAGGAACTGTATTGCTCATGATCAACTCTGTGTGCGGATGTGCTGCAGGTACAGCGCGTCCGGGTGTAGTACTGTCACTGGAGCACGAAGTAAAACCGGAAAAATTAGTTACTGTATTTGCTGGCATGGAGGCTGACGCCGTAAAAAAAGCCAGAGAATATCTGCTTCCTTATCCTCCTTCCTCTCCTGCAATTGCTTTGTTTAAGGATGGAAAATTAGTACATATGATTGAGCGTCGTCATATCGAAGGCCGTTCTGCCCAGATGATTGCCGCCAATCTTAAAGCCGCTTTTGATGAGTTCTGTAACTAATTCCTGAATCCTCATGATTCGCTTCAAAGTCGGATAGCACTTCAATGCTGTCCGACTTTATTTTTGGTTCAGATTTTTGCCTTAAAAAGGTTTCAATCTAAACACAATTATGTAGTTTCGCTCTGATTGTGATTTTTTTTGAAAATGGTCTTTTATATCCGTGTAATATTGCCTTTTCAAACAACGATACAGTGATTTATATTTTATCTATACTTCTGGTTTTATATGGAATTGGCCTCTGCTGTACCCGTTACTGGATGGAGTATTTTATCTTTTTACCCAAAAAACTCAGTCAAAATTATCGTTTTCAGTTTGAGACTCCCTTTGAAGAACATTTTCTGGAAGTTCCCGGAAAAGGCATGATTAATTTGCTGTGGTTTAAAGTCCCCGAACCCAAAGGAACAGTGCTTTATTTTCATGGAAATGCAGATAATCTCATTCGGTGGGGACAGATTCATAAGGATTTTACCCGAAGAGGGTACAATATTGTAGTTCCCGATTACAGAGGATTTGGAAAAAGTAAGGGAGAAAAGAATGAGAAAAAAATGCTGGAGGATGCACTTCAGGTCTATGACTTTGTTGCGAAAGAGACCAATACCGAAAAACTGATTCTGTACGGGCGTTCTATCGGCTCTGCATTTGCGGTTTATACTGCTTCCCGGAAACAACCTCCTTTACTCATTCTGGAAACGCCATTTTTTAGTATCTCTGCTTTATTTGAGTCGTATTATCCGGGACTTTCTTCGCTTTTCCGGTATAAATTTAACTTCAGAAATGATTTATACATACAGCAAACCTCCTGCCCTGTCTGGATTTTTCACGGAACCTGGGACACGGTAGTGCCTTATGGACATGCAATTAAATACAAACAGTTGCTGGGCGAAAGAGTACATCTCGTTACCCTGGAGGGAGTCAATCATAAGGACTGCAATACCAAACCGTTATATCAGCAAGAGCTTGACAAGGCTTTTCGTACAATGGAGGAAAAATAATTTAGTCAGAAAAAGCACTTTTCGGGTATTTGAGTACAGGAATCCATAAAAATACAAGGATAAAAAACAAAGACTCCTCTTTCCCTGATTTTTCTGTAAAAATCATTATCTTTGTGCCTCAAAAAAGTGTATTATTATAATAATGTCAGAAACCAGAAAAGTGCAATATTTTTTCAGAAATTATCCGGCTGTAGCAGGCCTGATTTATTTTCTGGTCTGGATTCTGGCGGCATTTTTTGCCTATTTTATCATCACAGATTCAAGCCCCAATGCCGGAACGCAGTATCTCTCCGTAGCCAAAAAACCGCCTTTTACTTCCCTTTTTTTTCTAAGGATAAAACCCGAAAAAAGCACGGATAATACCGGATGGGTTCAGAAACTCTGGTCGGGTAAGCCTCAGGAAGATACGGAAATTCCGCTTTTGAATAAAGAAACATTATATAGAAATGACACTTTGTATGCTACCCTGTATTCAGGTCAGAAACTACAAATGTATCTCCCTGCTTCCCGTAGTTTTTCCGTTCAGCAAAAACAATTTCTGCTGGGTTCGGATACTTTCGGAAGAGATGTCTGGAGCCGCCTTGTACTCGGGGCAAGAGTCAGTATCAGCGTAGGGCTTTTAGCTACGCTGCTGAGTGTGTTTACCGGTCTTGTAATCGGACTGACAGCCGGATTTTTCGGCGGGTTAACAGACAGAATCCTGATGGCTTTTATTGCGGTAGTCTGGGCTATACCCACTTTATTACTGGCCATTGTACTGGGTTTTGTGATGGGAATGGGATTCTGGCAACTGATGCTCGCAATAGGTCTCTCCAACTGGGTCGATATTGCAAGGATGGTGAGAGGGCAGGTCATGGGAATCCGGAACCTCCTGTATATAGAAGCCACAAACGCTTTGGGATTAGGGCAGATCCGGGTGATGTTTCGCCATATTTTACCCAATATTGTCAGTCCGCTGATTATTATGGGTGTTTCGAATTTTGGCTCCGCAATTCTGGTAGAGTCAGGCCTGAGTTTTCTGGGGTTAGGAGTAGGCCTTGAAGTGCCCTCATGGGGCAGAATGGTATTCGAAGGCTATCCCTATCTGGTGATGGAAAATGGCAGAAGCCTCGCTTTGATACCCGGAATAGCATTAATTTTACTGGTTATCTCAATCCACTTGATTGGTAACGGTTTAAGAGATACCTTTGCACTGGAAAAGTAATATAAAAAAATGGATAAAAAAACGCACTATAATCCTTATCATACTACAGACCCTCAAAAACTGCTTGAGCTCAAGCGTTTGGAGGCAGACACCTTGCTGGATTTGATACGCTCAGTATATAACCCTGATTTGAAAACGATTCAGATTTGTATTCTGGTAAGAAATGCCCTGAAGGTTCAGTTAGGGATTAATAAGCAATCCTTTTATTATGAAATGGAAGGGGAGTGGATAGAAGGGATTTGTCATGGGTTTGAATCACTGCCCTCTGAATATTCGGCAAAACTTGCTTCTGTAAGTATTCCCGCCCAGTTATCCGAAGAGAATTCCCCCTATCTTGCCGGATTAGGGGTAGAATACGTCATTCCGGTCAAAATAAGAGGACTTACCAAAGCCTGCTTTCTTCTGGCAGAGTTTGCTGATTCGGAAGAAGAGCTTCAGAACGATATTATTTTTATCGAAACTGTAGGACACATTTTATATTCAGCCCTCCATAATCGTCAGCTTATCCGGGAAAGATTCCGGCAGGAAGCAATCAAAAAAGAACTGGAAGTAGCCGAAACGATTCAGAAGCAGTTTTTGATTTCGGATTTTACCAAATTTACTGAGTTTGATGTTTTTGCCCAAAATCTGGCATATCATGGAGTAGGGGGAGATTACTTCGATATTCTCAAGCGAGGTAAAAATACGAGTTTTGTGTGTATTGCAGATGTATCAGGAAAAGGAATGAGCGCTGCCCTGCTGATGTCCAATCTACAGGCCAATCTTCGCGCATTATGTGCGCAGTACGATTACCTCCCTTTGATTATTACAGAACTCAATCAGAATCTGTTTGAAATGACAAAAGGAGAAAAATTTGTTACGCTTTTTCTTGCGAAAATAGATTTCTCCGCCCGCAAAATTCATTATATCAACGCCGGACATAATTATCCGTTATTTATTCATAAAGATAAAATAGCGTATCTTGAAAGTCATTGTGTTTTCTTAGGTGCATTCAATGAACTGAATCCTCCGGAAGAGACCGTATTGAGTTATGAGGCAGGAGACCTTTTGTTTTTATACACCGACGGTCTGAGCGACCAAACCAATCAGAGCGGGGAAAGCTTCGGCGAAAAAAGGATAGAAACCCATTTGTGGGACGTAAGAAATCAGAATGCCAAATCTATCTCTCAGTCGTTCATTAATCAATTCACTACTTTTGCAAACAACGCTGAACTTGTGGATGATTTAACATTATTAACGATAAAATTTTAGTTATTTTTTTTATTTTATCTTATAAAACACTAATTTTGCACCGTCATTTTAAAAATAACGAATTATGAGATTATTTAATCCTTCATTATTGGATAACTTAGGCGGAAACGCTGATGTTTTAGCAAAAAAATTAGAGAATAAAACTGCCGTTATCGGAGTTGCTGGCCTGGGGTATGTCGGAATGCCGATTGCATTGGAATTCGCCAAAATGGGTTACAAAACCATCGGTGTTGACCCTTCCCGCTGGAAAATTGAATCCCTTCAGAAAGGAAAAAACTACATCGAAGACTTAAGTGATGCTGAAGTTGCTGAAGTAATTCATAGCGGAATGTTTATTTCATCCGCTGAATATGATGTACTTGCTGACGCAGATGTAATTTATATCTGTGTACCCACCCCTTTCAATGCCAATAAAGACCCTGATTTAGCCTATGTAATCAGTGCAGGAGAGGGAGTGTCTTCTAT
Source organism: Bacteroidia bacterium (assembly GCA_019695295.1). Lineage (GTDB taxonomy): Bacteria > Bacteroidota > Bacteroidia > J057 > J057 > JAAFHL01. The sequence goes on along the minus strand of JAIBAH010000016.1, from coordinate 36,389 downwards.
CCTCAAAAAAGGACAACTCATTATTCTTAAAAGTACAACCTTCCCCGGAACTACAGAAGATTACCTGATTCCGGTTTTGAATAAATCCGGTCTTTCTGCCGGTACAGATTATTATATCGCTTTCAGTCCTGAGCGCGTGGATCCGGGCAATAAGCAGTTCAATACCGCAAATACTCCGATTGTAGTAGGGGGAATTGACTCTGACAGCTCTATTCTGGCCGCACTTGCCAACAGCAAGGTGATTGAAAAAGTATATATGGTCGATAATCCTAAAGTAGCAGAGCTTGAAAAATTACTCGAAAATATCTTCCGTAGTGTAAACATCGCTCTGGTAAATGAACTTGCTTTATTATGCGAGAGAATGGGCGATATCAACGTATGGGAAGTAATCGAAGCGGCAAGTACCAAACCTTTCGGATACCTTAAGTTTCAACCCGGTCCCGGCGTTGGTGGGCACTGTATTCCAATCGACCCTTACTATCTTTCCTGGCTTGCAAGAGAGTATGATTTCGAAACAAAATTCATCACACTTGCCGCTAATGTAAACGAAGGGATGCCTTATCATGTGGCTAATCTGGTAGTAAGAGAAATTGCCAATCTTCCGATTTCTATTTCTCAGGCAAAAGTGCTGATTGTAGGGGTTTCCTTTAAGAAAAACGTAAAAGATTTAAGACATTCTCCTGCTGAATCCGTAATCATCCGCCTGATTGAAAATGGAATCCGCAATATTGATATTACTGACCCCTGGGTGGAAGGAGAAGGATACGAAGCTGCCGGAACTACTTATTATACCAAAGACATCTCTCCGGAAATGATTGCTTCCTATGACGTAGTGGTATTGATTACAGACCACGATGACTTTGACATTCCTGCTATCGTTAAGCACTCCAGAAAAGTGATTGATACCCGTAATATGGCTAAAAATATCACAGAAAACAGAGACAATATCATCCTGCTGGGCTCTACTCCCAAAAAAGAAAAAATTGTAATGCAGCATTAATCTCAGGATTAAAATCAATAAAAAAGGAGGCTTTGCGGCCTCCTTTTTATTTTTAGCCAGGATTTTATTCCAACCTTCTGATGGTCACTACCACTTTCTCTGAGTTGTCTCCATACATCGTCAGATTATCGTTTGCAAAGCACCCCAGATAACCACTTTTAGTAGCTGTCCATGTTCTGCTCGTGCCAATCCGGAAATGAGTGCCGTTGTATGACATTCCGTCCCCGTTTTTATCATAGAGTTCTCCCACAAGCGCCATCATATTATAACCTCCCTGTCGGGGAAAATCCAGTAATTCTTTCGTATATCCATTGGCGTCTGTGGAGCGGCTGCCATTTTTCCAGCTGGGGTTAGTAACAGTAAAGCTATATCTTCTGTCTTTACGGATATAAATTCTGGGGAAATTATACGTTTCTTTTGCATAAACATTAAAGGTCTTGCTTTCTCCTATTCCCAGTTCATCTTTAATCACTCCTGTGCCAGTGTAGGGGATTACATAATTGCCTCTTTCGGTTGGATATAAAGCATTGATTGCTGCTATATCTCCCGCACTCAGTACGCTCACATTGCCAAAATTCCGGTCTGCCCGGTTAGATTTTTTATAGATAGTCTGCCTGCCGTCTATTCCGAAAGTATTATAATTATAATGCATAATCGAACTGAAGTCATAGCTTCCGAAATCGGAGGCATTCCGGGTTTGCTTGTTGAACTGACTTATCATTCCGCTCATAACGGCATTTGCGTCTATCTCGATATAATTATCCCTGTCTTCCCTCGATTGTTCGTGATACAGACCCAGTGCGTGACCTATCTCATGTATAGCGAGGCTCATCCTGAAATTATCATCCGAAAACCACACAAACTGACCGTTCCCGTCCTGTCTCCCGATGGCTGACATTCCGCCATCAAATCCCAGTTCCTGAACGCTTACTTTTTTATAAATAAGATAACTGCCTTCGTCGGTTCTTTCAATAAAGCGGACATTGGTTTTATCCATAATATGATTCATTGCGTCAATAATTGAATTTTTCTCGGTAGAAGAAAATCCGTTGAGAAACATGTAAGGAATGATTCCGTTTTGCCATTTTCTGGCGTTCAAATCAGTCGTTACTGAAAATTGCATGAACTGAAACCGGCTGAGATAGGCTGTATCTCCTACAAAAATATCCCCTTCCAGCACGCCTCTGTCTTTGATAATCATCAGGGCTTTGGAGCCGCTCGTTAATCCGTCGAGCGGAATTTTGCTGAAAGTACGGGTATTCACCGGATGTGTATATCCGGAAGGTGTCTGAGAAAATACAGAAAAACAGGAAATCAGTAAGATAACAAGTAAAATACAATTAAAATACATATAAATGCTATTTAGGTTAATGAAAATTAATTCAATAAATATACGAATGATTTCACAAAAAGAATGAGTGGAAAGTATCCCTAATAGTAGGTATTTAAGGAAATTTCTGAAAAAGACAGTTAAAATAAAAATATGGATTATAATGAATAAAAATATTTTTATAAAAATATAATTATATGTAAGAAAATTTTGGAAAAAGAAAAAAAGCTTTTACATTTGTGCTAACTATCTTTCCTGTTTTGTTTTACCAGTCACCTTTTATATTGAATGTCAAGAATTTTACTAATATCACTTGTTTTTGTTTTATTCCATTTTTCCTCCGCTCAAATGATGCCCGCACCGGATGCATTTGCTACGCCGCTTACACTTTCTTTTTCCACGGGCGTATTAAATTCTACTTCGGTTGTGTTTCATCCCGGTTTTCAGAAATATTATATTATCCGGGCGGGCAACTCCCTCTTCCCGCTGGAAACCCTTTCGTCAAACGGAGCCCAACTGTATCAGACTACTGCCGGGCTGGATACCCGTGGAATGTGGTGGAATCCCATCAATGCTCAGGTAGAACGCAATCAGTTTTCAAGCGGAGGATGGGCTACTGTTAATCTTAATCCCTCCGGACTGGCCATGAATACCTATACTGCGATTTATACCGGTCAGTTACAACCCAATGCGCAGTCAGTCGGAGCTTTTGATTATAATAATAACCGGGTTATATATTATACCGGGGGGAATCAGATTTATTTTTACGACAGAGTTACCGGCCTTCCTTCCGGTACGCTTACCTTGAGCGGGACATCCTTTTCCAACCTTAACGTGAACAGCGTTATCTATACCGGGCAGACCGGATTTGAAGTAGGGCTGCTGAACTATGCCGAAAAAAGGGTTCTCCTTTTTAATATCAGTACAGGAGCATTCACCGGGGCCTCTCAATTGCCCTCCAATTCCCCTGCCTATTCACAGTTTCGGTTTAGTTATGCCAATGATATGGTCTGGCTTTTCAACTCTTCTTCAGCTACCTGGCATAGTTATTATATATGGAATTTGATTTTGCCGGATGTGCGGCTTGACTTTGAAGCGGTTCTCAGCCCGGATGAATCGGTTGGACTTGTATGGAAAATGAATAACCAACCGGATAATATTGCTGATTTTACATTGGAGCGTGCTTACCCGGATGAAGAATTCAGGGAAATAAACAAACAGTCGCCTGATGTCAGCGGAGAGTACCTTTTTACAGATGAAGAGGTAGTGGAAGGTAAATCAGAATACCGGGTAAAGATGAATTATTTGAACGGTCAGCATCACTATTCAGAAGTCAGAGTGATTACCCGTTCCGCTTCTCAGATGCCCTGGGTCTCAGTATATCCCAATCCGGCATCCTCTGAAATCATCATCCGCTCTTCTCTAAATACAACCGGGAATTACCTGCTTTTTAATGCAGAAGGCAAAAAGGTAATGGAAATTCCGGCTTCGGACAAACTGACCATCAAAACAGATATCAGTTTCCTGAGTCCGGGAATATATACCCTGAAGTCGGGGGCGAAAAGCCTGAAAATTATAAAGGAATAAAGATGCTTTCTATCGGATTTCTTTGATTATCGTCAAAAATTCAGCCATCATCATTGCGGTCGCACCCCAAAGGGTATGTCCGTAGATATCATATACCGGAGTGTCGAGGACAAGGCTTTTGTTGCCGGACATTTGTACCTTTTTGATGCTCATGATTCCATCCTGCAGAAGGTAATGCAGCGGCACTTCCAGAATTTCAGCCACTTCCCTTTCATCCGGTATGAATTCCGGTCTTTGCTCAATAAATCCTACACAGGGATATACAATAAAGTTGCTGGGAGGAATATACAGGTCTGTAAGGCTTCCCAAAGTCCGGATTTGATGTGCGGGTACGCCAATCTCTTCCTCTGTTTCCCTCAGCGCCGTATGTATCATATTTTCATCGGTTTTCTCTACTGTTCCTCCCGGAAAAGAGATTTGGCCGCTGTGAGTCCCCCCGTCTTCGGCGCGCTTCATCAGGGCAATATTTAACAGATTATGGTGAGGATACAGTAATAGCATAACCCCGCCTTTGCGGGCATTATCCGGAATGACGTAGTCCCTTGTTCTGACCTTGGGAGCCATCTTCATTTGTGCGTCAAGTCCCGGAAGCGGGAAGCGAAGCCGGGTTTCAAGTTGTTTTACGATTTCTTCTGAATATTGCATACAATGAGGTTAAAATATATAAAAAGGGATGGTAAAATTCAGGATATATTTGTACAGGGAGCGTTTGAGTGAATGAAAAAATCCTGAATCGCCGATTAAAAATATTTTCTATTTCCATTTAAATGACTGTATCATTTTATCCATTTCAACTTTCATCATCTGAATAACCGGATCCAGAGAATCGTTTTTCAGGGCTGTATTCAGATAAAAATCGGTAGTCATTGTGTATTTATCATTGTAAAAAAAGATTTCTACAGGCGCACCTACATTCCCGTACAACTCATAACGGATTCCTTTACCCTGAGGGGTTTCAAAGGGGTAATCAGCAATAGTACTTGCTTTTTTTACGTGTTTATACACCAGTTTGCGAAAATCTTCATAATGCGACTGCCGGTCTTTTTTCTGAGTAATATCATGGTGAGAGATGTGCCATTTTGCATCAAATACCGGAAAGGAAATATCCGCCCAGCAGGAATCCCCCTGGTCACGGGTTACATTACCAAAATCCGGATACTGAAAAGTAAACGGACAGGTCTTATTTTCAAAGGTTTTGTAACCGTAGTTTTTGGGGAGATCAAGCCGGGGAAATCCCCAGGGGCGGGCATCTATGGAGGCGCTGCTGTTGCAGGCAGAAAATCCTAAAACACAAGCCAGTACAACTGCTAAACCCAATAAGATTAATTTATTCATTTTGAAGTATTTTAGCTTTTACCCATTCGATTCTGTTTCTGCTCACGGACTCAATCGTAAATTCAAACATAGGGTCAGTCAAATCACAGATTACTGTTTCCCCCACGGAAGGGATTTTATTTTGGAGCAACAAAATTAAACCACCCAGACTATTGATATTTTCGGATTTATGTAGTTTTTCAAATACATTTTCATCCAGGTCTATCATCCGGATAAAATCGTTGAGAAGAATAGACGCATTTACACGATAGAGATTTGCTTCCAGTTTCTGGTAAGGCAGCGCTTCTGTATCGAACTCATCGCTGATTTCGCCGAATATCTCATCGGTAATATCATCCAGCGTTACTATTCCGGTGGTGCCTCCGTATTCATCCACTACAATCGCCAGGTGCGTTCTTTTGGCCCTGAAAGCTTCCAGCAGTTTATCTATTCTTTTGCTTTCCGGAACGAAGAGTGCAGGCCTTATCAGGGATTGCCACTCAACCGATTTTCCGCCGTTTTCCAGTAAAGGAATCAGGTCCTTGATGTGTAAAACGCCTTTTATATCGTCCAGACTTTCATTATAGACAGGAACCCTGGAAAATTCATTCTCATTGATAAACTCTATCAGTTCATCAAAAGTCGTATCAATAGAAACGGCCGCTACTTTGGTCCGCTCCCGGATGATTCTTTCTACTGTAGTATTGCTGAAATTCAGTAATCCTTTCAGAATATCTCTTCCGTCGGTTTCATCTTTTGTAGGCTCAGGCATCATTTCTATGGCATCCCTGAGGTCTTCAATAGAAGCATTTTCCTGTTTGGGCTTGATTTTATTGTCAATAAACTTTGTAATATAAATTAAAAAACGAATGATAGGAGAATAAATTTTAATCAGGATGTACATTGGCCTGTAAAACATATCTATTACCCTTAGTTTGTAACGGGAAGCATATACTTTCGGGATGATTTCTCCTATAAGAAGTAGAAGAAGGGAAATAGAACCGATACTCAATAGCGTTTCCTGCCATTTCAGTAAACCATAGTGCTGTGCAAAAGTATGGATTACATAAGTACCTGTAAGAATCGCAAAAATATTAACAAAGTTATTGGTAATGAGTACCGTAGCAATTAAATGTTTGTGATTGTTCAGCATCCACCATATCTTTTTGGACTTGGGGGAATCGTCGTCCCTGAAGCTGTCGCTTTCGGCTTTGTTGAGAGAGAAGAAAGCAACCTCAGAGGAAGACGCAAAAAATGAGCCCAATAGTAATACAAAAAAAAGCAAGATATTGATACTTATTGCAAACCAATCCAATCCTGTTGCAGGAAGGAAAACTAATAAATTAAAACTCAGCGGTTCTATATCCACAATTACAAATGTGTCTTTGAATCTTTGTTAAATAAAAATAAAGAATTTAAGTATAATTTTGTATGATGGAAAATTTCCGGAACAGAATACACTCAAACTATTTTGAATTCTTAAAAAACAATCATTGAAATATCATGAGATAATCAAATGACAGATAATTATTTATAAACAGGGGGTAAAATTACAAATTTTTTCCACAAATCCAAAAAAAATACTTTTTTGATGGATTATCTGAACAGGTTTTGTAAACTTAAGGGTTACGAAATATATTTTATGTCACCTGTGAAAAATATTTTTTCAATATTTGCATTTTTTATAAAAATAATTTGTTTAATTCAAAAAAAGGTTTTACATTTGCATCTGAAAAGACCTGTTTTTTACTTACCTAAATTTTCCCACCAATACCCCAAAGTCGAGAACCTCACCGCCCGGTGGGGTTTTTTTTATTTTACACGGCTTTTTTATGTGTTAGATTTGCTTCTGTAAGAAATAAAAAAGAACAAATCAGCCGGAATGCCGGTTGATTTGTCCTTTAAAATGATTTATGGAATAGTTCGTTATTCTACGGTAACGGATTTGGCCAGATTTCTTGGCTGATCAACATTACAGTTTCTCATTACTGCAATATGATAAGATAAAATCTGAAGCGGAATTACAGAAAGGAGTGGCATAAGCGACGGGTCAATTTCCGGAATTTCAATGACAAATTCTGCAATATTTCTTACGGCAGTATCTCCTTCTGTTACAATTGCCACTACCCTTCCTTTTCGTGCAGCCACTTCTTCGATATTGCTCACGATTTTTTCGTAGGATTCATCTTTGGTTGCAATAAAAATTACGGGCATATTTTCGTCTATCAGCGCAATAGGACCGTGTTTCATTTCAGCGGCAGGATATCCTTCAGCATGGATATAGGAAATTTCCTTTAGCTTAAGGGCTCCTTCCAGCGCCACAGGGAAATTGGAGCCTCTTCCAAGATAAAGACAGTTGGGAGAATCCTTGAAGGTGGCGGCAATTTCTTTGATTTTATCACTTTGGTTTACAATGTGGCGCACTTTTTCGGGCACCTGCAGCATTTCAGGAATGATAGAACGGGATTTTGGGGTTAGTTTTCCTTTCAGGTCTGCAATAAATAAAGCCATCATGGTTAATACTGAAACCTGAGCAGTAAAAGCTTTGGTAGAAGCAACTCCGATTTCAGGGCCTGCATGTGTATATACCCCTGCGTGAGTAGCCCTTGAGATAGAAGAGCCTACCACATTACAGATTCCGAGCACGAGTGCTCCTCTTTCTTTGGCAAGATTGATGGCGGCAAGGGTATCAGCTGTCTCTCCACTCTGACTAATGGCGATGACAATATCGCCTTCCTGTATTACCGGGTTACGGTACCGGAATTCGGAAGCATACTCTACCTCAACCGGAATCCGGATATGCTCCTCGAACAGGTACTCACCTACAAGCCCCGCATGCCAGCTTGTGCCACAGGCTACAAAAATAAAACGTTTGGCCTGTGCCAGTTCTTTTCTGACATCTACAAGCCCGCCTAGCCATACCTTTTTGTTTTCAGGGTCAATTCTTCCCCGGATACTGTCAGCGATTGAGCGGGGCTGCTCAAAAATTTCTTTCAGCATAAAATGGTCATATCCCCCTTTTTCAAGAGCCTCCAGTTCCATTTCGATGGTATGAATATAAGGGGTCTGAGATTCGTTTTTCAGATTCAGAACTTTGTACCCCTCTTTGGTAATTACTGCAATTTCATTATCATTGAGATAAACCACGTCTTTGGTATGCTCCACGATAGGGGTTGCGTCGGAAGCGATGATAAATTCTCCTTCTCCCACACCGATTGCAATAGGACTGCTTCTTCTGGCAACAATCAGTTTTTCGGGCTCCGCTTTGCACATTACCACTATCCCGTAGGCTCCGATTACATTATTCAGGGCAATACGAACGGCTTCAGTTGCGTCAATTTCGTTGTTTTCATAAATATCTTCAATGAAGTTTACCAGCACTTCTGTATCAGTTGCGCTGTTAAAAGTATATCCTCTGCCCAGCAGTTCTTTTTTGAGGGTTGAATAGTTTTCTATAATTCCATTGTGAATAATGGAGAAGTTACCGGAATTGGAGACATGAGGATGAGAGTTTTCATCACTTGGTGCGCCATGCGTAGCCCAGCGCGTATGTCCCATTCCAATGGTGCCTTCTGTATCTTTATCTTTTGTCAGTTTTTCCAGTTCTGATACTTTCCCTTTCTTTTTATAGATTTTTATTTTGCCATCATACAGTGCAACCCCTGCTGAGTCATAGCCTCTGTACTCGAGGCGTTTCAGACCACTGATAATAATCGGATAAGCTTTGCGATAACCTACGTAACCTACAATACCACACATACTTTGTTTAAATTGAATTTTAATATTTTAAAACGAAAAATCAGATAAAATGATTTAATACCTCCATTTCACCTGAGAAATTTTTATGATAACCAAGAATACTCCTTAAAGGTTTGCACTGAATGCCATATCAGCTGGCTCCGGAAAAATACAAAAAAAGAATGTTTTACAGGCTTTTACCTTATTGAGAAATAAAAAAACTGCTTTTGATTAGTATGAGAAAGAATCCCTTCTTCCCAATCAAAAGCAGTTAATATTTTTTCTGAAATTTTATTTCGGTAATGTAGTATAGGTCACTCTCAGTACGGGTTTAAGCGTAGCGTGATTGTGCCCGCCCAGTACTACCCGGTTCAGGGTGTTGGCGATATAGTTCAGCTCGTCGGTAGAACGAATCAGAATGCCCCTGTCTTCAATCTGCCCGTTAAGAATCCTTTGTACATAATTGGTCAGAGAGATTACATATTGCTTGTTGATATTATCAAACTCGATAGAGCTGACAATCAGTGCGCTTTCTGCTTTTTTACCAGCACTGTCAGGCTGATAAACCTTCAGGGCAGGAGGTGCGTACCGGTAAGTGGTACCGATTTTTGCCCCAAGGGTTGCCGGGTCTGCTTTAAGAATCAATTCTGCCTTATTAATACCAACAGTGCCGAGGTTTTTTAAAAACGGGAATTTAAGGGTGTTTTCGATTACTGCCCCGCTTTGATTGAATTCAAACTCATGCGGGCGGACAGGATTCATCAGTTCAGTGCCTAATCTTCGGGTCTCATAGTCAGACCTTTTGATGGCGTGAAACTGACGTGCAGAAGAGGTTACCCCAAATTCAAATTTTTTGTTTTCAGTAAAATTACCCACAGAGTCTTTTTTGGTATAATAAAGAATGAGTTTGGTGTCATTGCTTTGCAGACTCATGTACATAATCGCACCCGGTTCACGGGAGTTAAATTGTCCGATGGGATAGGTGGAAAGATACAATCCTTTAAAATAGTTGGTAAATTCGGTATTGGTTTTTCCTTTGACAGAGTCCGGCAGGTTCAGGAGCTTCTCTGCAAGCGATTTATCGAGTTTTACCCTTACATCCTTGAGCAGACCAATCGTACCGGAGTTGATTTTGGATTTACCGGCGAGGTCAAGGGGGTTAATCGTAAGGCTGTCATTGGAGGCATAGCTTGTAGTATCAAATGCCTGAGTGATTTCATGCACTCTCAGAAGCTGAGGTGTCTCGATACGACCAAAATATCCGATTACATCCACAAAAAGTACAACCGAATCAGCCCTGACACTATCAGCACTTCCAAAGTCTATTTTATCACCTGAAAAACGGATTTGACTATAGGTTCCGGCGGTGATTCTTCCCAATTCATTATCTACATAATTTCCAAACAAATGGAAATCTGTACCAAAAGTAGGGATACTGTCAATGATACGGGAGTCCATATTGACAGTTACGGTATCTGTATAAGCCATTCCAATCAGCTCATCGGGGGGCAGGATGTCCTTACCGCCGGTATTGGGATCTTTACAGGACTGCATAAAAAGCATACAGACTGTTATGGCCGTGAAAGCTAACAGTCTGATGATTTTATTAAAATTATTTTTTAAACAGATTAAATAAAAAACAGATGACATGTTTATTTCGAATTTAGCGCGCAAAAGTACAACCAAAAATTGAATATACCCACATAGAGGCAAATTAATTTAATAAGGTTGCATATAACTGATTGTATTCATCAGCATAAGTATCTTTATTTGCGACATCAATAAATACACCGTCATGCTTGGATTGCTGAAGATGGTCTTCCAGAGAAGACTGAATGGAAGCATGTCCCTTCGTAATATAGTCAGACATTGCGATTCCGCCTTTGCATAATCCTACGTAGCTGTTTTCTTCAAATCTTTCGAGCGTTTCATCATTGATTCCATCAATACGCATTTTATCCATAAAATTGCCAATGGTCTCATTTTCAAACTCGTTGTTATAAAGAGTGAAAACAATTTTGGTGTTTTTAAACATTGGGTCATTCTGATAATGAGTGCGCAGATAAAAGGGGAGGAATGAAGTCATCCAGTCGTGGCAGTGAATTACATCGGGTGCCCATCCTAATTTTCTTACGGTTTCGATTACCCCTTTACAAAAGAAAATTGCGCGTTCGTCGTTGTCAGGATGGAAAGTATTGTCGGTAGGATTTGTAAGAGCGGATTTGCGTTTAAAATAATCTTCGTTATCGAGGAAATAAACCTGAAGCCTTGCGTTGGGAATAGAAGCAACCTTAATGGTAAGGGGTTTTTCTTCGCCTGCTACTTTAATATTGATTCCCGAAAGTCTTACTACCTCATGTAAACGATTTCTTCTTTCATTAATTACCCCGAATTTTGGCATAAAAATTCTGATATCATGTCCTCTTTCCTGTAGTTTTTGCGGAAGTTGTCTAATAAGGTCGGATGCAGAGGAGATTTTTAAAAATGGTTCAATTTCAGACGTTACAAAAAGTATTCTTAATTTACGATCCATATTTTTTTGGAATTAAATAAGTGAATGAAAAGACTATTATTATCGTTAGAGAGAAACGTTCATATTGTCAGTAATGAATAAAATCTCAATAATTTTCTGCAAAATTAAGCACAAAAATTTGTATTTCCAAAATTCTATTATTAAAATGCCGCCCGATTAAGATGTAGTTTAGTTCACTACATAGATTATTTGTTTTTAGGAATTATTATATATCGTTGTATTTCAATATTCTAATTACTTTTTACCGGAAAAATTCGGGTAAAAGTAATTCAATTTAAAAGTGGAATTATTTTTTTTGAAAAGAGGAGTTATTCGGTTTGTTTCTAAATAATCAGTGTTTTAAACAATCGTTCTGAGAGTTTTATCGCAGCAGTAAAAGAGGATTTTGGCTTTAATTTTGGATAATTATGATGTTTTAAGCGGAAAGGTCAGCGAGAACTCCGTGCCTTCATTGGGTTCGCTGTGCATTATGATGGTACCCTGCAATACTTCAATGCTCTTTTTTACGATGTATAATCCAAGTCCGGTTCCTGTTGCCTGACTATTTGCCCGGAAAAACATTTCAAAGATTCTGTCCTGAAATTCATGGGGAATCCCCTGTCCGTTGTCTTTTATCCGTATGTGAATCCTGTTGTTTTTATACTCAGCACATATCCTGATACAGGAATCTTCCCGATTTTTCTGCCGGTACTGTATGCTGTTGACTATCAGGTTCTGAAAAATGATTCTTAAGAGGTTTTTTCGGGTATAAACAGAAAACTCCGGAGGGAGGTCAGCTTCGATTCGTACTGCTTCAATCCCTTCTGTTTTTTGCAGTCCGTCAATAATTTCATGAAATAAGTCCCTGAGATTTACGACAGAGGAAGGAATGCCCGAATTGTTAATCTGCCCGAAATCCATTAAGTCCCGGATGGAATGATCCAGTTTCAGAATACTTTTTTCAATCAGGGTTACATATTTCAGGGAATCCTCCGGAAACAAAGCAATGATATTAACCAACCCGAGTACTGACGTAATCGGCCCTCTTAAATCATGGGAGGTTTTATAGATGAGCATATCCATTTCCTCGTTTTTTTCCTTAAGCTCGGATTCTTTTCTTACTCTTTCAGAAATATCGTGAAGTGCTGCTGTAAAAAACCTTTTTTTCCCGATGTAGGTTTCCCGGATTTTCATTTCTATCGGAAAAGTACTTCCATTTTTATGCACTCCGGTCAATGTCATCCATTTTCCCAATACCTCCGAAATTCCTGTCTGAAGGTATCTTGACATTCCTTCATGATGCTTTTTTCGCATAGGCCCCGACATGAGTACTTCCAGCGGCTGCCGGGTGAGTGCTCCCGGTTCATAACCCCACATCAACTCTGCCTCCCGGTTTGCCCTGACAATGATAGAGTTCTCATCTATTGTGATGATACCCTCACCTACGGTATCCAGTATAGTCAGCAGCATTCCCTGAGACTCCTCCTCCTTTTCTCTTGCAGCACTGATTTCTTTCTGTGCCTTTACCAGTTCATGATTTTTGGCTATTATTTGCCGGTTTATTTCTCTGAGGGTATTGGTTTGCTTTAGCAGGGTTTCTTCTATCTGTATTCTGCTTAGCAGTTTCAGCTTGGACTCATCCATAATGCGGGACGGAATCAACTGTAATAAATGAGGAAAATGCTCAATCCTTCCGTACACCTGATTTAACTCTTCGTAGGTTTCATTCCAGATTTCTGCAGGGCAATCTCCGCCCATATAAGACTCTATCTGAAAAAAGAGTTGCTGAGAAACCTCCTGAATCAGTAACAGAGCGTTTTCATAATCCATCATTGCCGGCGGTATGATATCAAACGGAGGCAATTCTTCTGTATCAGGTAACCCTCTCAGCCATTTCCGGATTTCCGGAAGTTGATTTTCCTTGAATGCCCCCAGTACTTTTTCGGTTTTTTCTGTTACCGTCCTGAGAAAAATTTTATACAAATAAAGAGTAACCTGCTGGGTTCCCTGAAAAACAAAAGAAATATTTTCAAAATGTAATATTTCAGGAAATTCTGACAGAATTTCTGCCCTTAATTTCTCCCTGCTGTATTTTTTTGAAGGGTTGGAATCCGATTCTGTGACAAACTGTTCCAGTAATAAATACACTTCCGGAAAGTCGGTTTTTTGTTTATCAGGGGAGGACTGATAATAGTGGTTTACTCTGTTTCTTATCTTTATTTCCTGAGAAGGAAGACTAAAACGATTTAACAGCGACTGAATTATATGCACATAAAGCTGATAGTCAGAATTAAATTCCGGCTTACCTTTTCGGAAAAATAACCTCCGAAAATATGTAAACAGACTATGAGTCATTTATGTTGATATTAGGATTTTTTGCTGGTATTATAGATGGAATAGAACCCCATTCCGGATAGCAACCATGTAGTAATCAGTGCAATAAACCATATTATACTTCCGGCTGTTTCTCCAAAGAGCTGCTTAAAAATATTGATGCCCATAAAATGCTCTATCTGCATATGAAGATGTCCGACTCCCATGACGAGAAATCCCCAGGCCATGAGTGACATAGCTTTACCGAATACACCGCCTTTGAGGGAGGTTGCCGTTTTGAAAGCATAATACATACATATAAACAGGAAGGGAAGCTCAAGGAGTCCGAACCACGTATTCATGTCACTGAAATTCAAATGGATAGAATGGACAGAATGCTGTTCCTGTGCCAAGGCCGGAAAGTATATTCCTGAAAAAACAAAGAGCAAGATTGCTTTAGAAAGGTTAGGTATGATGTTTCTTTTCATTTAATTTTTTTATATCCGAAATGATTTATTGTATTTTATTGATAAATCCTACATATACTATTGTCGTCAAAAGCTATGCCTCAAAGATCTGAATAAATATTTTTATATTGATATTATTAGCTTCCATTACAAAACTCCATGTAAGATTTATATGATAAATCTAATATTATGTATAAATATAATACGTTTATTCGAAATAAATTACATTTGTACTGCTCAGAGATGAATTTTCCTCTGGGGGGCGTTCAGAGTTATATTTTGAATAAAGAGATAATTATAGTTATTAAAATTAAATGTTAATAAATATACGTAAAAAAATGATTGCTGAAAACATGAAATATATCTAAACCGGAATATGTCCCTCAGCAAAGAATGTAATTTTATTGACTAAATCTATCAGTGAAGCAACGTGAAAATAAAATGTAATATTTTTTCTCCGGGATATACTTATTGCAGGAATGAACAATTTGGAGCTAACTCTATTTATATTAAAATTTAAGTAAAATCTATCTCATTAACATTAATTTATTTAACTATGTTCAAAAAAGTTTTTTTTCTGTTATCAGTAATTTTTCTGGCCTCTGCAATGCAGGCTCAGACCGTAGATGAAATTGTGGACAAGCATCTGGAAGCCATTGGCGGAAAAGATCTTCTTTCCAAAATCCAGAATGTGGTAATGAAAGGCAGTACTCAGATTGCTCCCGGTCAGGAAGCACCTGTATCGATTACGGTGGTTCAGGGTAAGGCACTTCGTTTTGAGCTTACCATTCAGGGAATGACAATGGTGAATGCAGTAAACGGAGACAAAGGTTGGAAAATTATGCCTTTTCAGGGTAAAAAAGACCCTGAGCCCATGACTCCCGAAGAAATTGTGCAATCCAAAGACCAGCTTGATGTTACCGGAGATTTGTATAACTACAAAACCAAGGGAAATCAGGTGGAATTTCTCGGAACTGAAGACATGGAAGGAACAGAAGTCTATAAACTGAAAGTAACCAAACCGGATGGAAATATGATTTATCATTATATTGATACTGAATCCTATCTCGATTTAAAACAAAGCCAGAAAATTAAGGTGGAAGAAAAAGAAATGGATGTGGAACAGACTTTTTCAAACTACAAAAAAACCGATTTTGGGGTGACACTGCCTTTTGCAATGGGCGGAATGATGGGAGAAATGAAATGGAACACTATCGAAATCAACACCAAAATAGATAATAGCATTTTTGCCATGCCGGGCGAAAAAGTGGAAAAAGGAAAAGCGGACACCAAGTCTTCCGCAAAACCCAAAAAAGAAAAAAAGAAAAAAGAAAGCAGCAAATAATGGAATTCACTTTCCCCAAACAGAATGAAGGCAGGGCAGGGGAGTCTTGTTTTGGGGAATGAGATATTCGTAATCATATTCAAATCAATAATAATTATGAAACATTTTATCTATCTGCTTACTGTTTTATCCTTTACGCTTTCCGTATCCGGACAAAATGTGAAGTTTTCCTCTGCTACTATCGGTGCTTTGGAAGCCAGAAGTATTGGACCCGCTACCATGAGTGGCAGGATTACTGCTATCGAAGGGATAAATAAAGAGCCCAGAACAATTTATGTAGGCACTGCCGGGGGCGGAATCTGGAAAACTACGGACGGATGTTCTTCTTTTAAGCCCGTATTTGATAAGCATTGTCAGTCAATCGGTGCAATTGCGATTGATCAGGCGCGTCCGGATACGGTTTGGGCAGGTACCGGCGAATCCAATATGAGAAACAGCGTGTCGGTTGGAAACGGAATTTACCGCTCTGCCGACGGAGGCGAAAACTGGTCTAAAATGGGCCTTGACAGTACAGAACACATCAGCCGGATTCTGATTCATCCTTCCTCTCCGAATACTGTTTTTGCTGCGGTGCCCGGACATTTGTGGGACAATAGTAAAGAAAGAGGATTATACAGAACCAAAGACGGGGGAAAAACCTGGGAAAAGGTATTGTATATAGATGACAAAACAGGGTGCGCTGAGGTAATCATGAATCCAGCCAATCCCAATATAATGTATGCCACTATGTGGGAATTTCGCCGAAAGCCTTTTTCCTTTAATTCAGGAGGAAAGGGAAGCGGAATCTATAAAAGTACGGATGGCGGAACCACCTGGAAAAAACTGACCAATGGTTTGCCCGAAGGAGAATTCGGAAGAGTGGCAATTGCGCTTGCTCCGTCCGCTCCGGATAATATCCTTGCAATTGTTGAGTCAAAAGCAACCGGTTTATACATTTCTTCTGACGGAGGGGCATCCTGGAAACAGCAAAGTTCTTCTTCAAACGTTACCGCCCGTCCTTTTTATTTTAGTACACTGGTTGTGGACCCCAAAGATGCAAAAAGGGTGTATCGTCCGTCATTTACATTTTCTATCAGTACCGACGGCGGGTATTCTTTTTCGGAAGGAGGCTACTTTAACGGACCTCACCCGGATCATCACGCTTTGTGGATTAATCCCGCTTACACCAATCAGATGTATCTGGGCTCTGACGGAGGAGTGTATGTAAGTAATGACAGAGGCAACTCCTGGGTTTTTATTCAAAATCTCCCGGTTTCTCAGTTTTATCATGTATCAACCGACTTGCAGACTCCCTATAATGTATATGGAGGATTGCAGGATAACGGCTCATGGAAAGCCCCTTCTCAAAGCCCCAGTGGAATCAACAACAAAGACTGGGACGAATTGTACGGCGGAGATGGTTTCTGGGTACAGCCTGACGACATCAATCAGGATATTGTATATGCAGAATATCAGGGTGGACATATGGCAAGAGTCAATATGAAAACACAGGAATCTCTGGATATTCAGCCTTATCCGCTTGCCGGGGAAGAAAAATTAAGATGGAACTGGAATACTCCCATTGTTAAAAGTCCAACTCAGAAAGGCGTTTTATATACCGGCTCTCAGTTTTTGTATAAAACAGAAAATCAGGGTACTACCTGGAAAAAGATTTCTCCTGATTTGACTACAAATGACAAAAACAAACAAAAACAGGAGGAATCCGGCGGATTAACGGTAGATAATTCCTCAGCCGAAAACCACTGTACGATTTTTACCATTGCAGAATCTCCGCTGAACGCTCAGGAAATCTGGGTCGGAACCGATGACGGAAACCTGCAGGTATCCCGGGACGGCGGAAATACATGGACCAACCTTACGGCCAATTATGCGCTTGCAGGAATACCGAAAGGAACCTGGATCAGTAGTATTATGCCGGGCAATTTTGATAAAAATACGGTGTACGTCACTTTTGATAATCATACCTACGGTGACTGCAATACTTACCTGGCAAGGTCAAAAGACGGGGGAAAAACCTGGGAAAGATTAAACAGCAAGGAATTTACCGGATTTGCCCATAAGATTCTGGAAGACATCGAAAGCCCGGATTTATTGTTTCTGGGCACCGAAATGGGGCTTTTTGTCAGCATTGATAAAGGTCAGAACTGGGCACGGATGAAAGCCGGTTTTCCGGAATATGCACTCGTAAGGGATCTGGTGATTCAGCCTCAGACCCATGATCTGGTAATTGCTACTCATGGAAGAGGAATTTATATTCTGGATGATATTTCCCCTTTGAGAAAAATCAATAATGCAATGCTTGAGTCAGAAGTGGCCTTTATTGAGTCCCGTCCGGCAATCCTCAAAAGCAGGGGATTTGGGGGAGGATATCCGTCTCAGCCCGGTGAGTTTGCCGGCCCAAATAAAAGTGAGGATGCCCGGATTATTTATTATCTCAAAAACAGGATTACTACAGAAGAGGTGAAAATGCGCTTTTATGACTCCAAAGGCACTTTTCTCTATGAAAAGCCTGCTTCTAAAAGAAAAGGAATCAACGTGGTAAACTGGGACATGAGAATGAAGCCTCCCAAAGCGGCTAAAACCGGAGCATCTCTTGACATGGGCGGTTTTATCAGCCCCCTGCTGGACGCCGGTACTTGTAAAGTCGTGCTGATGATTGGGGAAAAGTCCTTTGAAACTCAGGTAAAACTGGTAGAAGACGACAAGTCAGTACATTCAGCCGAAGACAGAAAAGCGCAGCGTAATTTAAGCCTTCAGTTGTATAATCAGGTGGAAGAACTGGCGTATTTTACACAGCAAATCGTATCTCTTCAGGCTGACCTTAAAAAAGGACTGAATACCATCAAAGACGAAGTAAGTATTAAACCAATTCAGGCGTTTCATGATTCTCTGGAGTCTGTGCGCAAAACGCTGGTAGCCACCAAGGAAGGAACGGCTATTACCGGCGAAGAGCAAATCCGTGAAAAACTCTCCAGTCTTTTTGCTCAGGTTTCTTTCTGGGACGGTCGTCCTACGGATTCCCATTACGACAGAGCTAAGGCTCTTGCCGCAGATATTCTGAAAGCAAAACAAAAAGTTGAAAAACTGAGTGGCGAAAATCTGGGTAAAATCAATTCAGTTTTTACGGCATCTGGCTTGCCTGCCCTGTCTTTGCTGACAAAGGAAGATTTTATGAAAGACTGATAATTTACAGATACTCCCAAAGTCGCTTTTCACACGCTGAAAGGTGACTTGGGCTTTTTATAGAAGGATACCTGAAAAATAGGAGTTCAGGTGTCCTTTTTTTATTGCTTTGTAACTTATGATACAAATCGATTAGGCAAAGTCGTTGTAAATTTGCAGGATGAAATGGATAGGTTTTATATTTTTGATTATCGCTACGGTCAGTGTTTCAGCCCAAAACAGAGAGGAGTTCTGGTCTAAAGTCAATGTAGTCAAGCCGATTAACCCTAAATGGAGTATTGGGATGGATATTCAGTACCGTACACAGTCTGACTTACATCAACCCGGAGTACCCAACTTGTTTCAGTATCCGCTAACAACTTCTTATCGTGCCTGGCTCTACTACAAAATGCCCAAAGACTGGACGATAGTATATTCTCCAGTTGCTTTTTTTAGTACATCAGAGCTATCTTCCCGCGCTTATCAGTTTGCTAAAACCACTGAGGTAAGAACATTTTTCGGTGGTATCAAATCTTTTTATTTCCGGGGAGGGCTACAAAATAAAAACCGGATTGCGTATGAGCTTCGGATAATTCGCAAGGAGGATTCAGACCATTTTATTCAGCACCGGTATCGTCTGCAAAACTCCCTGATGATTCCCCTTAACAGGAGAACTAACGCTAATCAGATTGGACTGTATGTGATGAATGAGTTTTTCCTGAGAACCCAAAGTAAAAATACCACTCTGGATCAGAACCGGAGTTACCTTTCGTTTTCTCTCAGATACCATCAGGCAGAGATAATTTCCGGATACCAGCTTATTTTTCAGCGTGGAAATAATGCTGATTTTTTCCGGAATATCTGGCTCACAACCCTCAATCTCAATATCCCCTGACTTTTACCAGTTTCCGGTTCGCTCATTCTGAAAATCATCGGAGTATTTTTTGCTTCCAAACAAAAAGCTGAGCGAAGCCTTGAGATAATAAGTAGGTGCGGGAGAAATGCTATATACTGTACTGGGTTTTTTTAATCCTCTTTGATGCCCTCCCTGGGAGTAATTTCTGAAAAATATTCCTCCTCCATCTATCGTAAAGCGGTAAGAACGGGCAATATCTGCAAATAAATACAATCCTCCGGTGGTTTCCCGGTTACGCAGAATTTCAGATTTTCTGTCAGGAACTATCACCCCGTCACGGTCTGTATAAACGCCTCCGTTTTGAATAATCCTAAGTCCTGCCCCGAACCATCCTTCCGAAGGCTGAAAATAAACCCGTGCGCTGTAGGGGAAAAATAAATTATAATGCAGCGTTTCCGTTTTATTTAAAGTCCCTCTTACCCCCAGAATCGGATATATCATTCCCCTTCCAAAGCAGTAGGAATATCCGGCTCCTGCCCAAAACATAAACTCCTCTTTGGGAACCGGCTGCCTGCGGTAAATCAGGTATCCTTTTCCCCTGAGTCCGTACCCTTTGTGTTTCATCGAAGAAGCAGTGAATCCGGGCATCAGGGTGGCGTTGGCTATCCATAGCGTATTATTTCCGCTGTACCAGAATTCCGTTATCCCGATCCGTGGCTGAAGGCAGACAGACTGTTTAACCGCCGAGTCATTTTTTATACTCAGAAACCCGGCGTCACTTCCGATATTCAGCGCAATCCGGTGAAAGGAGGGAATTCCGGTTACCGGACGGTCTTCTTTTTTCTGCAAAACCGGAATCTGAGCAAAAAAGCCGGCATTGGGCATCGAAAACTGCCCTGAGGGAGGGTATTTACTTTCAGGCATCCACATGCCCGATACTTCTGCTACAGGAATCATCCTTTTATGAAATTCATTTTGTGAAACAATTTCTGACAAAGGAATCATTGCGATGATTAGTAATAGTAAGTGCTTCATATTTTTTATTGCAAATATAGGAAAATCCGTAAATATCAGGTCCCCTGCCGATAAATTACAACAAAAAATAGTTGAAAATGTATGGTTTCGGGAGATAGCGTAAAAATGGTTTTATCATTAAAAGAGAAAGCCTGTAGTAACGAAGTAAATAATCTCAGACTTTTTTATACAAAAAAACCTAACTAATCGTTTTAGTGATGAGTTGTTTGTTTTCTCATGCTTAATGAAATTGAAAATATTCCTTTTTAATACAGGGATTCCGGTACGAATCCATTTCCATGCTCGCTGTTTATTGAAGGTCCGTTAGTATAACTCAAAAATCACAGCAGATTTTGGAGGAACCGTCAATCCTTCGGAGAGAGAAGATGTTTTGCCGGAAAAAACCGCTTTTGCTGTCGTTTTCCCTTTGAGTATTTCTGCTAATCTCCGGGTATCCAAAGGCATTGGAGCCGAATTCTTGTTCATTACCACCATGACCATTTCTTTTTCAGTAAAACGGAAATATACATACATATTCTGAAAAGGGGCAAAATGAAGCGTTTTTCCCTGATGAATGACTGAGGCATTTTTTCTCCAGTTCAGCATTTGCCGCAGGAAGGACTGAATCCGGATTTGGTCTGTGGTCAGGCCTTTGCCTGTAAATCCGTTTACGACATCCTCCTTCCAGCCTCCCGGAAAATCAGAACGGATATATCCGTGATTATCGGGATGAGCGGAATTCTCCATCAAAACCTCTGTACCATAATACACCTGCGGAATTCCTCTGGTTGTCAAAAGATAAGTCAATGCCATTTCCGTCAGGTCCACATCATGATGAAGCTGAGTGAAAAGTCTGTCCATGTCATGATTATCTCCGAAGATAAGGATATTTTTGGGGTCAGCATAGACAAAATCATTGGCGAGTGCCTCATACAAACGCGGAAGCCCTTTCGTATAATCATTAGATTCCGGCTCATTTAGTGCCTTAACCAGCGCATGCTGAAGCGGAAAATCCATGATACTTTTCAAACAACCCTCATACCCATCCTGATTTTTCTTCCCTTTTTGCCAATAAGCAGTAATCAGTGGATTCAGGCTCCATTCTTCCCCTACGATGCTGAACTCAGGATATTCTGCCATGATTCGACAACTCCATTCTTTTAGGAATTTCTTATCAGAATACCCGTAAGTATCCTGACGAATTCCCCCTAACCCCAAAGTCTCAATCCACCATATAGAATTTTGAATGAGATAATTGGCTAAAAAAGGATTCAATCCATTCATATCCGGCATTGTACCGACAAACCATCCTTTCGTCATGTCTTCGTAATCATACTGAGAAGCATATAAATCCTGATTAACCGTCCTTCTGTGACTTGTCATTCGTGCAGAATCCGGATAGTTAATCCAATCTTTGAACGGTAAATCCTTCATCCACCAATGATAAGATCCCGTATGATTGATTACTCCGTCAAAAATGAGCTTTATCCCTTTTTCCCTGGCCTTTTGAGCAAGTTCTTTATAGTCCTCCATCGTCCCGAAGCGGGGGTCAGGTTTGTAGTGATGCGTTATCGCATATCCATGATAAGAATAATCCGGCATATTATTTTCCAGAAGGGGTGTAGGCCATATCGCAGTAAAACCCATTGCAGCAATATAATCCAGATGGTCAATCATACCCCGGATATCTCCCCCGTGTCTTTCTCCTTCTTTGTTCCGGTTTACTTCGTTTTCGAGCATTCCGGTCATACTGTCATTGGAGGGGTTTCCGTTTGCAAAACGGTCAGGCGTAATCAGATACACTACATCCGAAGCATCAAACCCTTTTATACGGGAAGGGTTTTTTCTGTCATAAACAGGGTAATCATAATGAAAAGCCGTTTTGCCGTTTTTCTGAAACTCAATCCTGAAACTGCCCGCTTTTATTTTTGGCGAAAAAATCAAATCCAGAAATAAATAATTTTTACTTTCCGCTTTATGCACCGATTGTAAGGTAATCCCCTCAGCCCGTATTACCGGAGTAAAACTACTGATATTTTCTCCTTTTACCATTACCTGCAAAAGAGGATTTTGCATTCCCGGCCACCAGTTTGGCGGAGCGATTTCCGCTATTTGCCCCTGAAGAATCCGACAAAGTACCGATAAAATAAAAAATAATCCGAATTTATGAGTCATTGATTTTTTTCGTTAATTGATTTTGCAAAGATATCATAAAAAAGAAAATGTAGGTAACAGGAATGAAAGTCCGGGGTAAATAATTGAAAAAATAATTTTCCGGAAAGAGGGAATTTAGCCAATAGCGAAGGTTTATTTTGATGAAAATACTTTTTTAGGATACTCTAAATAAAAAATACGAGAAACCCAAGCAACCCTTTTAACCTGTTCAGCGTTTTTGTATATATTAGTGAAATTAAAAGTGAAATACTTCTCATAGTTTCTCGGGGAAATTGAAACTAATCCTGAAATAAAAAATCTTACGAGGTGACCTTGTGAGATTTTTTTATTTATAATTAATGTAGTTATTTTGCAGCAATATATCAGAGCCGGTCTCAAAACATTCGGACTATCTGCTTTGTATTCTATTATTTAAATAAAAACTCATTGCTGAAAATGACTGAAATCAATTCACAGGCATACGTAAAATTAACGGTTCAGGAAAATACCGGAATCATTACGTTTTTTCATCCTCAGAGCAACTCTTTGCCGGGGGCAATATTATCAGAACTTGCAGAAACAATTACCCGGGCCGGTAATGACCCGGAGATTCGCGTGATTATCCTGAAATCCGAAGGAGAAAAAGCCTTTTGTGCAGGAGCTTCTTTTGATGAACTCATTGCCATTGAGGACAAAAGCACAGGCCTTGCTTTCTTTTCAGGGTTTGCCAGGGTCATCAATGCCTGCCGTAAAGCCCCCAAATTTATCATAGGAAGGGTACAGGGCAGAGCCGTAGGCGGAGGAGTAGGAGTAGCATCAGCAGTAGATTATTGTTTTGCTACCCGAAAAGCGGAAGTAAAGCTGAGCGAACTCGCCGTTGGAATAGGTCCTTTCGTGGTAGGACCTGCTGTTCAGCGAAAAACCGGACTTTCTGCCTTTTCACAGATGAGTATCAACGCTTCAGTTTTTTATTCTGCCGAATGGGCTAAAGAAAAAGGGCTTTATGCCGAAGTATTTGATACAACGGAAGAAATGGACACAGCCATCGAAAAACTGGCCACGACACTAAGCAAATCCAATCCTCAGGCAATGCAGATGCTTAAAAATGTATTTTGGGAGGGAACTGAAAACTGGGACGAACTCCTCATACAAAGAGCCGGAATGAGTGGAGAACTCGTACTTTCCGACTTTACAAGAAAAGCAATTCAGGCCTTCAAAAAGAAATAAAATCATCCCGGTTACCAGCATAAAGTCGTAAAAAGAAAGCACTTAAATTAAAAAACTGAAAAATATACAGTTTTGAAAAAGAAATACACAAAAATAAATTTGACTTTTCAAACTTAAATTCTGAAATTTGCCCCCAAATATTAATACGTTATGGCAAACAGCATAAAAATAGGTGACAAAAATATAAAAATCGCAGGAGGTATCCCACAGGTTGGGGAGGAAGCTCCGGATATTACCTTTGTAAAAAATGATTTGACTGAAATCAGTCTGTATGATATCAATGAACCGGTGAAGGTTATTTTAGGCATTCCGAGTATAGATACTGGAGTATGTCAGACAGAAACCCGAAAGTTCAATGAATTAATGAGCGAGTTTGAAGGAGTAAAAACGCTGATTATCTCAAGGGATTTACCCTTTGCTCAAAAGCGCTTTTGTGGAGCAGAAGGTATCGCTAACGTAGAGCTGGGTTCAGATTATCGTTACAATGATTTTAATCAGGATTTCGGGGTTGAAATCATGGAGGGAAGTATGAAAGGGCTTTCAGCGCGCTGTGCTTTCGTAGTGGACAGCAAATTTGTCATCCGCTATTCAGAATTAGTACCTTCTATCGGCATGGAGCCGGATTATGACGCAATCCTGAAGGTGGTGGAAAAATACCTGAAAAAATAAAAGAATTCCTGATTCCCCGAAAACTTTTCCTGAAGGCTTTGCGTTCTGAAAAAAAAATATCAATTTTGTCCGCAATCCCAGATAAAGTTTTTTAGGGAAACTAAATAGAATAATTATCCTGATATATTATTTAAAGTATGAGCAATAAAGTGTACGCTTTCCGTGATAAGGTAAACCTGACGTTTTTTCCAAAGCATCAGGACGCAATTTACCGGAGATTAGAAGATAAACATACATCAGTAGAAGTGGATGAGGACCCGCTGGGAACCTTAATGACTATCAATCTGGGACCTCAGCACCCGGCTACTCATGGCGTACTGCGCTGCGTCATTCAGGTAAACGGTGAGCTGATTTTGAAATCAGTGGTAGATGTTGGATATCTTCACAGAGGAGTGGAAAAACTCGCTGAAAATAAAACCTATCAGGAATTTATGCCCTATACCGACCGCATGGATTATCTGGCTCCTTATTCCAATAATGTGGCCTGGTGTCTTGCTGTGGAAAAATTAGCCGGAGTTGAAGTTCCTTACAGGGCGCAGTGGATTCGTACGATTGCCTGCGAAATGGCAAGAATTTCTGCCCACTTACTTTGGCTTGGTACAATGGTAATGGACGCAGGAGCGATTTCCATGTTCCTCTGGACTTTCAGAGAAAGAGAAAATCTGTATGATTTATTCGATAAAATGGCAGGCGTTCGTTTTACTGTAAGTCATTGCCGTATCGGAGGGATTCAGTATGATTTATCTGACGATATCAGAAAAGGAATCATCAACTGGAAAGAAAATTTCAAAAAAGAATTTAAAAGCTGGAAAAAGCTTCTTACCAATAACGGAATCTGGTATCGCCGGAATATAGGGATTGGAGTTGTATCCAAAGAAGACGCAATCGCAATGGGCTTTACCGGCCCGAGTTTAAGGGCTTCCGGTGTTCCTCATGACATTCGTTTATTCGAACCTTATCTGGTATATGATAAACTGGATTTTGATATTCCTGTCCGGGATGAAGGAGATTGTTTTGCCCGTTTTCAGATAAGAATGGAAGAAATCGCCCAGAGTATCAGACTGCTTGATCAGTTGCTCGAGTCTATTCCTTCAGGAGATATCCGTGCAGACAATGCGAAACATACGTATCCTTCCAAAAACGAGGTATATTACTCCATGGAAGGGATGATTCATGATTTTATGATGACAGATATGGGCGTTTGTCCCCCTAAAGGAGCCGAAATTTATTCAGCAATTGAAGGCCCTAAAGGCGAACTTGGATTCCATCTGATTTCAGACGGTACCGGCTCCCCCTGGCGTTGTAAGATTAAATCTCCTTCTTTCTCTAACCTTCAGATGCTTGAAAAAATGCTGGAAGGCTCTATGATTGCAGATACAGTAGTACTTATCGGTTCTATTGACCCTGTAATGGGAGAAGCGGATAAATAAGAAAAGTTAGTTATACATTATAACATAATATAAGCGATGACTTTTGCACAGACAATGTGTAAAAGTTATCGTTTTTAATAGAAAATTTCAAAACTCATTGGGATATTTTTCTGAAATGATTTAGAAATTGGAAAAAAAGGATTAAAAATATTGATAAAACAATATATTTTACCATACAGACTCATTGTGATTATCATGAATATAGAGGAAGAAATTAAGCAAAGTAAATTCAGGAATCAGAGAATCAAAGCACTGATTAATATTACCTTTACAAGCAATTACATAGAACTGGAACTGAAAAATAAAATTGAACCTTATGGTATCACAATTCAGCAGTTTAACGTACTAAGAATCCTGAGAGGTCAATACCCGGCTTATGTTTCCAATACCATTATAAAGGAAAGGATGATAGATAAAATGCCGGATACTTCCCGTCTGATTGACAGACTGGAAGCAAAAGGATATGTTGAGAAACACAAGTGTAAAAAAGACAGAAGGCTTGTGGATATCCGGATCAGCGAGGCCGGGCTGAGTATCCTGAAGGAAATAGATTCTGTAGAGACTACCTTTGAGGATTTACTTATGCTTACCGAGTCTGAAGCGGAGTTGCTCAATCAACTGCTGGATAAAATCAGAAATAAGTAAAATTAACTTTATATATATAGAAAGAATCCCGGAATAATAAATGTTCCGGGATTCTTTTTGTATTACTCCGGACTAACAGTAAGATAATTCACCATAGAGGAAATATTCGGCAGGCTTGTGTAAGTTTTCCAATAAAAATGCAAATATTGAATGAAATACAAAGAGAGAAAGTATATGTAATATTTTGGATAATTATATCAGTATATTAGTCTGAATATTAAAATTATTTTTTTTGGGTAGAATACGGATGTATAGTTTTATCAACAAAATGTCTTTTTCTGTATTCAAT
The DNA here is from genome assembly GCA_019695295.1 of Bacteroidia bacterium. Lineage (GTDB taxonomy): Bacteria > Bacteroidota > Bacteroidia > J057 > J057 > JAAFHL01. The sequence continues at coordinate 9,337 of JAIBAH010000016.1, read as the reverse complement.
AGAATAAGTATTAATATATTTATTGTCAAATAATTATGTTTTTTTTGGGGGGAGAAAAAAAATCATATAAAACCAATTTTAAAGAGGAGTAGTCTGTGCCATTCAAAATTTAAATCAAAAATTTTTTTAAAAAAATATTAAAAAAAGTAAAAATAATTTGGAATTTAAAAAAAAATACTGCTATATTTGCCTCTTAATGAATGTAAGGTTTTTGCTGAAAAAGCAATAAATTTAAAAAAAAATCTTATTAAAACATGTAATCAACTTGAAAAAAGGATACATAAAACATAAAATTTTGTATAAATAAATGAGAATCAGTATTTTATTTGTTTTATTTTTTATATTTTTTTTCAACAAATAGTATATAGTTATCTTTTATATAAGTAAATTATTCATATTTTTAATTAATAGCCTATGCAGAGCGTAAATTACACAGACTCATCAACAGCGCCAAACCGAGCATCAGACACCGGATGTCAGGCGGGTACTGTAAGGGGTAAAACAAGTACATTTTTTACACGCGGATTTTTTCTGTTCCCGTTAATGTATTTGTTTACTTCTCTTCAATTTTTGCAGGCGCAAACTTCCGTTGCCAACCGAACGGTTAGTGATGCACAGTATTGCGGAACGAGTACCTACTATACCGTGTGGATAGCCCCAAAATCGGGTTCTACCCTTTCCAGTTACAACAGAGTTAACTGGGGAACATTCACAGAGTATAGTAACGGTACAGCCTCTTTTCAGGGAGAGGTTTACAATGTGAATAATACCAATACAAAATGGACGGTAAACGTTACCTTCTCCGGAAGGACGTATTCCACTCCGGCTAATAGTCCCAAGCCTCACATGTGTGGCTCTCCTGGGACTTCCGATTGGTATTACTATACCTCTTTTTCTGGTACGCTTACCGGTTCCGGAAATCTTGCGGGTACACAGCTAAGTCTTACCAATACCGGACCGAGTTTTCAGGTAGGTACTGGTGCAAATGTGGCTGATTTATTATTTGGGGCAAGTGGTTGGTATAACTACTCCGTTGTATCAGCAAACAACTACTACTATTCTCATTATTGTGGTTCATCAGGAGACTTTAATTTCCGTTTGTCCGGAACTTCTTTGCCTCCTACTTGTCAGAATTTAACCTCAGCCGGCTGTATTGGTTCAAATGAATCAGTGTGCGGCACTTCTTTTAATCCAACTTTAATTAATAGTCTTTCTCTTCCATCCGGTGGTGGAATTGGTACAATTGAATATGTGTGGTTAGTTACTACCGACCCAGCAACTGCTGCAGGTACGGCTTCCAATTATTCTGTGATATCAGGCGCTACGGGTTCTACTTACGATCCGGGTTCCATTACACAAACTACCTGGTACCGCAGATGTGCCCGTCGTCAAGGTTGTACAACCTATCCGGCAGAAACAAACTGGGTGAAAAAAGAACTTTATCCATGTCCTGCTACTTGTAGTAATGTTACGAGTGGCGGAACTATCGGCAATAATGAAAGTATTTGCGGTACTTCGTTTGACCCTGCTAATATTATAAATGTAACCTCACCATCAGGAGGAAGCGGTACATTAGAATATATGTGGTTGTTGACTACAGACCCAAATACCGCAGCAGGAACCGCAAGTAACTGGACTGCTATTTCCGGTGCAAGTGGTGCGACTTATGATCCGGGTATTATTTCTCAGACTACTTGGTATCGCCGTTGTTCTCGTCGTACCGGTTGTACCGGATGGAATGGCGAATCCAATTGGGTGAAAAAAGAAATCACCGGTTGTCAGAATGTAACAAATGCGGGCTCTATTGGTTCAGATGAATCGGTTTGTGGTACTTCCCTTAATCCGGCATTGATTCAAAGCATTGCTTTACCTTCAGGAGGTTGTGCTTCTTCTGCCATTGAATATGTATGGTTGATGACAACAGATCCTGGTACACCTGCTGGAACTTCCTGGAACGTAACGGTCGTTTCCGGTGCGAACGGACCGACTTATGACCCGGGAACTATTACTCAGACTACCTGGTACCGTCGCTGCTCAAGAAGAGCAGGATGTTCCAGCTTTGACGGAGAATCCAATTGGGTGAAAAAAGAATTATTGAATAATTGTTGCCCTACCATCAGCGTCCTGAATCCTAATCCTCCTTCAGCAACGATTATTTCCGGACAAACCGTATCTTCTATTTGTGTAAATACTACGGCTGTTTCCGGAACTTCGATTCGGTTTTTGTATTTTACCTCTTCGCAGATAAATCCATATACCGCTTCAGGGGGTACATTAATTAGTACGGTTACCCCTTCCGGAGGAAGTGCCTGTGCAAACAACATTTCATTCCCGGCTAATAATACAGGCTCAAACGTAAGTTATTATGTTTATGCGATTTTAAATCCAACGCCTTCTGATCCGGCATGTCGTCCTTTTCAGCAGTTCGTTATTACTGTAACTCCAGGTTGTAGCAATGTAACTTCTCCCGGAACGATTGGCTATACTCAAACCAATTGCGGGCCTTTTGACCCTGCGTTGATTCAAAGTATTACCCTCCCTTCAGGTGGTGCAGGTACAATAGAATATATCTGGTTACAGGCTGCTCCTCAGGATACCGCCAACAGTGGTGCTTGGGGGGTTATATCCGGTGCAACAGGTGCTTCTTATGACCCGGGCTTTATCTCTCAGTCAACTTGCTACAGACGCTGTGCAAGAAGAAGTGGATGTACTTCTTATGTAGGAGAAACTCATTGGGTATGTAAGATTGTTACCCCGATTCCAGGCACTCCAACAGTTACAGGGAATACCACTGTTTGTGAAGGCAATACCACTACCCTTACTGCATCAGGCTGTAATGGTGGTACGCTTAACTGGTACACTGTTGCTACAGGTGGCTCCCCGGTTTCTTCTTCTGCTACATTTACTACTCCTGTACTGAATGCCACTACAAATTATTATGTGGATTGTACAGTAAGCGGTTGTACCGGAGCAAGAACCATGGTAACTATATCCGTAACGCCTAATCCTGCCGCTCCTTCAGTGACTGATGGAAGCAGATGCGGGCCGGGTACCGTTGATTTATCCGCTTCAGGATGTACTGGCGGACAAATCAAATGGTTTGCCACTCCAACTTCTACTAATATTATAAATACAGGAACGGCTTATACGACTGTATCCCTTTCAGTAACGACTACTTATTACGTAGAATGTCATTTGAATGGGTGTAAGAGTGCAAGAGTTCCGGTAGTAGCAACGATTAATGCAATTCCGGCTACTCCGGTACTTTCCGCTACTCAGCCTTCCTGCGGCGTAAGTACAGGAAGTATTACTGTTACAAGCCCTTCAGGTGGTTTATTTGAATATAGCTTTGATAACGGTGCTACTTATCAGGTAAGTAACAGTAAATCCGGGTTAAGTTCAGGAGTATATCAGATTGTAGTAAGAAGAATCAGTACAGGATGTATTTCTGCTTCTTCCTCCGCTACAATTAACCCTCCGCTGAATGTACCGGCTACCCCTGTACTCAGCCTGATTCAGCCTGATTGTAATAATGCTACAGGAAGTATTACTGTAACTTCTCCTACTGCTTCAAACTATGAATATAGTTTTGATAATGGAGTAACTTATCAGTCAACTCCGGTACTTTCAGGCCTTGCTCCGGGTACCTATCAGGTGAAAATAAAAGATATCAACTCCGGTTGTATTTCTGTTGCAACAGCAGGTGTTCTTAATAATATCGCCCCTGTGCCCACTCCTGTAGTTACAGTTACTCAACCCAGTTGCTCTTCTGCAACAGGTTCTGTAACCGTTACAAGCCCTACAGGTACCGGTATTGTTTATAGCTTTGATAATGGTGCTACCTATCAGTCAAATCCTACAAAATCAGGACTTGTTGCGGGTAACTATTATGTACTTGCTAAAAATAATAATACAGGATGTATTTCTCCGGCTAATTACGTTACGATTAATAACTCCCCTATTCCTTCGGCATCTGCTTCATCATCTCCAGTTTGTGCCGGTGAATCCATTCAGCTTAACGCTACAGCTTCAGTTGCTTCTCCGGGAACAATTACAGCCTATAACTGGACTGGTCCGAACGGATATACCTCCGGTATGGAAGATCCTGTAATTGCCAGTGCGACTGTAGCTATGTCCGGAAGTTATACGGTTACCGTCACTACAAGTGCAGGCTGTACGGCAACTGCTTCCGTGAATGTAACGGTGAATGCACTGCCTTCTGCTCCTTCAGTAAGTGTTTCTCAGCCAAACTGTACTTCAGGTACCGGAAGTATCACTGTAACTGCTCCGGTTTCCGGCGTAATGTATAGTTTTGATAACGGAGTTACTTTCCAGACTTCTGCTACCAAAACAGGATTAGGTGCGGGTTCTTATGATATCGTGGTGAAAAGCAATGCCACAGGCTGCGTGTCTTTACCAACAGTAGCGGTGATTAACCCTCAGCCTGGTACTCCAACAGTAACTGCAGGCAGTAATTCCCCAATCTGTTCCGGTAATACAATCACGCTTACCGCCAATGCTTCTATCGCAAGTGGTACTATTACCGGTTATACCTGGACAGGTCCTAACGGATTTAACTCTTCACTTCAGAACCCAACAATTCCCAATGCTACTGTTGCTGCATCCGGTTTATATACCGTTGCGGTAACTACGAGTGCCGGATGTACCGGTTCTGACGCGACTTCTGTAACGGTTAATGCGCTTCCAAACTCTGGTATCAATGCCGGATCTACAATTTGTGCTTTGGAAGGAACTTTATATCAGGCAATCAATCCTCAGCCAGGTGATACTTACAACTGGAGCTTCGGAGGATTTGCTACTCCTTCTTCTTCCACTGCTTCAAGTGTAACTGTAACCTATTCAGTAGGCGCAGTCGGTACTACTCAAACTGCAACACTGGTAGTTACCAACGCTGAAGGATGTGTTTCTACTTATACGCATAATATTAATGTAACTCAGAACGTATTTGCAAATGCAGGTAGTGACCAGACCATTTGTCAGGGTGCTAATGTTACTTTAGGTGGCAGCCCTGCAGGTCCTTCCGGAGCAACTTATGTATGGACTCCTAATTTGTTCCTGAATAATAATATGCTTGCAAATCCTACTTCTACACCTCCATCAACGATTATTTATACCTTGACAGTGACGTTGAACGGTTGTGTAAGAACAGACCAGGTAGTTGCAAGCGTGAATGTAAATAATAATCCGGATGCTGATGCAGGCGCAGATAAAGATATTTGTCAGGGAGGAAGTGTGGTAATTGGAGGATCTCCAACAAGCAGTCAGCCAAGTTCAACTTATCTGTGGTCACCTGCTACAGGGTTGAGTGCAACCAATATTGCCAATCCTACTGCCAATCCTTCAGCGACTACTGTATATCAGGTAATTGTCACCAATCAGTTTGGTTGTAAAGATACAGATATGGTAGTGGTTACGGTGAATCTTTTGCCTTCTACTCCTTCTGTTGCAGCATCTCAGCCTACCTGTACTATTGCTACCGGAACGATTACAGTTAACTCGCCTTTAGGTTCAAACTTCGAATACAGCTTTGACGGAGGTTCTACCTATCAGGCATCCAACGTAAAATCAGGCCTTACTGCGGGAACTTATCAGGTGATTGTAAGAAATGTAAATACACAATGTATTTCTTCTGCAGTTTCTGAAACCATTAACGCACAACCGGTTAATTGTTTGAGTGTAGGAGATATTGTATTCAATGATGAAAATAACAATGGTGTTCAGGATGGTTCAGAGGCGGGAGTACCCGGAGTTACTGTAAATCTGTATGCTGATGCAAACAATGATGGTACTCCTGACGGACCTGCAATCGCAACCACCACTACGAATGCCAATGGTGAATATATTTTCAGCGGCTTGGTTTCAGGTACCTATATTGTAGGAATTATTGCACCGGGAGGATATGCTTCATCTTCTGGAACTGTGGGCTCTGCAACCGGTCCTTACGAGCCAGGTCAGGATCCTGACAATAATATTAATAATGATGATAACGGAACGACTCAGTCCGGCAATCTTATTTTAAGCGGACCAATCACATTGACAATTGGGGGAGAACCTACCAATGACGGAGATTTGGACGCAAATACCAACCTTACTGTGGACTTTGGTATCTTCCAGGCGCTTTCTTTAGGAAACCTTGTATGGGAAGATGTAAATAATGATGGTTTATTCAATAATGCTGAATCCGGTATTGCGAATATCCTTGTTTACCTCTATACAGACAACAATCTTGATAATATTCCTGATGGACCCGCTGTGGCTACTACTACTACGAATGCTTCCGGTAATTATTCATTTGTTTATCTTACTCCCGGTAATTATATTGTAGGAGTAAATGGCGCAGGTTATATGTCATCTTCCGGACAGAATGCTTCTGAAACAGGCCCTTATGAGCCTGCCCCGGATCCGGATAATGATGTAAATGGTGATGATAATGGAAACAATCAGGGTGTTAACCCTATACTATTAAGTTCTACTGTTACTTTATCAGTAAATGGGGAATCTGTTATAGACGGAGATACTGATGCCAATACTAATCTAACGGTTGACTTTGGATTATTCCATCCTGCAAAAATCGGAAACTTTGTATGGAATGACCTTGACAGAGATGGTATTCAGGATCCGGGAGAACCAGGAATTCCTAACGTACAGGTGAATTTATATGATAGCAGCAATAATCTGATTGCAACTACAAGCACTGATGCGAATGGATACTATCTTTTTGCAAATATCATTGCAGGTACTTATGTGGTTCAGTTTGACCCGACTTCTTTCCCTCCGGGTTATGCTGTATCTCCTCAGGATGCTACAGGCGATGCACTGGATAGTGACCCGAATGTAACTACTGGTTTCACTGCTCCGATTACACTCACTTACGGACAGGTAAATAATGATATTGATGCAGGCTTGAATTGTCCATTGCCAAATGCTACTATCGCAAGCAATTCTCCGGTTTGTATTGGAGGAACAATTACGCTTACCGGAACAGGTGGAGGAAGCTACTTGTGGTCAGGTCCTAACGGATTCTCTGCTAATTCTGCTTTAGCTTCTGTTCCTAATGCTTCTTTGGCAAACTCAGGTTTATATAATCTGACAGTAACCAACGCGGTTTGCGGAGCTTCGGTACAGTTATCCACCAATGTAACGGTAAACCCGGGACCTGCTTCCGGAATTAACGGACCTGCTTCAATTTGCGCACTGGAAGACGCTTTATTCCAGTCAACCAATCCGCAGCCCGGTAATACTTACAGTTGGAACTTTGGTTCACTGGCTACTCCTTCTTCTTCCAATGCTTCTTCTGCTACCATTCAATACTCTGCTGCTGCAGTGGGTACCACTCAGACCATTTACCTTACAGTTTCTACTGCAAATAATTGTACTGAAACTTACTCATGGGCTGTGAATGTTACACCTGCTGTGTTTGCTAATGGCGGACCAGATAAAACAATATGTCAGGGTGCTTCTACTCAGATTGGTGGTGCACCTTCAGGACCATCCGGTGCTACTTATGTATGGACACCCAACCTGTTCCTGAACAGCAATTCGGTTTCAAATCCGATGGCCACCCCTCCGTCAACTATTACTTATACCTTAACTGTTACTTTGAATGGTTGTGTAAGAACAGATCAGATTACTGTAAATGTAGATGTTAATCTTAATCCGATTGCGGATGCAGGTCAGGACAAAGCAATTTGTCAGGGTTCAGCTACCGGAGTTCAGATTGGAGGCGCGCCTACAAGTAATCAGCCTGGCTTTATTTCATGGAGCCCGGCAACAGGTCTGAGCAATGCTTTCACTGCTAATCCGGTTGCAAATCCTGCTACCACTACTACTTATCAGGTAATTGTAAACAATAACTTCGGTTGCCCTGATACGGATTATGTTGTAGTAACTGTTAATCCATTACCTTCTGCACCTCAGTTTACTGTAGTAAATCCTACCTGTACTAATGCAACCGGTACGATTACTGTAACTTCACCTGCTGGTAATTATGAATACAGCTTTGATAATGGTGTAACTTTCCAGGCTTCGGCTACAAGCCCTGCACTTGCTTCTGGAACTTATCAGTTAAAAGTAAAAGACCTTAATACAGGATGTATTTCTAATGTATCCACTGCCGTAATTGCTCCTCAGCCTCAGAACTGTCTGAGTATCGGTAATTTGGTTTGGGAGGATACCAATAATGATGGTTTATTGAACGGAACTGAAACCGGTAAACCAGGCGTTACGGTTTATCTCTATGAAGATACGAACAATGACGGTACTCCGGATGGAGGCGCAATTGCAACCACAACTACTAATGCAAGTGGAAATTATCTCTTTGGAGGATTGGTACCCGGTACATATATCGTAGGCATCTTAACTCCTTCAGGCTATATTTCTTCTTCTGGTACAAATGCTTCTGCAAGTGGACCTTATGAAACAGCTCCTGATCCGGATAATGATATCAATAATGATGATAACGGTACCTCTAATTCCGCAACTGTTATTCTGAGCCAGCCGGTAACCCTTTCCACCGGGGGTGAGTCAGTAACAGACGGAGATACAGATTCTAATACTAACTTAACGGTAGATTTTGGTATTTATCAGCCTTCTTCTATTGGGAATTTTGTATGGAATGATTTAGACAGGGACGGTGTTCAGGATTCGGGCGAATCCGGAATTCCTAACGTTCAGGTTCAATTACTGGATGGTAGTGGAAATCCGATTCTTGTAGGTGGAAATCCTGTAATCGTTACTACTAATGCTTCAGGAACTTATACATTTAATAATCTTGCACCTGGCAGCTATTCTGTACAGTTCCTGCCAGCTTCTTACCCTGCCGGCTTTGGAGTATCTCCTCAGGATGCAACAGCTGATAACCTTGACAGTGACGCAAATACTGTAACGGGAGTTTCTTCTGTTGTAACTATCGGATCAGGTCAGACATATGTAGATTTAGATGCCGGATTAAATTGTATCCTGCCAAATGTTGATGCAGGTCCTGATACGACACTTACTTGTACCAATGCTACAGTTGTAATTACGGGTAGCAGCACTACTCCGGGTGTTACTTACTCCTGGACTGGTCCTAATGGTTACATGGGTGGAAACACTTCTACCACTGTAATTATTCCTGGTACATATGTTTTAACAGTTACTTCGATTGGAGGATGTTCTTCTTCTGATACAGTAATTGTAGATATTGATCAGACTCCTCCAACCGCAGACGCAGGCCCAGACCAGACGTTAACCTGTTCAGTAACGAGCGTAACGATAGGCACAGCAGCAGTATCAGGTAACAGCTACAGCTGGAATACAGGTGCAACGACAGCACAAA
>JAIBAH010000115.1 GCA_019695295.1 Bacteroidia bacterium | reverse complement strand
CCGAGGCTTAAGCTGACGCAGCCTCAGAATCCCTTTTTTTCGATCACCGTTTAGAATTGACTGTATTTTCAAGTTTAATTTTAGCTGTTTGGCTGTCCAAAGATTGGGGTACACCTCACAAACCCACAAAACAAACCCGCCGCCCCACCTGCAGCCATGCGTAGCGTTATCCCCCCATAATAAAGCACTTTTCCTATGACAAGTGCTTTACCCTTCTTTTTCCACAAATCAATCAAAACAACCTCACCCTTCCCCCTCCAAATCTCCCTCTGCAAGTAGCATCCCCGTTTTCCACGTCAATGATTGCGTCCACCTCAAAAGCGTTTTCTGCTGTACCCCTGGCTTCTCCCGATTTAGTAGCTCGGAAGATAATACCATCCAATCCGGGAATTTCGTTTTTACCTGCTGAATAAACTCCGTAGATAATCCGGCTTTTGCGAAGCTATCCACAAACATAAAATCGTAGCCGGACGGGTTGATACTGCCTTCCAATTTATATCCCCCAAAAACCTTACTGAAACGTCTTATAGACCCTCGTGGCTACAGGGTCATACAGTGCTTTTTCGGTTTCGTCATAGAGAAGGATTGCGTAGGAGAAAGTGTCGTCGGGTTGGAGTATTGTTTTCTGATAGAATATTTTTCCGTTTTCGTATCCGGAGATTACAAAGAAATTTTTTCCTGATTTTTGGTAGGTGATGGTTCGTTCTTCTGTTTTTTCGTGAAGGTCAATGTCAAATTGTTGCTGAATTGTCAGGTTATCGATGTTGTTGAAGCCAAAAACCGTCAGGATTTTCTCTCCTTTTTTATTTTTAAAAACCCGTCCGTCTCCATTATCGCTTTCCGGTTGGGGGTACAATATGCCTTGAGGATACTCCACACAGTAGCCGAAGCGGCTGTTGCAGTATTGAGTGTAAGTGACGGGAGGTTGTGCTGCTGAGGGAGTCGTGGGGGAAATCTCCTTCTGAGGCGGTGGAGTCTGAGGGGGAATATTGCCGGAGAGGTTCTCCCTGACGACTGTTTCGGCGGGCGTGTCTTTGGCCTCACCCTGAGGGCTTTTACCCGTATTACAGGCAAAGAGAACAAACAAAGGAAGTAATAGTGAGAAGCGCAGATTTTTCATTGATTCTGTAAATTTTAAGGGTTTTGATGTATTAAGGGTGAAAAGGGCTATGTAAAACACGGGGGGTATTTTGGGTCAAAATCCGCAGAAGAAAAACGAGCGGAAAAATACTACCCGCAATGACCTGAAAGCAGACAGATATACAAATATTCCGAAAAAAATAAAAAAGCTTTATTTATTCCCGTTTACATTGATTTTCAGTCTCACGATAGCGTCTTCAGAGGCTCTTTGTTCAGCGGTTTTTTTGTTTTTGCCGACACCGGTACCGAGCACTTTATCGCCGGTTTTAGCCTGAACGATAAACGTTTTCTGGTGTCCGAATCCCTGTTCTTCTACAACCTCAAAAGACAGGATACCCATTTTATTTTTCTGGGTATATTCAATGAGTTTATTTTTGTAACTGATTACCTGGTCTTCGACTGTATCGAGCTTTATCAGAGAAGAAATGATTTTATTCAAAACAAATTGTTTTGCGACGTCATAGCCCTGATCGAGATAAATAGCACCAATAAACGCTTCGAGTGCGTCACCGTACATAGATTCGTTGATACTTCCGGATTGATTATGAGAGATAAGGGAATCGAGCCTGAGTTTACGGCAAATTTCATTGAGGGATTTCCGGTTTACGATTTTGGAGCGCATTTCCGTCAGAAATCCTTCATCCTTAAGCGGATAAATTTTAAAGAGATAATCGGCTACTACAGTATCCAAAACGGAGTCTCCGAGAAATTCCAGTCTTTCATTACAAAATTTGGCGGATTCTACCTTCTGCACCTGACCCCCGATAAGCGAGCTGTGCGAAAAAGCAAGACGATACAAAAACACCTCCTTCGGGATATATCCGCTGATATCCCGAATTTCCCTTACAAAAGCTTTTTCTTTCGAAAAAAAATAATTGTAGATTTTACTTAACAAATTCTTTTTTCAATTTATAAAATCTAACAGATGAAAGCAGAGACTATTCTTCTATTTTTTTAAATAAAAGACAAGCGTTATGCCCTCCAAAACCAAAAGTATTACTGATGGCTACATTAACCCTTCTTTTCTGGGCTTTGTTGAAGGTATAGTTCAGGTCACAATCAGGATCCGGATTAGCGAAATTGATTGTGGGGGGAACCATATCTTCCTGAATTGCAAGGACAGAAGCGATAGCCTCAACGGCTCCTGCTGCCCCAAGCAAATGCCCGGTCATAGACTTGGTTGAACTGAGGTTCATCTTATAGGCATGGTCACCAAACACTTTTTTAATGGCTTTGGTTTCGGCTACATCCCCTAAAGGGGTAGAAGTGCCATGCATATTGAGATAATCCACATCCTCCGGAGTTAGCCCTGCATCTTTCAGGCAATTTCTCATCACAAGCATTGCTCCGTCACCTTCTTCATGCGGAGCAGTAATATGGTATGCATCAGCAGACATTCCCACACCTGCCAGTTCAGCATAAATATGCGCACCCCGTTTTTTGGCGTGCTCATATTCTTCAAGAATCAGTGCGCCTCCTCCTTCACCCATAACGAATCCGTCACGGGAAGAGTCGAAAGGTCTGCTTGCTGTTTCAAAATTTTCGTTATTTTCGGAAAGTGCCTTCATGGCATTAAACCCACCGATTCCCACTTCGGTAACGGCAGATTCGGCACCTCCTGCAATCATGATATCGGCATATCCCATTTTGATGAGCATATATGCGTCAATCAGGCAGTTGGAAGAAGTAGCACATGCCGAAACAGAAGCATAGTTCGGCCCTTTCAGTCCGTGTTCGATAGAGATGCGTCCCGGAGCAATGTCAATAATCATTTTGGGTATGAAAAAGGGGTTAAAACGAGGCGTTCCATCCCCTTTTGCATACTCCATTACTTCGTTAAAGAACACCTGAATACCGCCGATACCGGAGCCCATAACGACACCAAAGCGTTCTTTATCAATAGAAGAGAAGTCGAAACGGGCATCTTCAATTGCCTGCTTTGCCACTACAATTGCATACTGAGTAAAAGGATCCATTCTCCGGGCTTCCTTTTTATCAATATACACTGTCGGGTCAAACCCTTTCAGTTCGCAGGCAAACCTGGTTTTGAACTTGGAAGCGTCAAAATGAGTAATCATATTCGCACCGCTGACCCCGTTAAAAAGGCCTTCGGCATAAGATTTCACATCCAAACCTATGGGAGTAAGTGCTCCCAAACCAGTAACTACGATTCTTCTGCTTGTCATTTATGCTCAGGCTTTTGATTGATCGGCATTTTCCTCCAAATAACGAATAGCGTCACCTACGGTTACGATTTTTTCTGCAATTTCATCAGGAATAGTTACGCCAAAACTATTCTCAAAATCCATGATTAGCTCAACAGTATCCAAAGAATCAGCGCCAAGGTCATTGGCAAAGCTTGCATCTTCTTTTACGTCCTCACGATCAACACCGAGTTTGTCAACAATAATATCAATTACTTTGTCCGCAATTGTACTCATAATAGTAATTTTGTTTAAATAATTTTATGTTTTGGTTTAAAAATTGGTGCAAATATAATACCTTTATCTTTATAAAAAGAAATATTCAGCTTATTTTTATTTTTACCAGCTTCTTCTCCACCGCATATGATAGGTAAGAGAGAGCGTTGGGATGAAATATGTATCTTTTTTTTTGGGATTTCCCCTAACGGTGAACTCAGTAACCGTCAAATCCGGATTGGGGTTGGATAAAGCCCCTGCTACCGGATTCCATTCCTGTAAAAAGGCAGGATTGGGGTAATACATCGCACTTACGTCATCCATATAATCCGTAAAAGTAAAATGATACATCAGTTCTGCATTCAGGCTGAGGTAATCGGTAAAATAATAACTCAATCCGGCACCCAACGGAATTGCCATCTGATATTTTTTATAAGGTTTGGGGTAAGTATTGCCGTACTGTTCCGGAAGGTACTGTCCCTCTGTACCCAGCGATTGTAAATCCCACCATTCATCCATATACTTTGCCGAAGGACTAAAGTAAAAGAAATTTACTCCATAGAGAAAATAAGGAGAAAGATGGGTTTTCTTATAAAATTTACCCATTCTTTTTTTGAAAGGCTCATGAGTAACCACTACTCCGGCCTCATATAAGGGGCTTTTAAAACTAACATTTCTGATACTATACTCTGAACTTAAAGAATCTGCGCCTCTGTAGGAAGAATAAATGGCATTAAACCGGACAGAGGTTTGCTCAGTAACCGGAAACCCGTATGCTGCCATAACTGCCGGACGTATATTAGTGATGCCCTGAACGACATCTCCTCTGAAAATCATCGGACCCGCACCAAGCGTAAAATTGTGATAATCAAAAAAATACTGTGCTCTGACAGAAGAAGAGGCCAATATAAAGAAAACAAAAGCGTAAATTAACCTGTGCATAAATATTTAAAAATTTCAGAATTTGTGTGCAAATATACAAACTAAATAGCTTAATTTAACTGTTTGAGATAATTTGTAATGCCCGGGGAATAATTTCAAAACTTACTGGCGTATAGCCCAGCCATTCTCCGTCGGCTTCAAGGTCTTTATCCGGCTCTCTGGAAGTAATACGGATACTTTTTGCTCTTTTCAGCAATATATTTTTACATCCGTAAAGGTCTCCAAGATATAGCCGCCGGATTTGCCAGAGCAACTTCAGGCGGGGCATCGCTTCGATGATGGTAATATCAAACAATCCGTCATCAGGCACTGCTTCCGGAACTGTTTTCATCCCCCCGCCACTGTAGCGGCATATCCCAACATTAATACAGAAAACGTTTCCGGTATAGGAAAAAGTATCTGCCTCGAAGGTAAATTCTGAAGCATTGTATTTCCAGAGCAGCTTTACCACAAGCCAAAGGTAAAATATCTTGGTGAAAGGCCCGGCTTTATCCATTGTAAGGGTCTGTCTTGCAACAAAACCATCATAAGCCATTCCGGCTACATTATTATAATAGTGTTCCTGTATTTCCCCGTTTTTCTGATAAGACACTTTCCCGATATCCTGAATCCGGGTAAGTCCTTTCTTTAATACTTTTACTGCCTGATGGATTTCCCGGGGGATATTATACATTTTTACCCAGTCATTTCCTGTACCCAGCGGAATTACCCCGAACAGAATTTCATGTGTGGGTACATTTTTTTGCATAAAAATTCCATTTATCGCTTCGTTTACAGTACCGTCCCCGCCTATAGCAACAATCTTCCGGTACCCCTGTATGATTGCGTCATGTACCAGTCTGGAAGTATGTTCTGAATATTCCGAAAGTTTCACTACATACGAAATCTCTTCCTTATCCAGTAATTTGGCTATTTCAAACCATTTTTTTTGCGCTTTACCTCCTCCTGCAACAGGATTCAATACAAAGAAAAATATCGTTTCCATACGTTTTTAATAAAAGGCCTAACCAATCTCGACATTATTATCTTGTGTAATATTAAGGATTAAAAAAACAGCTATTGGGAAACGGAGCTGTTCTCTAAATTATGTTCGGCAAATATAGTATAAAAATGCCGGCATACAGACACTCACGCTCAAATAATTTACGTTAAATGCATTATTTTCTGAGTATTAAGGGGATACAGGCACATTAAACAACGACTTCACGCATCTTACGCTTTTATATTATCCGTTGATATTCAATGCTTCCAGACTAACGGGCAGCATTCTTGAAACACCGGCGTCTTCCATTGTGATGCCATACATTACATTGGTGGCAGCCATCGTTCTTTTATTGTGCGTCACGATAATAAACTGAGAATCCCGGGAAAAATCGCGGATAATATTGTTGAATTTATCAATATTTGCGTCATCCAGCGGAGCATCCACTTCGTCAAATACACAGAAAGGAGCCGGCTTTATGAGATAAATCGCAAATAATAAAGCAACTGCAGTAAGTGTTTTTTCTCCTCCTGATAACTGAGCGATGGTAAGGGGGCGTTTTCCTTTGGGTCTTGCAATAATATCAATTTCGGACTCCAACGGATTATCCGGGTCTGTCAGAATCAAATCGCAGGTATCGTTTTCGGTAAACAGACTGCGGAAAACCGAGATAAAATGCGTACGTACCGAAATAAAAGTTTCCATAAATTTTTCCTTTGCGGTTTCATCTATTTCTGCAATGGTTTTCAAGAGAATCTGCCTGGATTTATATAAATCGTCTGCCTGAATTTTGATAAAATTGTATCTTTCCTGCATTTCCTGAAAGGCTTCCAGTGCCATCGGATTAATCTCTCCGTAGGATTGTACCTGCTGACGGATAGTATTCAGCGAGATTTCTACTTTTTCGAGGGTATAGTCCGAAATATTTCCTTCGAAAACTGATTCTGTAATGGTTTCTACCTCAATCTGAAATTCTACAGACATTCTTTCCCTGAGCGCATTAAACTGGAGTTTAAACTCAGTGAGTTCATCCTTGAGTATCAGTTCCTGCTGAATTACGCTCTCCCGTTTTTTTCGCTCTGCATCAATCGCTTCCTCCTGCTGCCGGATGAAATTACGGGTTTCTCCCACCTGCTGTGCTTTTTTATCGGTTTCAGACTCCAGCGTTTTTTTCTTTTCATACATTTCCAGAATTTCGGTATCTTCCCTGTGATTAATCTGGATCAGGTTTTCTGTATCCGTTACCACGCCTTTGTGCTCTTCCTTCATCTGAGCGATGTGTTTTTCGTTATGGGCAATCTGGCTTTTTTTACGGGAAATTTCTTCGAGTAAATTCTGATACTGATTTTTTTGATGAATGAGTTTGATATGGGCCTGATTATACTCTGCGGTAAGTTTGCCGGATTCTGACTGCACCTGACTCAGCTCATCCCTGGCTTCATACAGCTCGCGGGTAATCCGGTTCAGTGCCACCTGTACTTCCTGAATCGTGGGTTCTATTGCCAGCGCATTGGATTTCAGTGTATTTAGCTCCTGAGAGAGGATTTCCGTTCTTTGCCCTACTCTGACGAGAAATTCCCTGTGCTCTTTTTCGCGCGTTGCCAGCAATTGAATATCCTTTTGTTTTTCGATTAATTTACGGTTTACCGGCTCTATTTCCTGCTGGATTTTCACTTTTTTGAGTGCGTCCCATTCATGAGAAATCGTCAGCAATTGCTTTTTTTGTTCGTCCACCGTTTTTCTCAGTGTCACAAATTCTTTTTCAAGCAGGGCGAGATTTTTGGCTCTTCCTAACCTTTTCCCCTCAAATAATCCGACAGAACCGCCGCCAAAGACAGATGCTCTCCGGATTTGTTTCCCGTTTTGCTGCAACACGACAATTCCGGGCGGAACCGATTCGGGCATATCGGACTCTTCTGAGATGATGTACACATTCTGAAGTAAAAACCGGGCTAAATCCTGATATCTGGGAGAAACCTCCACCAAAGACAAGGCTTTAATTCCTTTGGAAAATTCCGGTTCGGCCTGCGGTATATTTTTCAGCGCACTTAAAATAAAAAAATTCGCCCTTCCTTTGGCAGCCTGCGCCAGCAGTTCGATGGCTTCGATGGCTTCATTCCGGTCATCTACAACGTAATAGCTCAGATACGGCTCAAGAAATTGCTCAATTGCGATTTTATACTCATCCCGGGCGGTGAAAATATCCGACAATAAAGGCGCGTCCTTAATCCAGATTGCATTTTTCTTTAAAAACTTCACACTATCCGGAAAACCCTCAAGATTTTCTACCAGACTTTTGGTGAGTTTGTAATCATGCTCCCTGGCGTCGAGTGCGCGCTGCGTCTGATACAAAACGTCTTTGATTGTATTGTGCTGATATTCCGTATTTTTAATATCTTCTTCGTGCTTTTGCTTTCTGGACTGTAATTCCTGAAGCAAAATTTCGAGGTCAGTGATTTCTCTCTGTAAGGTAGTAGATTTTTCGGCAAACTCATCCAAAGCATCTTCTCTGACATATTTATCCTCCTCCTGACGCGCAAGTTCAGACTCAAGGCTTTTCATTCTCACGGCCTGCATTTCCTTTTCACGAATCAGCTGACGGAGTTCATTGTCGGTTTCTTTGTGCTCGGCCTCCTGATTACGGCTGTTTTTTTGAGCTGCCTGAAGTTTTTCAGCACTCAGTTCTGCCTTTTTTTTCAGTTCGCTTTCGAGAGTTTCCTGTTGGGAAAGGAGGTTTTGTTTTTCTGTTTTATCCTTTTCGAGGGTCTCCGTTTCTCTGGTGAGTTTTTCCCATTGCTTTTGCTCTGTATCAATCTGATTCATGAGTGCAAATTCCCTTTGACGGAGATATCTGAGCCTTTCATTTTTTACGTTTTTCTCGGCCTCTGAAGCCTGAAGAACCTGAACATGATTATTGAGTGTGATTTGGGAAGCAGAAAGAAGCTGCTCTTTGTCAATGAGTTGCTTGCGGAGTTCGGATAGTCTTGCTTCTCTCTGAGCGGTATCCGCCACAATCTGAGTAAGCATATCGTTCAGGGTTTTGGCTTTGGCTTCCAGTTCAGCCTGACGGGACTTTACGTTTTTGAGTTTCAGATACGCATACTGAGCACTGATTTTTTTATACTCAGCCTTTAACTCAAAATATTTCTGGGCTCTTTTTGCCTGGCGTTCGAGACTTTTGAGGTTTTTTTCAATTTCGGAAAGCAGGTCTTCCACCCTTGTAAGGTCGCCATCGGTTTCCTCTAATTTTTTCAGGGTTTGTTTTTTCCGGAGTTTATATTTGGAGATACCGGCAGCTTCTTCAAAAAACCGTCTTCTTTCCTGATCTTTATTGGTCAGGATTTCTTCTACCATTTTCAGTTCGATGATGGAGTAGGAATCCGAAGCAATCCCTGTATCCATAAACAGGCTTGTGATATCCTTGAGTCTGCACTGTACATTATTCAGCAGATACTCACTTTCGCCGGAGCGGTACAGTTTACGGGTAATCGTAACGGTAGTATATTCTGTAGGTAAAATATTTCTGGTGTTTTCAAAAGTAAGGGAAACCTCCGCAAAATTGGCTTTGCGACGCATATCCGTACCATTAAAAATGACATTTTCCATTTTGTCGGAGCGGAGATATTTGGCGCTTTGCTCTCCGAGTACCCACCGTATAGCATCTACGATATTGGATTTACCACACCCGTTAGGACCTACTACACCGGTAATTCCTTTATCAAATATAAATCTGGTTTTGTCTGCAAAACTTTTAAACCCGTAAATTTCTAATCCTGTAAGTTGCATGCCTGTTAATCCGGAACTTAAAAAAAGGATACAAAGGTAAAAAAATATCTGATAGAAATGACCGGCTTGTATTATTTATAATATGAATAAGCACTGATACCCGGTGTCTGAAAAAACAAAGGGGAATGGCTACTTTTCGGGCTTGTCCTGCGTTAATCTTTAAAAATACATTTTCGGCTTCAAATCGCTTTGGAGATTCAAAATTATTGTATCTTTGTCAAAAATTTATTCATTTATATTTAGTCTTACATTTAAATCATTTTTATCAGATGAAAAAAACTTTTATTCTTTTAGGATTTATACTCGGACTTTCGGGTATGTTTAATGGTGTTTATGCTCAGGGAGCCTGTACTCCTACCACTGATTCTACTGCGGTAGGTTTGTACCCAAATCCTCTTCCCGATGGAATGGTGAATGTTCCTTATGATGAAGTAGTTGACTTCGTTATGTTCAAGGATACTTTGTATGATTCTGACGGCGGCGGGCCTCTTCCTCCGTTTCAGGCTTATGTTTGTAGCTTTGAATTACTGGACGTTCCCAATATCCCCGGCGGAATGTCTTTTGCCTGCGGCGGACCTACTTTAGATGGTACTAATCTTCAAAAATGGAATGTAAACCACACTCCGGGTTATGTAAACAGAGGATGTGTTAAAATTTCAGGAACTCCGACCAATGACCTTTCTCCATCCAATGACACGCTTTACATTTCTGTAAATGTAGCGATTTCATTGACGAATCCTTCCGGAGGGACTTGTTCGCCCATTACTTCCATCCCCGCACAGCAGGGGGTTGTGTGGCATATTGCTGCATTCAATTCCATTGAGGTTCCTACAGCAAAAGACATCAGCTTAACGATTGCTCCTAATCCGGCACAGGGAAATACCCGTATTTCTTTCAAAATCCCACAACAAAAAGAAGCAAACATTCAGATTGTTGACCTTATGGGAAGAACTGTAAGCAACGTTTATAATGGCCTCGTTCCATCCGGAACTACTTCATTCCCGGTAAATACTCAGTCTATGAGCGATGGTATTTATCTTGCAAAAATCACTTTTGCAAATGGAATTTCCGTAAATGAGAAATTTATTGTGAAAAACTAATTCTCTTTTTTGTAAAACTACATAAAAATCACCGGAGCAATCCGGTGATTTTTTCTTTTTTTTGTACGAAATTTGCAAAAATCTTACATATAAGAAATGATAAATCTTATTGTGGGTATTTTAAATGTAAATAAACTATCAGGTTTGTATCAAAATTTACCCTCTATTTAATCTTATTAATCCATGCAAAGAAGTTTTATGTATTACGTAAACGGTCCATTACAATTAGTACAATCCGGTTTAAGTATCCTCAACAGTGCAGGATACAGAGTAAAAATCGTGGTTGAACCCTTTTCTGTCCCTAATAATGCTGTATTTTGTAATCATAAAAATTCTCCGTTAAATGTACTTGAGGTCATCCGGCAGATACGTTCAGATGTATCCAGTCCCTCCAGCGGAGATTTATACTTAATCGTAATTGATTAGGTTTTTGTGCATTTTTTATTCAGTAGTGATTAGTTTATTGTACAGCCAGCTCAAGAGTATTATTTATTTATAAAATCATTCCGTCTTTCATTTCAATAATATAATCAGATTTTGCTGCAAATTCCAGATCGTGAGTTACCGCAATAATTGTCTGATGATAAGACGAAGAAAGTTCTCTGAAAATCTCATATACAATTTCTGTATTTACTGAGTCCAGATTTCCGGTAGGTTCATCTCCCATAATGATTTTGGGGTCATTTATCAATGCCCTCGCGATAGCTACCCTTTGCTGTTGCCCTCCGGAGAGTTTGGAGGATAATTTTAACGCAAAATCCTGCATCCCCAGCAGCGTTAGTTTTTCATAAGCCCTTTGCGCTATTTCCTTACGGCTATACTTTCCCAGTTTCAGCGCAGGAATCATTACGTTCTCCAAAGCCGTAAATTCCGGGAGCAAATAATGAAACTGAAATACAAATCCAATATTTTCGCTTCTGAAACGAGCCAGTTCATTCTGATTTTTCCCCGTAAGTAAGGTATTATTAATATATACTTTTCCCTCATAATCTGTATCCATCGTAGAGAGAATATACAGTAATGTCGATTTTCCGCATCCGGATTTTCCGGTAATCGTGGCTAATTTTCCCTTTTCGACAGAAATACTGACTTTTTTTAATACTTCAAACCTGACGGGGTCATAAAAATATTTGGTAATTTGTTCGGTATGTAGTGCGATTTCGGGCATAATGAATAATTTTGTTCAAATTTACAGTTATATTTTAAATATGAAAAATGCAAAAATATATTTTTCTGTACTGGAAGAGGCACTTTCTGTACTGACAGCGTCTTTTTCGTATCTTCCCGGGTATACAGGTTCGGTTTCTGTGGAAAGCATCCGCTCAGTACTTTTGCAGGCCGGAGAGAAAATGGGGGATAATTATCCTTATTTTCACCCTTTGTATGCCGGACAAATGCTGAAACCTCCTCATCCCGTAGCACAACTTGCGTATATGCTTTCGATGTATATCAACCCCAATAACCATGCACTTGACGGAGGCAAAGCCAGTTCGGCTATGGAAAAAGAAGCTGTAGCTGAGATTGCCGGAATGTTTGGATGGGCTGAATTTCTGGGGCATCTGACCGGAGGCGGAACGATGGCCAATCTGGAAGCGTTGTGGATATCCGGGAAAGAACGCCCGGGAAAGTGTATTGCCGTTTCAGCAATGGCGCATTACACGCATGAGCGGATTTCG
Organism: Bacteroidia bacterium; assembly: GCA_019695295.1. Lineage (GTDB taxonomy): Bacteria > Bacteroidota > Bacteroidia > J057 > J057 > JAAFHL01. The sequence continues at coordinate 1,967 of JAIBAH010000115.1, read as the reverse complement.
GAAGTACTGGGACTGGAGTGCTGCAAGGTAAAAGCAACTGAAAAGGGTCAAATGGATATCCCTGAACTGGAAGCATTGCTAAAAAAGGGAAATGTGGGAACGGTTGTGGTTACAATGGGAACCACAGGAATGGGAGCAGTGGACCCGTTGGCTGAAATTATTGCCCTGAAGAAAAAATATGGTTTCCGGATTCATTGTGACGCTGCTTACGGCGGCTATTTTTCACTGGCAGAAACCTTACATCCGGAAACAAAACGGCATTTTGACTGTATGTCCGAAGCGGATTCTATCGTAATTGACCCCCACAAGCACGGGTTGCAGCCTTATGGTTGCGGGTGCATTCTTTTCAAAAATCCGGACACAGGAAAGTGGTATAAACACGATTCCCCCTACACTTATTTTTCTTCTCAGGAATTACATCTTGGGGAAATCAGTCTGGAATGCTCCCGACCCGGAGCCTCAGCAGTAGCACTTTGGGCTACACAGCAGGTTCTTCCCCTGATTAAAGGAGGAGAGTTTGCCCGCAACCTTGAAAAATCCCTTACCGCAGCCCGGGAACTGAAAAGCCTTCTGCTGGAAAGCGGCCGGATTCTGTTTGTCGCCGAGCCGGAACTGGACATTCTGGTTTTTGCTCCCAAAGCGGCAGGCACTGAAGAGATTTCCCGGATTTCCCGGGATATTTTCCACCAAACAGAAAAAAACCACTTATATCTGGCACTTTACAATTATCCTGTGGAAAAACTTCCTGCTCACTGGGACGGAGTAGAAAAAAATAGTAAACAGGTTACCTGTATCCGTACCTGCCTGATGAAGCCGGAGCATCTGGAGTGGGTTCCGGAAATAGGGAAAAGGATACTTGGTGTGAATTTTTGAAATATCCTCTTTTTATAACTGACAAACGGCCGGGAAATTCCCTGCCGTTTGTCGTTTTGTATGAGTTGTGATAAGCCTTCCGGATTATTCTTTCACGAATTTTTTAGTGATGACTGTGTTTCCGTTTGCAGTAATCTGTACAAAATAGAATCCTGCGGAAAGCGACTCTGTGTTCAACTGAAGCTGTTGTTTGCCGGCGGCGTACTTGCCGGTTTTTTCTGCCACAACCTGACCCGTAACTGATACGATTTTGGTACTTAACTCACTGTTTTCCTTCAGTTCAATATCCATGTAGGCCATTGTGCTGGAAGGATTCGGATAGATATCCGATGCTGACTGAATAAATGCATCTTCGATGTCAGTGGTAAAGGTAATCATTTTGGTAGCAGTAGAGGTTACTGTATTTCCTGCACTGTCAAGACAAGTGATTGTCAGGGTTACATTTACCGGTTGCATAGAATTAAACTGTACAGTAGGGTTGGGAGAAGTGGAAGTAGAAGGAGAGCCACCCGGGAATGTCCATAAGTAACTTACGATATTTCCGGTTGAAGTGCTGCTGAATTGTATCATTGTGGTTCCCGGAACCAGAGTGTCCACAAAAGAAGCATTACAGTTTCCGGAACCTCCGCCCTGAATCAGGACTGAATCGCAGTAAGTGCTGGTACAGGTAATATTTCCGTTAGGACCTAATACATTCATTGTCAGACAAACGCCATAGAGTCCTGCGGAAGGATAAGTATAGGATGGATTGATGGCGGTACTGGTCCCGTTTCCGAAATCCCAGGAATAAGTCACTGTATTATTGTTCGGGGTAGAGTTATTGGTAAAGGCAACGGTATTTCCGCTTACATTTCCATAAAAATACGCCTGACAATTGGTGCCTGAGCCGGAAATTATGACAGAGTCACAATAAGTACTCTGACATCCGGTGCTGTCGTAAATGGTAAGGCATACAGTATAAGCACCCGGATTAGGGTAAGTATAAGTTGGATTAAACTGAGTGCTCGTGGCTCCGTTTCCGAAATTCCAGTTGTAGAATGTACCGCCCTGAGACTGATTGGAGAAAGTAGCGGTATTTCCGCTCACGTTACTGT
>JAIBAH010000114.1 GCA_019695295.1 Bacteroidia bacterium | reverse complement strand
TTCTGTTACCTAAGTTTTAGGTAGCACAAAAGTATAACTTTGTTCCCTAAAAAACAACTTTTTTAAAGTTTTTTGTACATCTCGCTGATTTTTTAAAGCTGTTACCTAAGTTCAGGAAAAGTTAGGGTTTAATCAGTTTTCCGTTCAGCTCTTTCCCGGCGTTGTGTATTTTATAGAAATAAACCCCTTCACTCAGATTGCTGGTTTCCACTTTTTTCAGGGTATGAGTCGTAATTTCCCATTTTTCTTCTTTTACCAGCGCACCTTTTGCGTTATACAATTCAAAGATGGTATATCCTGAAGTAATTCCATCCACACTCACTTCGAGTACATCCTGGAAAGGATTAGGATAAACACTGAAATAAGTATCAGGGTCATAACGCAGGGTTACTGTATTGGAATAATGGAAAGACCCATCGGTATCTACCGCTTTTAACCGGTAAGTATTATTTCCGATTGCTGGAAACTCATCATTGAAGGTATAATCATGCGTTGCGTTGGGGCTTCCTTTTGCATCCACACTTCCGATGCTTTCATAGATGCTCCCGTCAAGCACCCGCTGCACCTCAAAATAATCTGTTCCCAGTTCTTTGTCGGTAGTCCATTCCAGTACATGTATTCCTCCCAGACGACGCCCTGTGAAGGACAGAAACTCAACAGGGAACGCACTTCCGCCTCCGAGAGAAGAACCTCCTCCTCCTCCGGAAAATTTATCTACTTCATATTCTGCATAATAATTTCCCCCATAATTGCCAAGCACCCATTCGTAACCGGTGGCCGTTGTAGCAGAGGGATTATTAAAGTATTCCACATATCCATCTCCAGAACGATTAGGAGCAGTCGGAATACCCAGATGACCATTCGCCGGATTGGGGTCATAAATTGCCCCATTGATTTTATAGAACCGGATTTGTCCGGGAGATAAAGGCCCGAGAGAACCAATCAGGTCATTCACATCCTGAGGCTGAAAATAAAACCGTACCTTCATCGAAGTCCCCGATAACTGATTCACGGGGTCTAGTCGCCAGAAACGGTTCATTACAAACCACGTAGGGCTTTGAACGTATAATGCCGGAGGATTATTAATATCTGTAGCCACATTTGTCCCAAACAGGTTTGTAGTGGCAGTACGAACATCGAAAGTAGGGTCACCCACCATCCCTAAAGTATTCACCCCGTTTTTCATTACCGATAATACAATGATGTTGTTTACTGTGTCAAAATAATGAGTCCATCCATTCATGTCTGTACATTCCCTGTTTGCGTGGACTGTGGTATTATTCGTGCCTAATACGCTGAGGGTAGTCGGGTTAACGGTAACGGTAAAGGAAGCAGAAGCCGTATTCCCTGCCCCGTCCTGAGCCGTATAGGTTACAGTGGTTGTACCCAAAGGAAAAAAGGAACCAGGTATATGGGAAGCCAGCAAGGACGGCGTACCACAATTATCACTTGAAAGCGGAGCGGCCCAGTTTACGGGAGTACTGCAAATTCCGGCCCAGGCAGTAATCGTAATATTGGAAGGCATAGCCGAAATGGAAGGAGGCGTTACGTCATTAACCGGTACAGTAACCGCAAACGTCTGAGTACAGTTGTTGGTATCTTTGACCGTAACCACATAATTACCGGAACTTACTCCGGAAAATACCGGCGAAGACTGAAAAGGCCCGCTATCCAGCTGATACTGATAATTGGGAGAGCCTCCCGAGGCAGATGCTGTAATATCTGTAACCCCTCCGGAACAGCTGACTCCGGGAGAAGAAGCATTCAGTATAAGCGGCTGCGGTTCATTTACGACCGTACTTGCCGTACTAAAGCAGCCGTTGGCGTCTGTAACCAAAGCAGTATATGTACCTCCGGAGAGGCCGTTTCGGATACCTCCTGTAGCCGAAGGGTCATCGTACCAGCTGTAAGTATAACCGGGACTTCCTCCGTTAGTGACAATATCCACCACCCCATCCGCACTTCCCGCACAACTTACATGTTGTATAGTGGTTCCGTTAACACTCAACGGAATCCCGCTGCTGGAGCCGGGAATACTGGTTGATAAAGGTCCGGTACATATTTGTGCGTTCCCCCCCGCTGAAATCCATAAAAACAAGACAGTTAAAATAAGACGGTAATAATTTTTAGTAGTAAACATATACCATATTGTGTTCGGTTAGTTCTGACAATTTGTTTGAAATCTGTATTTTTCGAAAAACAAAACCAAATTCCTGTTTTTCAGTATTTTACCCCGCATGATTGAAAAGCAAATATAAAATTGTTATTTAATAAAACAATGTTTTTTTGCTTTTTTATAAAATTTTACCCGTAAATGTATTTTTTTTCATTAAATATCTTACAAAAATAACTTTCTCAAACAATAAAATCCATAGCTCCTTTTTCGGTGAGCATTTTCTGTATGTTTCGATAAATTCAATAATGTAATTAATAAACTATTTTTAAGGGGATAATTTTCCCGGTTTTATGCTTGAATATGGAAAAAAAATACAGGATTTTTCTTTTTTGTCAAAGAGTTCAGGATTTTTTATACATTTGCATAAATGTTTTTTATCATTATTCTAACTATACTGAATTCCGGATTACTGCTATGCTTACTTTTACAATATCAAAAGATCAGGAAATATTATACAGCAGAATGCTTTCTCTCGGAGGGACAATTCTCATCGGAAGAAAAGGAAAAGGAGCTGATATCGAAATAGATAGCCCATTTGTGTCAGGAAAACACCTCTCTCTGAGTGCAGGTACTGACGGGAAAGTGTGGGTCACAGACCTTGGAAGCGCAAATGGAACTTTTATCGGAAATTTCACAAACCGTCTGACGCCGGAAAAGCCGGTTGAGGTCAGGAGCGGAGAGTTGATTCTGATTACAGCCAATGCCAGTATTGTCCTGAATATTCAATCAGAAAATTCCCTTCCGGCAGGCAAAGCCTCTGCGCCTCCCCCGATTGTGATAAAACAAAGGGAACCGGAAAGTCAGGAAAATGGGGTCATGAGCCTGAAAAAATATTTGGAAACGCATGCGGTGATTACCTTTGGAAGAAGTCAGGATAATGTAATTCCCCTTACCCATCCTACCGTTTCCCGTTATCATGCCAAAATCCAGAAACAAGGAGAACAGTACAGCCTCACCGACCTGGACTCCCGCAACGGCTGCTACGTCAACGGACAACAAATCAACGGTACCGTACCCCTTGGGCTGGATGATGTCGTAAGTATCGGGCCTTACGAATTTCAGCTGGGTACACCCAAAGAAGACATTCTGGCCTCCCGTATCATGACCAAAGCGGCAATTCTCGCGCAGGATTTGGTGACTACGGTTAGAGGCGGCAAAGAAATCCTCAATCTGAGAGGTATTACCGTTCCGATTCCGGAAGGGGAAATGATTGCCCTTATGGGACCTTCGGGCTGCGGAAAGTCCACCCTGATGAATGCCATGAATGGAAATTTTCCCTCTGACCCGGATAAGGGCACGGTTAAAATCCTGGGGTTTGAGCTCAATCAGCATAACTTTAACTACCTCAAGCAGTTTATTGGTTTTGTCCCTCAGGATGATATCGTACACAGAGACCTGACTGTAACCCAAAGCCTGTGGTATGCCGCAAAAATCAAGTTGCCGGATGCAACCGATGAAGACCGTCAGGAAAGAATTGATGAGGTGCTGGAAAGTCTGAGAATTACGGATAAACATGTAGAGGGAATTACCTCAAAATATGTAAGGGAACTTTCCGGAGGCCAACGCAAAAGGGTTTCTATTGCCATAGAGTTATTGTCCAAACCCAGTGTTTTATTCCTCGATGAGCCAACGTCTCCCTTAGACCCCCAAACGATTGATGAGTTTCTGATTTGTCTTAAATCCCTGACCAAAGGAAGTAACGGCGAAATCGGAACTACCATTGTAATGGTTACCCACAAGCCGGACGATTTGTTCCATATGGATAAAATTATCTTTATGGCCACCGGCGGATACCTGACCTATTACGGAGACGTAAAGAGTTTCAGGGAGTATTTCGGGGTAGAGGAGGTAAAACATATTTACGGAAAAATAGATTCTTCTGCCAAAGGAAAACAACTGACGGAAAAATGGAAGCAAAGTAAAGAGAAAAAAGCCCTGGAAAGCCGCTTTTTGATTCAGAACAGCCCCACCAAACAAATTACTCATAAAGCCAAAAAAGAAAATCTTTTCCGTCAGACTTTCTGGCTCTCCCGAAGATACCTCACCGTCAAAACCAATGACCGGGCCAATACGATGCTGATGCTGGCGCAGGCACCGATTATTGCAGGCCTGATGTGCCTGATTTTTGACAGTCTGAATATTGGCGTTTTGTTTATGATGGCGGTTTCAGCGATTTGGTTCGGGACGAATAATGCAGGGAGGGAAATCGTAGGGGAAATGCCCATTTATCTCAGGGAAAGGATGTTTAATGTCCGGATTATTCCTTATGTAATTTCCAAAGTATTGATTTTAAGTCTTTTTTCAATTATTCAGGTGCTGATATTTGTTTCGGTGATTACCCTTCGGTTCGACTTGCCTGATTGGGTGAACAATATTGGAGTGATGTTTATGCTATCCTTTGCCGCCACAATGATGGGACTACTGGTATCCGCACTCGTAAAAACCAACGAACAGGTGATGACCCTCATTCCGATTATCCTGATTCCTCAGATTTTGCTTTCCGGGGTACTGGACAAAGTGGAAGGACCTACTGAAGTCATGAGCCGGATTACGATTTCCCGCTGGGGAACGGAGTCTTTTGCACACCTTGCAGGAGAAATTCCTACTCCCGAAGATACCGCCTGCCGGGTAAAGGAACATTATTTTTATCAGGGTTTTTATGAAGGGCAGCCCGAAGTAGTCAGAAATCAAAGCCCGGTTCCGGATACACTCTCTCTGGATGATCACCCAATCATAGAAGAACTTCAGATAAACAGTGATTTAAAGACCGGGAAATGGACGGAGGGAGTAACCTATGTGAGTATAATGGCGGCATTATTCCTGATACTCACGATATTCACCTTACGTACCAAAGACCCTTTCCGGAAATTAAAGAAATAGGGAAGGCACTTTTCCGGGAGAATTGTTTTCCTGAAGTATGAATTTATAAACCATTCAATATCATGAGTCTTATCCCTGCGGAGGCATTGACCGGAATTTTTGCAAAGGATGCTGTAATCCGGAAAGTAATTGAATCTGCTTCCGAATTTAAAGTAACGGCCTGGAACGAAGATATTTATCTGGCGTTGTGCGATTGTATTATTTCCCAGCAGATTTCTGCCAAAGTAGCCACCGTAATCTTTAAACGGTATTGTGATTTATTTCCGGAGGGGTATCCTTCTCCGGAAAAGGTAATGGAAATGAGTAATGAAACGCTTCGCTCAGCGGGTTTATCTGCTCAGAAAATAGGCTATCTCCGCAATCTGGCTGAATTTCATCTGGAGCACAATCTGAATTTTCATTCGCTTCTGGAATTGTCAGACGAAGAAATTATCGCCTTTATTACTCAGGTAAAAGGGATAGGGAAATGGACAGTGGAAATGCTGATCATGTTTGCCCTTCACCGTACAGACGTACTTCCGCTGGATGACCTCGTAATCCGTCAGCAAATCGTCAAAGCCTATCAGCTCACAGAACAAGGAAAGGAACTCAGAAAAAAAATGACCGAAATAGCCGAAAACTGGAGGCCTTTCCGCTCGTATGTTTGTATGTATCTGTGGCGGTGGAAAGGGGAATAAGGAATTAGCGCAATCGGTTTGTTTGCTACCAAAATGCAGACAGAGATTTATAAACAAAAAAAAGAGACTGTTTTTAGGAACAGCCTCTTTTTTATTTTTTTTCACAAAATCCGTTACTGGAGTTTGAACTTGAAGGGAACCACGAGCCAGAATTTAATCGGTTTATTCCCCTGAATTGCAGGAGTAAAACGAAGATTTCCTACTTGTTTTTCCACCTCTTTCAACAAAATCGGATGGATTTGCTTCAGAACGATATGTTTAACATATTTTCCTTCTTCATCTACCAGAATTTTAAGGGTCACGTCCCCTTCAATTCCCCCTTCTCTGGCAATCGTAGGATAACCGATTGCAGCGCGGATTGCATCCATATTGGTAGGCTCAGGGCGTTTTTGAGCAGGGATAAACTTGTCCGGATTGGGTTCATCATCCACTACTTTCACCGGACAACCCTTATTGGTTTTGGGTCCGGGCTCCTTGGGACAGTCGTCCTCAGAGTCAATTACACCGTCCTTGTCTGTATCTGTAAGGTCCACTACCGGAGCACCTTTGCCTGTACCGCCGGGTTCGGCATTGGTAGGAACGAAAGCATTAGGATCTTTCGCTTTTTCCCCTTTCTGATCCTTCACATCAATTACCTTGTCCTTAAGAGAGTCCGCATCTGCGATAGTCTGCTCAGGTTCCTTTACTTCGTCTTTGGGTTTTGGTTCAGGCACCTTAAATGCCTTCGTCTCAACCGGAGGGGGAGGAGGAGCAGGTTTTTCATCGGGGGGCGGGGGCGGAGGCGGAACGTCCGGTTTTTTCTCTTCTTCCTGAGGAGGAGGAGGAGGCAAATCGGAAAGTTCAACTTCCACGTCAGCAGGACCTTCGCCGTTTGCGATATTGTTCTGAATCCAGAGCGTTCCTGCTGTAGCCATTATGAATAAAAAGAAGATGAGCAGAAAACCATACAGGAGGTAATTCCAGTAGTTTTTACGGATGATATACGCACCATATCGTTTCTCTCTGTCCTCAAAGATTATTTCATCTAAACCGTTAACAACTTGTTGTGCCATAATTTACTGTTGATATAAATGTGTTAAAGTTGGAATTCTGAAAGTACTTTCTGATTCATTTCCTATAAGAGACCAAAAATCTGATATTCCATAAAAAAATCTAAAAATACTTTCGTTAATATGCACTTTTATTGTCCGTCTTTCTTTTCAAATTTTACGAGGGTCATACTATCCTGTTTTTCGAACTTTGCCAGTGCATATTTTTTCGCACCGGTAATAGCGAACTCATCCAGTACATCTACCACATTCTGATAACGGGAATTATGCCTTGGTTTTACCACGAAGATAGGGTCCCAGCAATTGGGTACTCTTGGCTCAGTACAAATCGGTGAAAACCGGTTGAGGTGATTCTGGATTTCTTTGCGAAGGCCATCATCTGCATAATTCGTTATTTTAATTTCAGGATTTGTAATCCCTACAAAATATTTGACTGTATCTCCGGCACACAGGACGATAGTCATTACTTTATCCTCTACTACATCTACTTTTGCGTCATCCGGGTTTTCGGATTTGGCCGGCAATGTAAGGTCCATCATCTGAGAGTTGGACATTGTAGCCGTAAGTACGAAGAAGGTAAGAAGGAGGAAAGCAACGTCAACCATTGCCGTCATGTCAATTCTGGTGGATTTTTTCTTGGCTTTAGGACCGCCTTGTTTGCCGCCGCCGCCGCCACCGACCATTTCTGCCATAGTCTGATTTTTCCTTTAAATGAGTGAATAATTGATTGGATACATGCTGATTATTTTTTCTCAGCCTCTTTATTTTTGTTGGCTGCTGCACCTTTAGGTCCTTCCTCGAGTCCGGTAATCAGCCCGAAATGATTGATTTTCATTTCCTGAAGGGTATTGATTACATCAGAGAAGGAAGAATAAGGCGCATCACGGTCTCCTTTTACGGTAAATTTCATTTCAGGGTCAGCCCATCTTGCATAGTAGAGCCAATCTCTCAGTTCATTTCCGGTGTGTGCCACAGTATCAATTTCCCTTGCAGGAATTCCTCTTTGTTTGTATTTCTTCTTATCTTCCGGAGAAAGTGCGAGCCATCCCGGTAGCTGAGCGAAAGGTACACCAAAGTTGGATACGATAGAGAACTCATGGGAAGCCTCTGCATTTAGCTTGGAAACTCTTGCAGGAATGATATTCTGAGGATCTCTGTCGTAGGGATTCTGGGCAAACTGAAGTGCTTTCTCGCGGGTGCTGATGTCTGAGAACCCAATGAATACCGCACCACTGTCTGAAATCAGTATCGTTGTGAGATGAGATTCCGGAGCTTTGGTATCGGAAATAGAGGTAGGAGAATCCACCTGCAATGACGTATCTTCCCTGAACTTGGTAGTTGTAAGGATGAAGAACGTAAGCAGAAGGAAAGCCACATCCACCATTGCCGTCATATCCAGCGCGGGACTCCCTCTTTTCGGTTTTTTTAATGACATAATTTACGTACTTTTTTAATTAAACGAAGATTAAATAAAATTACGTAAGGATTATTTACGCTTGTCGAACGCCTGAATGATGCTATATCCTACTTCTTCCATTTTGTAGGTAATAGAGTCAATTTTAGTGGTGAAGAGGTTGTAGAAGAAAATCGCAAGTGCAGAAGTGGTAATCCCGATTGCGGTATTTACAAGTGCCTCAGAGATACCCACAGAAAGTTCTGCTGCATTGGGAGCTCCACCCGCACCGAGTGCCTGGAACGAACGAATCATCCCGAGTACTGTACCGATAAGACCCACAAGTGTACCCAAAGAAGCTACCGTAGCAAGAATAGAAAGGTTTCTGTCAAGACCAGGTAATTCAAGCATAGTTGCTTTTTCGATTTCAGACTTGATGAGTTCTTTTTTCTCTTCTTTGTCAAGGTGAGTATTCTCAGCCATTTCTTTGTACTTTACAAGGCCGGATTTCACTACATTTCCTACTGAGTTTTGTTTTGCATCACATTCTCTCATTGCACCTTCAACGTCTCCGTTGCTAAGAAGGGTTCTCAGTTTGGATACAAATGCATCAAGGCTGTCATTTTTCAGAATAAAGAACATCACTCCGCAAATAGCAGCGATGATTACAAGCAGCAGGAAGTAGTTGCTGATTCCGAAAAGAGAGTAAACCCCGGCAATGATTAATACCAAAAGGAGGAAAATGATAGGTGTTTTGATTCCCCATGCTCTACCGATAGTAAAAGCTCTTTCAATACAGAATACAAGCATCGTTAGCAATAAGGTAAGACCGATAGGAATTACGAAACCTCCTTTGAAGATAGTTCCGTAAATGTTTTTAGGGTGTCCTTTGATAGGGTCATCGCCTTCGAAGTTGCTCGCCGCACCAAATACATTGTAAAATACATAACTTGCAACCAAGTAGCATAAAACGATGATAAACACCGGAAATAAAGTTCTGAATAAGTTAGAGCCTCCAACTGAAGACCCGCCTGTTGCTTTTACATCTGCCATAATTTTGAAAAATTAATTAAATTTGGTTAATGGTTTAAAAAAATGAGTGAACCGTTTTTTAAAATTTGCTGCTAAATTATAGAGAACTGTTAATTATACAAAATTATTTCTGTTTTTTTAACGATTTCTTATTATTAAGCGGATACAAAAGTATAATTATGATTCAAATATACCTAAATTGTATTAAACAGTTTTTGTTTTTTTTACTGCTTTCTACATAAGTAGGTAGTTAATTGCCTCAAAAATTACAATGCAATATTAGTTTTGTTTTTGTTTCTGAAAAAAAATGTTTTTAATTTTTCGTTACACACTTTTGAGGTTTCCTGATTTTTGATTTTCTGACAGCTCATATACGTTTATGGTAGTAAAAATGTCATAAGGGTTGTATGCTTTATTTTTCACATTTCCGCTAAACATCAAACCCCGGCAGATGGTTTAGGTTTTTTTAGTACTTTTGCAAAAAAATTAAACGGTACTGCCTCATTTTAATATAATATACTATTCAATATGAAACGGATTCATTTTATCGCTATCGGAGGAAGCATTATGCATAGTCTTGCAATCGCTTTACATAATGCAGGCTATATCGTTTCCGGTTCAGATGACCATATTCACAGCCCGGCAAGAGAAAGGCTTGAGGCAATCGGGCTATGTCCTGATAAGGAAGGCTGGGATGAAAGCCGGATTCATGAAGGACTGGATGGGGTGATTCTGGGAATGCATGCCTTTGAAGATAACCCTGAACTGCTAAAAGCAAAGGCGCTCGGTCTGAAAATCTATTCCTTCCCGGAGTTTATCTATGAACATTCAAAAGATAAGCAGCGGATTGTGGTGGCCGGCAGCTACGGCAAAACGACCATTACCTCTATGATTATGCATGTGCTCCATAAAGCAGGCAAAAAATTTGACTATATGGTAGGCTCTCAGGTACCCGGCTTTGATAATCCGGTAAGACTCAGTGAAGACGCTCCGGTAATCGTACTCGAAGGAGATGAGTATCTGGCTTCCCGCCTTGACCCCAGACCCAAGTTTTTATTGTATCATCCGCATATTGTATTGCTTTCCGGAATTTCATGGGATCATATCAATGTGTTTCCTACGGAGGTATCCTATAACCTTCAGTTTGGTAAGCTCCTGGATTCTCTCCCTAAAGCCGGGTATCTTATTTATAATGATACCGATAAAACGGTGAAGGAAATGGTGATGCCGATAAAAGAGTCTGAAAGTCTTTATGTACACCCTTACACTATGCCTACCTATAAAATCAAGGACGGAAAATATATTCTGACTTTGGGAAATACAACGATTGGCGGATTTACCTCTATCGGAGGAGAAAAAGAAACCATGGAAATCGTAGGAAAACACAATATGCTCAATATCTCGGGTACCTGGAAAGTCTGCGAACAGTTAGGAATTGAACTGAAGGATTTTTTAAAATATATCTCTTCTTTCACAGGGGCTAAATCCCGCCTCGAAAAGATTGTCAGCAAACCCAAACGGATTGTCTATAAGGATTTTGCGCACGCACCGGCAAAGGTAAAAGCTACTGTGGAAGCAATCCGGGAACTCTATCCCAAAAATCCCCTCATTGCCTGCTTTGAATTACACACTTTCAGTAGTCTGGATAAAGAGTTTATTAAACTTTATGCCGGTTCATTGAAAGTTGCCGATAAAAAAATTGTTTTTGTGCATCCTTCTACGGTTGAAGCCAAAAGACTAAAACCTTTTACCAAAGAGGAAATTCAGCAGGCTTTCGGAGATAAAAATATCATTTATGTACAGGATAAGGAAGAACTCTCTACTTTACTCAGACACCTGAATACCGGAAATGATGTATTTCTGATGATGTCCTCCGGCAATTTCGGAGGGTTAAATCTGGAAAATGTAGGGTTGTAATGTTTTATCCCCCTATCTCCTTGTTTTTTCTCAGTCCAAAGTATAAAATCGCCCATCCGGCAAGCATAAATACAGAGGCCGCATAATTGGGAAAACGAATATCCACTGAGCTGAGAAAGCCCGCTATCATAGGCGGAATTGCCATTGCGAGCGACTGCACCGACTGATTGATGCCTAAGATTTGCCCCTGCGTTTCGGGTGCTGCGGAATTGGTTACGATTGTATTTACATTCGGTTGGGTCATACCCTGAGCAGAAGCCATAAAGGGAATGATCAAATACAGATACCAGGATTGCTCCGGAAGGATAATCAGTACCAATAAAATACTCAGTAAAAAGAGGGAAATACTCAGAATCTGCACCGGCTTGAATTTTTTGGAAAGCGGCCTGAGCAGTGCTCCCTGTGCTATTACTGCCCATATTCCCACATAGGAAAAAACCCATCCGATTCCTCTCATATCCATTTTGAATTCCTCGGTTAGAAACACACTGAAAAACTGAGTGAATAACGTAAACCCGAAAGTGATACAAAATACCATTCCGAAAATCATGCGGTACACCGGAGAATGAAAGGCATCCCGGATATTCTGTATTCCGGTCAGAAGGTTTACCTTACGGTGATACCGGTTCCGGATGGTTTCGGGTATATTAAAATTAGCGAGTACTATATTTATAAAGGTAAGCAGAGCCGATACAATAAAAGGGGTAATCAGGCTAAAGCCACTGTAAAGCGTTTTGTCGGATAATATCCCTCCCAAAGCCGGCCCGAATATAAAACCCAATCCAAAAGCAGCCCCGATTAATCCAAAATTGCGGGTTTTGGTTTCCGGCGTACTTACATCGGAGATAATCGAGAGGGCTACAGAAATATTTCCCCCCATAAACCCGGCAAGTATTCTGCTGACAAATAAAAGTTCGATGGATTTGAGATAAATCCCAAGCGCAAACAAAAGATATCCGGCAACAGTTCCTCCCAATGAAAGCATCAGGACTTTTTTTCGGCCATCCCTGTCCGAAATTGCTCCAAGTATGGGCGCACCGATAAACTGAGCCAGAAAAAAAGAACCGGTCAGAAACCCGAAAATAATCTTACGGATTTCAGGCGTTAATTCCGGAGAAAGAATCGAAGTCTCAGGAGTGAGAATCAGGGAAGGTAAAACCGGAATCGGAATCCCGCCCCCCATCATATCGATAAACACTGTCAGGAAAACCGGGAGAAGAATTTGCCGGGCACTGATATTTTTTTGTATTTCTTTCATACTGATTGTTTATTTTTTGGATTATCTGACAATTTTTGTGGAAAACTAAAACAAAAGACCGGCCTTCTACAAAAATTGCCACAGAATTATTTTTTTCTCCGTATGGAGGATTGTATTGCTTAATTTTTTTTTTCTCCGCTAATCTGAAATTCCCCTTTACCACAGGGAAATCTGACCATTGCTTTTATCGGAACGGTTTTCCCAAAAACGGATATCCGTCAGTTTAGTTTTACGAAAACGGTTTAGTTCCCGGATGAAATAGTTGGACAAAGCCGGAAACTCCGCTCTTTGGGGTGCATGCAGAAAGAAAAACACCTCCTGCAATCCGGCCTGCTCCCATTCTGCAATTCTTTTCGCCCAGTCTGTCAGCCTTCTGTAATCCGAAGGGTGGTTTTCGTTTCCTACATAACGGATCACCGCATTCGGAACCGTCAGCCGGGTATGAAGTACGTCTCTTCGTCCGGATGTGTCAGTAATCACTGCCCCGACTCCGCATTGCTGAAGGGTATCCATCGTCTGATAAAATACCTTTCTGTCCGAGAACCATTGTTCATGCCGGAATTCTATGTGCAATGGAATATCACCGGGAAAAGCAAACAGGAATTTTTCCAGTTCTTTACTATGGGCCGGCGAGAAATAGGGCGGCAACTGCATAAATACTCCTCCGAGTTTATTCCCGAAATGCCGGATGATGTCACAGAAATACAGTGCATTTTCTACTTTTGAAGCAAGAGAATACGTATGACTGATGCGCTGCGGCATTTTTGGGAAAAAGCGAAAATTATCCGCAGTTTCATTTACCCATTTTTCAATCTGAGCGACCGGAGGAATCCGGTAATGAGTCGTATTAAACTCAATGGTGGTAAACTGACGGGAGTAAAGCCCAAAGTATGTTTTGGCAGCAGTTTTGGGCGGGAAAAGAATCCCTTCCATTTCTTTGCCGGGAATTACCGGAGCACCAATGTGGAGGATTGCCTGATTGTTAGGGTATTCCTGCAAAAGCAATAACGTTTCGGCCTCCGTTTCCGGAAAGGTAAAATCCACAGCATCTACGTTTTCTACTTTACCAAATTCCATTTTTATAAATTGACTGTGAAAGCCGGAAGGAAAAAATAAACTCTTTTTTATTTTTCCTGCAACGGAGTAAAAACAAAGGGCGACTCATAATCCGCAAGCAAAGGATGTTTTGTGTCTTTTTCTGAAATAATCCGGGGGATATCTCTCCAGGGAATGTCCAGAGAAGGGTCATCTAAAGAAATGCCGCCATCTGCCTGAGGAGCATATAGCTCGGTACATTTGTAATAAAACAGGCAGGTATCACTCAATACTTGAAACCCGTGGGCAAATCCTTCCGGAATATAAAAAAAAGTAGGGTCGTCTGCGTCTAATACTACCGCTTCATACTTCCCGTAAGTAGGAGAGCCTTTACGAATATCTACTACTACATCGAGAACGCTGCCCTGGAAAACGGTTACTAGTTTTCCCTGAGCGTGGGGAGGTGTTTGAAAATGCAAGCCCCGGATTGTCCCTTTCTGAGAGAATGACAAATTGTCTTGTTTGAAATATAAACTTCCCATTCCCAATTCATCGTATGTTTTCTGGTTAAAGGTTTCCATAAAAAAGCCGCGGGAATCCCGAAAAACTTTTGGTTTAAGGATGAATAATCCGGGTA
>JAIBAH010000113.1 GCA_019695295.1 Bacteroidia bacterium | reverse complement strand
GCTACCCTCAATCAAATCCTCGTAGGTTCCTATGACCCCAACGACAAAACTTGTTTAGAAGGTCACCTAGTAAATAACTCCCAAATCGGAGAGTACCTTCACTATATGATTCGTTTCCAGAATACCGGAAACTATCCTGCTGATTTTGTGGTGATTGTGGATACACTGGATAATACAAAATACGATTTACAAAGCCTTCAGATTATCGAAACCTCTCACGAAGCGCATATTGATTTACACGGGAAAGTATTACAGTTTTATTTTGAAAATATCCAGATAGCGGATTCTTTTTCCAATGAACCGGAAAGCCATGGGTTTGTAGTGTATAAAATTCGGACGAAAAGCAGTTTACCCCAAAATTCCAGCGTAAGCAATAAAGCGGAGATTTATTTTGATTATAATCCGCCTGTTGTGACGAATGTGGCCACTACTACCTTTACCAATACCGTAGGGATAAATCCGCCGGTTCAGCAGGTTTTCCGCTGCTTCCCCAATCCCGCTCAAAATACCCTAACGATAGAATCGAAAGTCCCTCAGCATCTGATAATCCTGAATTCCATCGGAGAAGTAATTCGGGAGATTTCGGTTTTGGATAAGCAGGAAGTTGATATATCGGATTTGCCTGAGGGGATGTATTTCCTGAAAAATGAAAATGGAGGAGTGAGTTTTGTGAAGAAATAAGGGAGTCTTTTCTTTTGAATACGTCAAAGAATAATTTTCTCTTTCCGGATTTTTAACGACATCCATTTTGGTACATATATTATTGGTTCTTTTTATTTATCCCATTAAAAATTTCGGGTATTTACGAATGAATAAAAAACGATACAATTAAAATTTAAATCAGCGTTACGAACTCTTTCCCCTTCTTTTATCAATCCATGCACTGAAAATATCGGCAAGCAGATAACCCATTACGGTAAAGAGAACGGTAATCGCAATGACGGACATCAGCAATACCGATTCCCCGCTTTCGATTGCTTCCAGGGTAGCCTCGCCCATTCCGCCTATATTAAAGAGTCTTTCCAGCACGATACTTCCGCTTAAGAGAGCTGGAAAAAGAGACGCACCCACAGTAATCAGGGTAGGGGAGAGGTTCTTCAGCGCATGAACCCATACAATTCTCCTTAGCGAAAGCCCTTTGGCGTGAGCCGTCCGGATATATGCCGTGGAGAGTTCCGCTTTCATTTTGGCATTCACCAATGCAGAAAGGCTGAGAATTCCTCCAATACTGTAAGCAATAAGCGGAAGCGGTATTCTTTTCAGGAAAGGATAGGAATCCGATTGAAAATCATAGGTAAAAAGCGGGAGTGTATTTTGATTTGCCAGTAAATAAATCAGTATAACTCCTACGATAAAAGCCGGAATTGCATTGAGAAACAGACCGAGTCCTTCCATCAGCCGTGAAAAACGGGTTTCAGGATATACGGCGCGGTGGATTCCTAATAAAATCCCTAATAAAAAGACCATTACAAAAGACAAAAAACTGATTTGGGCCGATTTTCGGATGTGTCGGAATAGTTTCTGAGGAATATCCTCTCCGTTTCTGTAGGTTTTTCCGGCATTGCCACTGAAAAAAAGGCTCAGCCAACGGTGATACTGATTCTGAAAACCGTAAAAAGTGAGCTTAGGCAGATAATTCTTATAAATCATTCGGGAATCTCTCAATTGAATGGCATGATTCCGTACAGAAAGAATTTCATACAGAGTATTCAGGTGCGCCGGATTTTTACGGAGCAGCCGGGTCAGGGTATCCATTCTGGATTTACAGTAGGTAGAATCGGCATTATAGCACATACCCGAAAGTTGTTCCCGGATATACACCAAAGTATCAGACTGAGGAGTGATTTGGCTTACCCTCCGGATTGCATGGTCAATAGACTGGAAATACGCCTGTACTTTGGGCCAGTCCCCGTTTTTACTCAGCAGGGCAACAGCCGTTTCTCTTTTCTGCCGGTCCGGAATTTTATACATAGTATCCGGTTCGGAGTAGGCTTTGAGAGAAAAATAAAAAAGCGGTAAATCCAGCCCCCACTCTTTTTGCAAAGCCCGGGCAGAAGCAGAGTGACTAAACTCATAAAATCCGTATTCGTTCTGACTCATTTCCGCAAACCGGATTCTCAGCGGATCATGCCTTCCCTGATTACAAAGCATAAACGCAATCATCGTCGTAAACAGAAAAACTGCAACGAGATAAAAAAAACGTTTGAAAATGATTTGTCCGGACATTTCTTGACCCTTCTTTCAGTTGAAGTACAAATTTGCATGAAATAACCGAAAGAAAAAAATCACTGCTCGTTTTTTATTTATTTCCCCTTCTGTGAGGGGTTAAGCTCCTCCGTTCTGTGAGGGGTTAAGCCGCAGGCGTCACCTAACGGAACTTATAAATGCAAGTCTCCGTACTTGCCAAAAAATCATCCTTCCATCGCTTCCTTTATAAAATCATGGCTCAGTACCTGATGCAGCGTATCCACCAGGAAACCGGCATTTTCCCGGGTAAAAACCAAAGGCGGTTTTATTTTAAGAACATTATGAAAAGGCCCATCCGTACTCATCAAAATACCCCGTTCTTTCATCTGACCGGCAATATAGGAAGCAATGGTCTCAGAAGGTTTCAGCGTTTTGAGATTTTGGATTAATTCAATTCCGAGGAACAATCCTTCCCCCCTCACATCCCCTATGCAAGGGTGTTGGGTTTTCAGCGAGTGGAGGCGGGATTTCAGATAATTTCCAACCTCAAGGGCATTTTCCTGCAATTTTTCATCCTCTATGACCTTAAGCACTTCCAGCGCAATGGCACAGGAAACCGGATTCCCTCCGAAGGTATTAAAGTACTCCATTCCATTCGCAAAAGCATCGGCAATCTTGCGGGTCGTTACCACTGCCGCCACAGGATGTCCGTTACCAAACGGTTTTCCGATTGTCACTATATCCGGAATGACATTTTGAAGTTCAAATCCCCAGAAATGACTGCCCACCCGTCCCATTCCGGTCTGAACCTCATCCGCAATACACACTCCTCCTGCGCTCCTTACCTTCTGATAAACCGCTTCGAGGTATCCATCCGGCAACACGATTTGACCAGCACAACTCAGAACAGACTCACAAATAAACCCTGCCAGTTTTTGGTTTTTGCGGGCCTTTATACTTTTTATTGCCGTGTCTGCAAACCGGGCATATAATTTTCCGGAGAACGGGGTGTCATTTCGGTAAATACCCCGGTAAGTATCCGGAGCCGGCAAAACATGAACATGAGGAGGAGCCCCTTTTCCACCCTTGCCATCAAATTTATAGGAACTGATTTCAATGCAGCCATGGGTATTTCCGTGATATCCCTGTTCCATTACCAGCATTTCATTGCCTTGGGTATAGTTTCTGGCCAAACGTAGTGCGAGTTCATTCGCTTCTGACCCTGAATTGACAAAAAAACAAACCTGTAGTGGTTCCGGGAATTTGGAAAGAAGTTTTTCGGTAAGCGCTCCGATTACCGGATAGAGATATCGGGTGTTGGTATTCAGTACTGATAACTGCGCTTTGGCCGCCTCAACAACACGCGGATTCTGATGACCGGTATGATTCACATTATTGACCGTATCAAGGTAAGCCCTTCCCCGGTCATCATACAGATATTGCATAAATCCCCTTTCAATGTACAAAGGACTTTGATAAGAAAGACTCAGGTTTCTGGCAAGATGATTTTTGCGGATACTCAGCAAATGAGCCCTTTTCTGAGTCAGGTCACCATTGATATTTTGAGGAATCTGAAGGATAAGATTCGGGTCAGGGCAAAGATTCAGCCAGACTGATGATTCTGAAGGAAGTGCCACGCCGGGGAACTCATAAGTATTGCCCAGCATATGCGTGATAATCTGAAAATGAAGATGAGGAGGCCAGTTTCCGTTTTCGGGATAATTCCCAACCTGACCTACGGCAAATCCTTTGGGTATTTTCATTCCTCTTTCCAGAAACTCAAGGGATTCCCGGCTCAGGTGTCCGTATAAAGTATAAAAGGTCAAAACCTCGCCGGATTCTCCTTTGACTGTATGCCGGAGAATGATGGTAGGGCCATAATCTTTATCCCCTTCATTATCGGCATAACCATAAATTTCCCCGTCGAGCGGAGCAAAAACCGTAGTACCCGCAGGGACAAAAACATCCGCTCCGATATGCAGGGTTCTTTTTTCCACTCCCATATTTCCTTCACATTCAAAAATGTTACTGGTATAGATGGGTCGGTGTTCGTTGTATTTCCCGATAGCCAGATCGGCCTTTTGCTGCTGAATCCAGCGGCTGACTTTTTCTGAAAAGGGTTTAACCTCTTCAAAATCGGGGAAATTTCCCAGAAAAGTACTTCCAAAGGATAAATCCAGTACGATACTGTTGGCCGTTCGTAAATCAGGTTGTATGATTGGATTAAAATTTCCGGCGTTTTGGGTCAGCCACTGCGTGATTTTGCTGCTTTCAGGATAGGGCTCGAGACCGCAGGCATTTCTGAAATACATCGCTGCAAAATCCGGTGAGACGGAGCTGAACTTCTTCAGCATTTCCCGCCCGGGTTTTTCTGAAATATAAAGATACTCATCTTCCAGTCCGTTGTGATGATGCATTGCCGAGAAAGTAAGGCTGATAATCACCCGGTTAATCATCATAGGGAAAATCGCTTTGAATTCGGTTTCACTGAGCGGAAAAACGGAATGGAAACCGCTCACAATTTCAGCGGCAGCCTCCAGCGGACGGGGAAAATACATTGCAATATAAGCACAGCAAACCGCAAGTTCAACTACAATTTTGCTTTCCGCAATATCGCCGAAATCTATCAGAGCAGAAACCCGGGGTTTTCCTTTTTCCGTATTGACGATGATATTGTACGTATTGGCGTCATTGTGAATGATTCCGTCCCTGAGAGTGTCCAGATGAGGGAGTACATTTTCTTTGTAATAAATCAGAAAACGGGTTATCATATCCCTGTCCTCTTCGTTTTGGAAATAATGAAGGGATTCCTGAGTCCACATCGCATGCACAGCATCCCACTGCTGATTGCCGGAAGGAGAAACCGAAGGCCTGAAATCCTGTAAGGCAAGGCTCATTTCTCCCAGATATTCTCCCATTTCCCTGCATAACGCCAGAGTCTGAGGGCATATCTTTTCCCATATTTTTCCGCTTGCCCAGGACAGAAGCCGCATATAGTAAACTTCGCCTTTAGAATCCTGAATCTCACTGATTTCTTCCCCCAGCAGGTTGGGATAAACCCTGGGAAAGTTCATTCTCAAAGGTTTACTCTGCAAAAAAAGCAAAACCTCATTCTGGAACGCTATTTGGGGTTTTCTGCCCTCTCCTTTTTCAAATTTTAATATATATTTATTGCCTTTAATTTCTTTCAGGTAAAAATTCTTGTCGGCATAACTGATTAATTCGGTAGATTTTACTTTAATTCCAAAATATTGATGCGCAATTTTTTCTATTGCGGAAGGCGTAAAGTCATTTATATTCAGATTAAGATAGATTGGGGCTTTTGGCATGATTTGGCGTATGATTTTTTATAAAAAGCAGGTTATATCAAAGTATAAACTTACTCTGTTAATATTGGGTGCAAAATTAGCGATATAATTTTAAAAACAGAACAACTCTTCCTGAAAAATTATACGATTTTTGTATTGATGATTTGGACCCGGGAAAATACGGGCGGAAACTCAGGGGAAATCCCCCATTTATTCTGCTTTTTCAATCACATTCAGCGGCTCTTTCAGGACTACCGTTTGTTTACAGGTTTCGTTGATGGAAATGGTCAGCATTACATCATATACACCGGGTTGAGTATAGGTTTTCAGGGGTTGTTCTTCTTTGGAGAAAGTCCCGTCCCCAAAATCCCATTTGAAATTTTCTGCGAAAGAATATCTTGCCCGGAAGCGCACCGGATGATTGGCCGTTACGTTATTGCCGGCATCTGCCCTTACAAAAATATCCGGTTTAATCAGGGAGGAATCACAGGGATATTCCCGGACTTTGAGCAGCCAGAAATCCTTGTTTCCATCTTGTTTTCCCGTAAAATAATTGTCTTTTTCTCCTAATAAATAAAAACGCCCCTGAGCATATTCTATAATATCGGTACATCTTTCATAATCCGGCCCCCCGAACGTTTTTCTCCAGATAAGATTTCCGCTTTTATTGATTTTCATTACCACAAAATCCTCTTTCCCTTTCGTATAGAAATCTTCAGTACTGCGGAAACGGGAATAGCCTCCCAGTAAAAAACCTCCGTCTCTGCAGGTTTCTACCGTTGTAAAATATTCATCGTTCCGGTTACCGGATATTTTATCCTCTATAATTTTTCCGTCTTTGTCCAGAATTAAAAAACGAAACTGAGCGTCGTCCGGATTTTTGTTTACACTTCCTGCCACAATCAGCCTTCCGGATTTATCTTCTTTTAAGTCCAGAAAATTGCCCCCGTATCGGGAAGGAAACGTTTTTTGCCAGACCATACTACCCGTAGGTTTTATCCGGATAAGAATGGCGTTACCATTGCCTTTTTCTCCTTCCAGTTCCTCCGAATTGGTGACGCCGGCGATGACATAATCCCCGTTTGCGCAGGGAGTGATAGCCTGAGCAAACTCATTGCCTGAGCCTCCGATGGTTTTCAGAAAACGGACTTCTCCCTCCATATTTATCCGGAATCCCCATATATCACTTCCGCCATGATTGAGCAAAACATCCCTGTCGTTCGAAAAAGAGCCTCCCACAATAAAACACTCCTCTCCGACGGTTTCTATGCCGTTTGCAACATCCACTTCTTTGCCTCCGTAATTTTTCATCCATAAAATATTTCCGGCCTTGTCCAGTCGCCCTCCCCACCCGTCGGACTGAAAAGCAGGGTCTCCGTTTTCAGGGTGGTCAATTCCGGAATTGGTAACGCCCGTAAAAATCACGCCTCCGTCCTGCACGGCGGTAATCCCCCTCAGCTCCTGAAAACCTTCCATTTCGATAAGTTTATCCCATAAAATTTTTCCGGAGGTATCTATTTTCATGATGTGTACATCAGTGCCGTTAGCGGGGTTCGTAGCGTTCCGGAAGCCCCCGATTACCAGATTTCCATCGGTGGAAATAATGAGTTTACGGGGGATATCATTCAGGGAACCGCCCAGCAATTGCTGACTTTCCAGGACAGGAAATGTGACCGGCTGACCGAAACATTCCCAAAACAGGAAATTTATTACAATAAAGAAAAAATATTTCATTCGCACGCAATCAGTTTTAAAGCTGCAAATTACGGTAAAAAAAGTAAGATTATGGACTTACACTTTAAAAACTGCTTGTTTTTGATTACTTCGGAGCACGTTTCAATTCAGATTTCAGTAATAAAAAAGAAATTCCGGAATATGTCCTTACCTAACAGCAAAAAAGGAGCACTTCTGTACTCCTTTTTTGCGTTCACCCATTAACTACATTTTTAATCTATTATGAATATCTTTTATCAAATAAGATACCAAAATTTCAGCAACCAGAATATCCTATTTGAAATAATAAGTATTCTGTTTTTCAAAAAAATTACAGGAGTATAAAAATTATTCAGGAAAGTTACATATTTCCCTCTGAAGTGAATATAAATAAAGACGGAACGCCTAAATCTTTAGTACACTTTTGAGTACCTTGGTCTTTTCCCTGCTGCTGATAATTTCCTTGTCGTTACACATAATGATTTTAAACCGGTTACCGAACCAGATTACAATTTCTTTAAGCTGACTGAAATTAATAATAGTGGAGCGGTTTACCCGGAAAAATTTATCGGGAGGAAGTCTTTTTTCGAAGGTTTCGAGAGGGTGATTCAGGATATAGGATTTTTCTTTGGTATAAAGCCTTACACTTCTTTCTTCAATTTCGATACATACGATTTCATCATAATCTATGAGTTTGTACCGGTCACGCGTAGGCACAGGGATTTTATTGTAAAAAGGAAGTCCTTCTTCCTGATTTTCAGGCTCTTTTACGCTTTGTATCTGTTCTTTACTGAGGGGTGTTTTGTCTTCGTTGCTTTTAAGTGCACGCTGAATAGCCATGCTGAGCCTGTCCTGATTAAAAGGCTTCAGTAAATAATCCATTGCATTGATTTCAAATGCCTTCACCGCATGTTCATTGTAAGCAGTAGCAAAAATAATCATAGGGGCTTCATCAGGCTCCAGACTTTCCGCTACTTCCAGCCCTGTTTTGCCGGGCATTTCGATATCCAGAAATACTAAATCCGGACCTTCTTCCCTGATTTTTTGCAAAGCATCGATTCCGTTTTCAGCCATGATGATTTCATCCGAAACCCCGAGGAGTTCCAGCATTCTTTTCATTTTACTTCTGGCAGGTGCTTCGTCGTCTGCGATAAGAATTTTGAGTTTATTCATTTTAAGGCAAATATTATAGGAATGAAACGAATTCTGATGTAAGGATATTTTATCGTCAAAATCGTTAATCCCGGGGTTTTTATATACTTTTTGTATGAGCGTTTACCCGATTTCTTATTTTAGGTCATTAATAATCAAAAAATAAAAAAATCTGTAAATAAAACAATTTATTGAGCAAGTCAGAATGAATCATTGCAAACAGACGCTTTTTTCATCCCGGCTTTCACTACTTTATTTAATTGTACAAAGTAAAGGATATCTTTAAATATCTGAATGCAATTTCTCCTGAATTTTTTATTTTTCTGAAGTTTTTTACCGAAACGGTTATATTTTTACCCCAATCGGTTAATTTTCATGTATAGATTGAAAAACGATAAAAAACCGCCACCGGAAATATCCGGATGACAGCGGGAAAAAAAGAGGAGTTTTGAGACAGAATGAAATTTATTGTAATTCTTAAAATTCGGATTGTATATTTACCGGGATTTATCTATTCTTTTATTACCCTGTAAACTGCGCCGGAGTTGTTTTCTTTCAGGAAGTAAATTCCGGAAGGTAAATCCCTTACTTCGATTTCGGCTTTTTCATTTACAGCCAGCAGGTGTTCCCTGAGAATTTTTCCCTGTATATCCGTGAGGGTAAGAAGGATTTCCCCTCCCTGAGTATCCGCTACATACAGTATTTCAGTTGCCGGATTGGGGTAAATCATGAGGGAAGAAACCGAAGATTCCGGAATATCAGTAGTCCCCAGATCTACTTTGGTTACATAGTATAATGCTACCTGACAAGTAGTGTCATAGATTGCATAATTGATTAGCCCTCTTGTGATGTCATCGTACCCGTCATAAATCAGCGTCTCAATGACAGCAGAGTCCTGATTACAAAAGCAGTTTTTTTCAAGTCCCAGATTTACATTGGTTCGGTTTTCTACATTAAAGAAAGTATTATTACAGATTTCATTGTTTTTTACATTGGAAACGAGCTGCCCGGGTGTATTTACAGCCAAAGCCAGACCAATTTCATTTTCATTGATAAAATTATTTTCTACTTCGCTGTTGTCCGCTACTTCGAGGGCAACTCCATTGTAATTGAAGGTACAGTTCATGATTTTACTTCCGGTTATTCCCTTGATTGCCGTTCCGTTACTGGTGAAGGTGGTATTGGTGATAGTAAGCCCACCCGATTCCTGTATTGCAAACTCATTGCTATCAAAAAGGCAATTGTCAATCACCCCAAATGCCCCAATTATGGCATTGCCACCGTTCGTAAAACTACTGTTGTACAGGTACATACCGTTGGCTATTGTTGTCATATTGGCAAAGTTATTGTCAAATACGGAATTCACCGCAGTTACTGACCCATACATAATCATCATTCCTACGCCTACTCCGTTGTAACTCATAAAGGAACTGTCTAACTTAACGTTGGTATTCCAGGAAATACCATAATTATTATACATAAAAGTACACCCCTTCAGGGCTAGCGTATCATAAGTAACTACATTGTTCATCAGGCCGTACATCGTATTTTTCAAGGTAAAATAATTCATATTTACCGTTCCTCCCTGATCACCTTTGATACTGATTCCGTACCAGGTATAATAGGTTTCATTGGGAATATCTGATATAAAAGAAATCGGAGCAGAGGGTGTCCCGACTGCATTGAGTGTCCCCCGAACCTCTAAGTACAATCCTCCTGTTGGGTCATTTCCCTGTACCCGTACTTCTACTCCAGGTTCGATTGTGAGGGTTTTGCCGGGAAAAATTACCACAGAGCCTGTTAAAATATAAGGACTATTAGCCAGTGTCCAGGTAGTATTACTGTAAATTCCGCCACTTACATTGGTTTGTGCATTAAGACAAGATAGAAATGCCAGTAAAAGAATGAATGAAACCCAGATTTTTTTCATAAAAATAATTGCTTTTAAATGTGTTAAAATTAAATAATAAATAATAAGCAGGATGAAAGAAAAAATGGAATGAATTTCTTTTATTTATTGTTTTACAAACTTTTGTCTGTTTCCGGATGCATTTTCTGAAAGAATATAGATACCATTGGGTAAATCCCTGATATCCAGCCTTGCAATATCGCCGGTATAGAAAATATTGTTTTTCATCAGCCTTCCGTTCATATCATAGATACTCAGGCTGGTATTGAAAAGGGAAGCATGGGTAGTCTCTACGGTCAAAAATCCGGAAGCAGGATTGGGATACAATGTGAAAGCAGGCGTTATAACTTCATTCTCCAGATTGGTTGTACCCAGATTCACTTTTGTGACATAATATAAAACGTTCTGACAAGCCGAATCATAGATTGCATAATTGAAAAGGCCTCTTGTAATATCATCATATCCATCATAGATTAACCCTTCCACAATTGCAGAATCTGAACTGCAAAAACAGTTTTTTTCAAGTCCCAGATTCATATCTGAGGCATTTTCTACGTTGTAGAGGCTATTATTACAGATTTCATTATCTTTTACATCCGAGATTACCGGTCCGTAAATACGCAGCCCTGTTTGATTGTTTTTAATTTCACAGTTCTGAATAATCATCCCGCTTCCAACCCCGATTCCAAGGCCGTTACCGGTAATCTGACAATTGGTAATACTGCTGTTGTCAATCAATGAAAAGGCTTCTCCGTTGCCGGTAAATGTACAGTTGCTGATATCATATCCGGAATAAGCATTGTAAATGGCAAAATCATTGTTGGTGAAAGTACAGTTGGAAAGTGTCCCACCGGCACTGTTTTGAATTGCATATTCATTGTCATCAAAAATACAATTGGTGAAGTTGCTGCCTCCGCCATAATAGCTGATAGCGGCATGATTCTGCGAAAATACACAATTCGTTGCATTGAGGCTGTTGATTGGGTCACCCTTTAACGGATAATAATTGTTGATAAAAATACAGCTGTCAATTACGATATTTCCAAACATATTGAGTCCCCATGTATTGTTGGAAAAAGTACAATGGTTGATGCTGATGGTTCCGCTTGCGCTGTCGTTCAGATTATCAATCCCGTAACCGGAATGATCCAGGGTAAAATAGTCAAACGATGCGGTTGCTCCCTGTTCCGTTTTTATCCGGATTCCATTCCATTGCTCATAAGGCGTATAAACCGGAATAAAGTTAGGAGAATTCACAGAGTCCGTAGTGAATACAATCGGTGCGGAGGGTGTGCCTACCGCCACCAGATTCCCTCTGATTTCCAGATAGTTTTGTGATATTCCCGTTATGGTGTCTGTATTGGCCTGAACTTTCACAATTACACCCGGCTCAATTGTCAGCGTTTTTCCTGGAAAAACCACAATCGGCCCCGTAATAAGATAAGGACTGCCGGCGAGTGTCCAGGATGTGCTGTTGTAAATTCCACCGGAAACAGGAGTCTGAGCGTTGACCAGATTCAACATAAGAAAAAAGCAGATAACAGAATGTGTAAGATGAAAAATCCCTTTCAGTTTAAGCATAATGATTTGGAGTTATTTAAAAATGGAAAAAAGAATAAATTGTTTAATATTTAATATCGAAACAATAAACAAAAAGGTTGTCTAATCCCTGAAAATATTTTTTTTTGATTCAAAAGATAAATATTTTCTATACTGTTAAAAATGTTCTTAATTTTGGACTTTCATTCGGACTTAAACAAAACTATGCCTTCAATTTGTCTCTGTTTTCAGGTAAATCAGCCTGCAGAACTCAATCATTATTCATTTTGGGATATCTGCAAAGGAAAAAACGCTTTTGTGGATGAAGTGGAAACACAGGCACAGATTCAAA
The DNA here is from genome assembly GCA_019695295.1 of Bacteroidia bacterium. Classification (GTDB taxonomy): domain Bacteria; phylum Bacteroidota; class Bacteroidia; order J057; family J057; genus JAAFHL01. The sequence continues at coordinate 1,920 of JAIBAH010000113.1, read as the reverse complement.
AGGTTTCTTCTAACTTTTATCTCCCCCTCAACCAGAAGCTGAGGGAACTAATGATGGAACACAAGGGAAATCTGAGACTTTCGTTTTATATTCCGGGTGCTACCATTGATTTATTTGCCCAGTATCAGCCCAAAGTACTGGACTCTTTCGCCAAATTGGGATGGACAAACGGGGCTGAGTTTATGGGCGGAACGCATAATCATTCCCTGAGTTTTTTTTACAGTAAATCGGAATTTGTTCGTCAGGTACAAAAACATCATGAAAAAGTCAGAAGTAGTTTTGATCAGGAGCCTTTTGTTTTTGTGCATCCGGAGTTGTTTTACAGCGACAGCCTCGCAGCCACGCTTACCGATCATCTTCAGTACTCCGGTATCATTACGGATATTTCCAGCGCTACTTTCCGGAACCGCAATCCCAATTATCTTTACAACCCTACCGGCCTGAAAAGGCCTGCACTCCTCATCCGGAACAACGTTTATTCTCAGTTATTCCTAAAGCTGTTTCAGCCCTCTCAGAAATACAGTGCCAGAGAATTTGTGGATACCCTGAGGGAGGAAGTGGGAAGAGACCAGGTCGTTGTGATATTTCTGGATTACACATTACTGTTCAGACGAAATGCAAAAACCGCAATATGGCTTCAGGTTTTTACGGATTTGGTGCAGGAAACCCTCAAGCACCCCGACTTATACTGGCTGACTCCTTCTATGGTGGTGGCAAGACACAAGCCTATGGATAATCTGACTCCTGTAACTCACTCACACGACACCTCCATGTCTATGTCAAGGTCATGGTTTGAGCATCCTTTCCGGAAAGAAGCATTGCATAAACTATATGGTATGGAGAGTATTGTGAAAAAATCAGAATCTGCAGAACTGATGGATATATGGTCCCTGCTTCAATCCAGAGATTATCTTGACAGAATTGTTCCCGGAAATGAGCAGCCGGAATCCTCCAAACTCCCGTACCGGGATTACAACTCATTTATTAATATGTTATCTTCCCTTCAGATTCGACTGAGAGGGAAATAATTCCCGGCGTTTTAAGTGGAGGTTTTTACTTTCGGGCTGTGACAAAAAGCATCATAATCCAGTAGGAACACCCAAACAGCAGCGTTGCCAGTAAAAGATGTACCGGCTGTAGCACCGGTGGGATATCAAATGCATTCATCATCATTCCCGCAAGGATTTCTGACAGAAGGATAATTACAGTTGCAATAGTTAATCCCTTTACTCCCGGAATTTTTCCAAAAAAATCTTTTAGCTGAAATACCCAGAATACGATAGCAATCATCAGAAAGATATAAAAACTCGTATGATAACGGTAAACAGCTCCGAGATTTTCAATCCACTGGCTTCTTTGTGCGTCTCCTAATGATTTGGCTACCACATCCACGTTTTCTCTTACCTGTGTGCCGATAGCGATTTGCAGAAGAATTAAAAAGCTGATTCCGGCTCCCATAAATATCAGACGGGTAAAGGAGTTCTCTGTTTTTTTCTCTGAGGAAACAGGAAATGCAAAAACCCTTGCGGTAATTAAAGCCACAAGCGTAAGCATCGCTCCAACCATATGAATCGTAATCATTCCCTCCCGGAGATTACTGTCCACAACCAGTTTTCCGAGCCAGCCTTCAATCATTACAAGAATCAGGCTTAGAAAAGAAAAAACCGTTACACTCAGCCTGTATTTCCGGTAGGGTAGGGAAGTGAGGAATAATCCCAGAATAATCAATCCCGTAAGGGCGCCTACAAGCCGGTTCAGAAATTCAGTCCAGGTATGAGCCGGATTAAAAACGGCATAATCATGCTTGGTATATTTTTCCCAGTCGGCTTCCGAAAAATCAGCCCCGGCGGTGAAATCCCTGCGGGCTTTCCATAATGCCTCATGATGAATTACCATATGTCCTTTTTTAAAAGACTTGCC
>JAIBAH010000112.1 GCA_019695295.1 Bacteroidia bacterium | reverse complement strand
CTTGCACATTTACCCAAAGGGATGTATTTTTACAGAATCTTTCATTCAGAAGGGCAGCTTTATTCAGGAAAATTATGGAAAGAGTAAGGATAAAATCAGTCAGGTCGCAATCTCATTGGGAATACTTTTACCGGAAATAACCCTAATAACACCATTCCCCCACAAAAAATAACCGTTCATACAAAAAACGCTTGTTTTTCTTGTTCTATTTAATTATAGTTGCAATGTAAATTTATTTTTTTGCGAATTAATCACAAATCGGAGCGGTTCTTACGGGGGATTGACTCGGAGTTTCTAATAAAAAAGCAAATGAAATATACACTATTAGGATTTATCTCTGCTTTTTGTTTTCAATTCTTAAATGCACAATACATTACTTTTCCGGTAAACACATCCACTGCTGAAATAATTTCTACTTTATTTGAAGGAAAATGGAATGGGAAAGAATGTATATGGAAGCCCAATTATGCCGAAAAGTTGCAATTTGGCTCTTCTTATAATGATTCTCTTTATACAGTAGTGGATACCATCTTTACCTGCAAATACACTCAATCAAATCATATTATCTTGATTACGAACACTTTCGAGAAAACTGATCTCAACGAATATACATCCTGCCATGCTTGTGCTCCTGCTTTAAGCATAATTTATTTTAAAGTAAATGAACAAAAGGGCACTTTAGATTTGGAACGGTTTGTAAAATTTGCTGGCAATCATGGTACATGGGGAGAAAGTGGTATCGCATCCCTATTACAAATAGGAGAAGAGGTGTACTTGGTTAAAGTGGAAGAGGTCTTTCTTCATCATGGGGTAACTTCAGGTTCTTGTAGTTTGTATAATTATGGGGATAAGGTGCTTTACTTTCAGACTATGGGAGATAATTATGGAGCAACAGAGGATGAGCTCATGCAATTTTATTTTCAAACCTCCATTAATATTGATAAAGAAAACAAAAAGCTGTTATTACACAAAAAAGGAAGAGAAATGGTGGTTGATGAAAACTATACAGGCAGGATAATCAATGTAGATGAAACCACTACTTTCTTGTTTAAGTATGGTGTTTTTGAGAAAGTGTGCGAATGATATTGATTGAGTCCTAAAGTATTCCGTCAGGATAAATTTGATTCACCATGGGTTTTCTAAAAGGGCAGCCTCAAACCCCACCTTTACCCACAGATTGTCCCGATAATACAATTCCCCTAAAGGGTAATCGCCCTTTACGTCCGACTGGACTGTCCGGGCTGTTTGAAACGTTCCCGTTCATTACGATGACGTTTTCCAGCCCTTTGCCGTGGCAAAGGGCTACTTGGGTTGTATTGAAGGCTGTCTTCGACACACTTTTTTGAATATACCCCACCCACAACGGCGAATCAATATTTCCGTCCTTTGCCTCCTTTCACTTTCGCTCTCAAAATAAAAAGTAAGACATTTGACCGGATATTGTCCGAAAAGCATTAATTTTGCCGCGGAATTATTCCCAAAAAATACATGAAAAAAATATTAGTTATCGGAGCGGGCAGGTCAGCCACAGACTTAATCAGTTACCTGTTGAATCACGCTGCGGAAAATCAGTGGCAGGTTACCGTAGGAGACATGGACGTAGCACTTGCAGCACAAAAAACAGGAGAGCACCCTTTCGGAAAAGCGATTGAATTAGACGGAGGAAATGAAGCACAACTTGACGCTCTCCTTCCTGAATTTGACGTAATTGTCTCATTATTGCCTCCGCCAATGCATCCGCTTGTGGCATCCCTTTGCCTCAGACACAAAAAACATTTAGTAACAGCGTCCTATATCTCTCCGGCTATGGCTGCTTTTCATGAAGAAGCACAGGCCAGTGACCTTATTTTTCTCAATGAACTGGGGGCCGATCCCGGAATCGACCACATGAATGTAATGAAAGGAATTCATACAGTGAGGCAGGCCGGCGGAAAAATCGTGGAACTAAAATCCTATTGCGGCAGCCTGATTGCCCCCGAAAGCAACGATAATCCCTGGGGTTACAAATTTACATGGAGCCCGATGAATGTGATTCTCGCCGGACAGGGAGCCGCAAATTACCTCCGGAACGGCAAGCGGGCATTTATCCCATACAACCGCCTTTTTTCCGTTACAGACAGCATCGAAGTCGAAGGATACGGAGCATTTGAAGCCTACGCAAACCGCGATTCCTATTCCTATATTCAGATGTATGATATTCCGGAAGTAAAAACCCTCATCAGAGGCACTTTGAGAATGAAAGGCTACTGCGAAGGATGGAATGCCCTGATTAAAATCGGGCTTACCGCCAACGATTACCGCATCACAGACTCCGAACGGATGACACATAAAGAATGGGCCGCATCCTATATTCCCGCTGAGGATGGAGAAAGCCTGACCGAAGCACTTGCCCGTTTTCTGAATACAGAGTCAGACAGCGGATTAATGAAACGCCTCGAATCCGCCGGAATCCTGGACGATACCCCTGTCACCCGTCCCAATGCCACTCCCGCTGAGATTTTGTATGATTTACTCATGAAAAGATGGGTATTTCAGACTCATGATAAAGATATGCTCGTCATGGCAGATAAAATCCTCTACGAAAAAGACGGAAAACGGTATGAAAAAACCGCTACAATGGCCGTTATCGGAAAAGACTATCATCATACCGCCATCTCACAAACCGTAGGTCTGCCCGCTGCAATGGGCGTAAAACTCATTCTTCAGGGAAAAATAACAGGAAGAGGGGTGCTTGCACCGGTTACGCCCGATATTTATCTCCCCGTTCTGGAAGAATTAACTGAGTACGGAATCGTTTTTTCTGAGAAAACTGTAACTTTATAATCCGGTAAACTGTTATTGTGAAATCCGGAAGGAAATGATATTTTCGCTTTTTTTCCGGAAAATAAAATGGTTTCAAAACCTTTTTTTATTACAGCGTAAAATTTATAATCAACAAAAAAGATATGGTAAAAACAGTAGCAGAATTAACCAATATTGATTTAACCAAAATGCACTGTAAAGGCTGGGTACAGGAGGCTGCATTCAGAATGTTGCTCAATAATCTTCACCCCGATGTAGCAGAACGCCCGGAAGACCTCGTGGTATATGGAGGAACGGGAAAAGCCGCAAGAAATCATGAAGCACTGGAGTTGATTCTGAAAGCCCTTCAGGATCTGGAAGAAGATGAAACCCTGCTCATTCAGTCCGGAAAGCCGGTCGGAATTCTCCCCACCCATAAAAATGCCCCCAGGGTTATTCTCGCCAATTCTTTACTTGTACCCCGCTGGGCCAACTGGGACTACTTCCGTGAACTGGAACAAAAAGGCCTGATTATGTATGGCCAGATGACAGCCGGCTCATGGATTTATATTGGTTCTCAGGGGATTGTACAGGGAACATACGAAACCTACGCAGCAATCGCTGATAAACATTTCGGCGGCACGCTGAGAGGAACCCTCAATGTAACGGCAGGCTTAGGCGGAATGGGAGGCGCTCAGCCCCTGGCCATTACCATGAATGAAGGGGTAGCCTTGGTCGCAGAAGTAGAAGAATGGAGAATCCAGAGGCGAATCGAAACCCGGTATCTGGATGTCATTGCCTATAATATAGACGAAGCCATTGACACTGCCCTCGAAGCCAAAAGAAAAGGAGAAGCAATGTCCATCGGAGTGCTTTGCAATGCAACAGATTTACTCAGCCGTTTGATTGACAGAAACATTCCCGTGGATACCCTTACCGATCAGACCTCGGCACACGATGAACTTATCGGATATTTTCCGGAAGGAATGAGCGTGGAAGCAGCCAAAACCCTGAGAGTAAGCAACCCGGAATTATACAAGGAAAAATCCTGGGATACAATGGCACATCATGTACGGCTGATGCTGGAGTTACAGAAAAGAGGCACCATTACCTTTGATTATGGAAATAACCTGAGAGGACAGGCAAAAGATAAAAGAGGAGTAGAAAACGCCTTTGATTTTCCGGGATTTGTACCGGCCTATATCCGTCCTTTATTCTGTGAAGGCAAAGGCCCTTTCCGGTGGGTGGCACTTTCCGGTGACCCTGCGGATATCTATGAAACAGACAGAGTAATCCTGGAATTATTCCCCGAAGACAAAGCCCTTGCAAGATGGATAAAAATGGCTCAGGACCGAATCGCATTTCAGGGACTTCCTGCCCGGATTTGCTGGCTTCCGATGGGAGCACGTCAGAAAGCCGCTCTTGCCTTTAACCAACTCGTAAAAGAAGGAAAAGTAAAAGCCCCTATCGTAATCGGAAGAGACCACCTGGACACCGGCTCCGTGGCTTCCCCCAACCGGGAAACCGAAGCCATGATGGATGGCTCAGACGCTATCGCCGACTGGCCTGTACTGAATGCCATGATTAACGTAGCAAGCGGCGCAAGCTGGGTCTCCCTTCATCATGGGGGCGGCGTGGGTATCGGGTATTCTATCCATTCCGGTACAGTAATCGTCGCTGATGGTACGGATGAAGCCTACAACCGCCTGAAACTCGTGCTCAACAACGACCCTGCAATGGGAGTCCTCCGGCATTTGGACGCAGGATATGACATCGCCAAAGACACCGCCCGTAAATTCAGGCTGGATATAAAGGAAAGACTGAAATAAAGGAACAGAAAGACCCACCCTGTTGCACAGATAACGAAAAAAAACAGACTGCCTTTTTGGGACAGTCTGTTTTTATTTTATGAATCCGGAAAGGATTCGGGAAGAACTTATTTAGCAGTAGCTGCTACTTTTTTATCCGCTTTTTCTCTGAGGAATAAATCCAGAGAGATTGCACTTGCCACGAAGATAGAAGAGTAAGTACCGAAGATAATTCCCATAAAGATTGCGAATACGAAACCTTTGATTACCGCACCACCCAATAGCAACAAGACAAATGCAGACAAAAGGGTTGTACCGGCAGTAATCAGCGTTCTGCTCAGCGTTTCATTAATAGCAGCGTCAAATACCTGTGTCATCGGCATCGTTTTGTTTTCCAGCAGGTTTTCCCTTACCCTGTCAAATACTACCACCGTGTCATTGATTGAGTACCCTATCAGTGTCAGAATTGCCGCAATGAATGCCTGGTCAATTTCCACGTTGAAAGGAAGCGGAATCAGCCTAAAGAAGGAGAAAAGCCCCAGTACGATGATTACGTCGTGGAATAGTGACGCAAACGCACCCAAAGAATACTGCCATTTGTAGAAACGGATTAATATATAGAGCGCGATGATTATCAGTGAGAAAATAACCGAGAAGAATGCGGAACGTTTGATGTCATTCGCTACGGTTGGCCCAACATCGGTAGAACTCAGGATTTTGGGCTTGGAAGAAGGGAACGAACTGTTCAGATTTGCAAGCAATTTATTCACGATTTCATCTCCTGCTTTTGCGTCTTCTTTCTTATAAGAGGTAGTAATCTGAACCTGAGAAGCAGAAGCAAGGGTTTTGATAACGGGCGCATCTCCTTCGTATGCTGTAGTAAGATCTGTACGGATTTTTTCGAGGTCAGTATCAGAAAGGGATTTATTTTCAAATTCTACCACATACTGACGACCACCTTTGAAATCCACCCCAAGTTTAAATCCAACTGTAAGCATCAGGATAAGGCTTACCACTGTAAGACCTCCCGAAATCATATAAAACATCTTCTTACGCTGAGAGAACTTCAAATCAATACCTGTAAACATAGATAAAGTCTTCTCACTACCGAAAGAAATGGTTTGTCCTTTATCTGCATAATACTCAAGAATCAGACGGGTAAGTAATAAAGTAGCCACCAGAGAGGTAAGGATACCGATGATTAACGTAACCGCAAACCCTTTGATAGGTCCCACACCAAATGCAAACAGAATGATACCTGTTAATAAAGTGGTAACGTTTGAGTCAATGATAGAAGAAAACGCATTCTGGAAACCGGCTTTTATTGCCGCTTTTTGGGTTTTACCAGACCTTAGTTCTTCCCTGATACGCTCAAACACCAGTACGTTGGCATCCACCGCCATACCGATTGTAAGAATAATACCCGCCATACCCGGTAGCGTAAGTACGATATTGAATGCAGCAGAAGCCGCAATCAGTGCTATAAGGTTGAATAATAAAGCAATAACCGCATAAACCCCTGCCTTACGATAGTACCACACCATGAAAAGACCTACTATTAATAATGCAGCAAGAAATGAAAGTAATCCACTTGTAATATTGCTCGCTCCCAAAGAAGGTCCTACGATGTCTTCTCCGATAATTTTTGCAGGAACCGGTAACTGACCCGCTTTCAGTACATTGGCAAGGTCACCCGCCTCATCTGCTGAGAAATCACCGGTAATCTGTGAACGGCCACCGGCAATTTTACCCTGTACTGTAGGGAAAGAATAAACCATCCGGTCAAGCGTGATTGCTACGGATTTATTTACGTTATCTTCTGTAATTCTCGCCCAGTCCTGAGCCCCTTCGATATTCATTGTCATATCTACTACGAAACGGTTGTTTTCGTCAGTCGTTCTGCGGGCGGTAGTTACCTTATCGCCTCCGAGTACAGGCTCAGAATTTTCAGCACGAATCGCTACAAGTCCGTGTGCTTTACCGGCAATCGGCTTTAATGTCCAGAAGAACTTCATGTCATCCGGAATTACTTCTGTAATTTCCTCATTACGGAGATATTCATTTACCTTGGCAGTATCTTCCGGCATTGCATATCCTACCAAAGGAGATTTAGGGTTGATACTTTGCAGGTCAGGATAAGGACAAACTCCAAAGAAAGGATTTTCTTTTTTAAATTTAGCCACTTTTTCTTCCTGAGAGATATCTGCACTGTCTTTATCAGAAGAGTCATTTACCGCAACATCTGTCTTCCCTGCGGAATCCGGCTTAGTATTGGTAGAATCCGTTTTTGCTACGTCTTTTTTAGTAGTGTCTTCCTTTACCAGTCCTTCAATGATTTTGGATTTCTCATTGATTTCAATCATTACCCGGATTGCTTCTTCGATGGTATAAGTAGTCCAGAACTCTAATTTTGCAGTACTGCGAAGCAACTTTCTTACCCTTTCAGGCTCTTTTACTCCCGGTAATTCCACGATGATACGACCGGTTCCTTCCTGTTTCTGAAGATTAGGAGATACTACCCCAAACTGGTCGATACGGGTACGGATAATATTAAAAGTACGGTCAATCGCACCTTTTGCCTCTTCGTCCAGCATTTTGATTACATCAGCATCAGAAGTACTTACGCTGATTCCTCTTTCATTATTCATGAATACAGCCCCTAATTTTGCATTCGGATTCACTTTCTTCAATTCACTCACGAAAATACTTACAAAATCATCCTGACTGTTTTCTTTGGTTTTAATCGCATTTTTTAAAGCAGCATTAAAAGCAGTATCATTGACAGAATTCGGTGCAAGCTGACGGATGATGTCCTCCACTCCGATTTCCAGCGTGGCAAGCATCCCGCCCTGAAGGTCAAGACCTAAAGTAAAGGATTTATCAATTGCACCTTTGTAACGGTTTTGGAATACCGTATCCTTAACAAGTTCCTGATATTCTGCACAGGAGACAGAATCTTTTCTTCCGGAGCCAATACAGTTACTTTCTGCTGCATTGAACTTGGAACTCATGCTGAATTGACGGTATGTATAAAACAGATTATACAAACAAATCAGCGAAAAAACAACTAACAAAACGACTATCGTTGGTTTATTACGCATTAATATAAAAAGTTTAAAATATTGAACAATTTAAAAAAATTAAGATAAAATGACCGCCCCGGACGGAGCAGGTATTCATGGGAATAATAGAAAATACAGTAAAAATACAGTGATTTTACCCAATTCCATTTACCGGAAACTCAGGGGAATATAATCCAGGCGGATTAAACTGTGCAGCCTTTCCTTAAAAAGAAAGGAAAAAGAGGGGAATATTACGGAAGAATACTGATACTGCTGCGTAAAAAAACGAATTTCACGGGTTTCTTCGGAAAGAAAAGAAGTGAAAATTGAAGTAATTTTCGAAACAGGTTTCCAATCCCCCAAAAAACAATCCAGTACAATTGACTTAATTTCAATGCTTTGAGAGTTCCTGTCATTGATTTCCTCTATCATCCGGAAATAATGCGTATAAAAATGCCGGGGGTTAATCTTATGGAAAAACCATGCGCTCAGGATAGCTCCTGAAAACAATATGACTCCGTATATTTTTAATTTTCTCAGCATATTTATCAAAACGGCTGCGAATTTAGAGAAAGATTTCTGAAATACAAAAAAATATATAAAAAAATCCCGCCCGGTTTCAAATCCGGAATTTGGCTATTCGGGAAGTAATCCCTATTTTTGCATTCAATTTAGGTAATAATATACAATGGACGATAATTCAGGCATAAGAATCAATAAATATCTCAGTGAAATCGGCTTTTGCTCCCGGAGAGAAGCCGACAAGCTGATCCTGGACAGACGAATCAGCATCAACGACACCGTTACAGAAATGGGAACCAAAGTCATGCCGGGCGATATCGTTAAAGTAAACGGGCAAATCGTTTCTGCTCCCAAATCCCAGGCTACTTACATTGCTTTTAACAAACCCGTAGGAATTGTCTGTACAACGGACACCAAAGTAGAAAAAGACAATATCATTGACTTTATTAATTACCCCAAAAGGATTTTCCCTATTGGAAGGCTGGATAAAGGCAGTGAAGGACTGATTTTGCTGACGAGTGACGGCGATATCGTAAACAAAATCCTCAGAGCCAGAAACAACCACGAAAAAGAATATATCGTAACCGTAAACAAACCCATTACAAGGGAATTTATCCGGAGAATGGCCAACGGAGTACCCATACTGGATACGGTTACCCGAAAGTGTTTTGTGGAGCAGCTCAGTCAGTTTACCTTCCGGATTATCCTTACGCAGGGTCTGAACCGTCAAATCCGCCGGATGTGCGAATTCCTGGAGTATGACGTAAAAAAACTGAAAAGAATACGGATTATGAATATAGAACTGGATTTACCGGTAGGAAAATGGCGGTATCTCACCGCTCAGGAACTGAAAGACATCCAGCAAATGATTGCATCTTCTTCCAAAACGCATGAAGAGGCTCCCGGGAAATGATACTTTTTCAAAAAAAACAAATCAAAACACCCGGATTTCCCTTTTCTACCGATGAAAGTCTTTTGCAATAAACAACAGCAGAAAATAGTCATTCAAAACCGCCGGAAGGAAGGAATGCTTACCCTTTTTTTGTTGATGTGCTTTATTCAGGTGCGCTGTCAGGGAGATGCACCCGTTTATATGCAGCTAAAGGACAGCCTTTTTGACATCACCCAAATCACAAGCCGGTATATTCGTTTTCATTCAGTCAGTGGTAATGAAAAAGAAGGAGGTTTATGGCTTAAAAACCTTTGTGAAGAAAATGGATTAAGCGTGTTTCAGATGGGTTCAGAAAACAATCAGTTCAACTTTTCGGCTTCCGTTTACCCGCTTTCTGAAAACCTTCCCAACATTGTCTTTCTCAATCATATAGATGTGGTGCATCCGGGCAAAGAGGAAAACTGGATTCATCCTCCATTTTCAGGGAAAATCACCGAAAAAGAAATTTGGGGACGAGGGGCAATCGATAATAAAGGGGCGGCCATCCTTCAGTTGTTCAGCATTATTGAAGTAATGCGGAAGTATCAAAATCAGAAAATGCCTTTCAATATCTCTTTTCTGGCGGTTTCCTGCGAAGAAACACAATGTCAGGGAGGAGTAAAATATGTAGCGGAAAAATACAGAGAAATACTGAATCCGGCTGTCATTATTGGAGAAGGCGCACCCGCTTTAAACCATATTCTTAGTAAGGAGCCAGAAAAATATGTGTTTGGAATTGCCGTTTCACATAAAAAATCCCTTTGGCTTAACCTTAGCCTAAAGATGGAAAACTCCAGTCATGCTTCGGTTCCTCCCCTGCAATACGCCAATAAAGAGATGACTGCTGCACTAAACCGATTGCTTCATAAAAAGCCCCAAATTCAAATTAATCTTTTGAGTATAAGCATGCTAAAGCAACTGGGAAAATGGGAAAGGATGCCAAAGGCACTCATTATGAAGCATCCTGTGCTGTTTCACCCTTTGATTATCCCCGTATTGAGAAAAAAACCTGAATTACTCTCCCTTTTTTCCTCAACAATAACCCTCACCGGACTTAAAAGTCAGGAAGGAGCCCATAACGTCATTCCAAATGAAGTGACGGCTTTGCTTGATTGCAGGCTGCTTCCGGGTGAATCCACAGAGAAATTTATACGGCAACTTCAAAAAAGATTGAAAAATAAAAACATCGTCATTACAAAATTGCTGGAAATGCCGGATGCCGGGATTTCTGACGAATCAAATCCATTTTACAAGTCATTACATGCTGCAATCCTTCAGGTTTATCCGGAAAGCAGAGTAATTCCCTCCTTACTTCCCAATTTTAACGATACAGGAGTCTTTCGCTCAATGGGAATTCCGGCCTACTGTGTTCTTCCTCTTGAAATAGAACTTCATTACCTCAAAAACATTCATAGTGTCAACGAAAAAATACCCATCGAAGGGTTACAAAAAGGGAAAAATGCCTACGTTCTTTTTCTCGAAAACTGTATGAAAATACCTGAATAATAGCAATATCTTAGAAAACATATTCGGGAAAACCCTGTTTATTTATACCGTAAACAGGATGAATTTTACGAGAAATGCTTCATTTAGAGCGAAGATGTTCACGCCTGCCCTCTAAATGAAGGAAAATTTATCTCATGCGAAGTATAACTCATTTCATAAAAATTGGTGTAAAAAAAAATATATCGTACATTTGCAAATGCTTTAATTTAAACTCTATTTATTTATTTCAAAATGAAAAGAAATATTAGCTTACTATTTTTTTCCCTGCTGATGGGTATGAACTGCCTCTTTTCTCAGGCATTAAGAGATGAAACCAAAATAGGTTCAAACCTGCTGAACCGAATGGCTGAACACCCTGATGAAAAACAGCCTATTTGGATTGTATTAACCGACAAAGTAGATATCGAGGCGATGGACGCTGAATTTTATGCAAGAAAAGCGTCCCTGAAAGAAAGAACCTATACCGTAATCACCACCCTTCAGCAAAAGGCGGCTTCTACTCAGGGGCCATTAATTGCGTTTTTGAAATCCCGGAAAGAAATTTCTGCTGAGGAAATCAGACCTTTCTGGATTACCAATCTGATTATGGTCAATGCCTCTCCCGAAACCATTGATTTACTCAGCCTCAGAAATGACGTAGAGTCCCTTACATGGGATTCTCCTGTATATCTTGAGCCTTTCAGGGTAAACAGCGTGGAAACTCCCGGAATGAGAACCCCCGGAGGAACAGAATCCGGACTGAGAGCCATCAAAGCACCCTTTATGTGGGGCTTGGGCTATACCGGAAACGGACAAATTGTAATGAGTATAGATACAGGCGTTGACCCTGACCACCCCGCCATTGACAATCAGTACAGAGGAAACTTTGTACCGGCATCTCAGGCATGGCACGACCCGGGAGGAAATACCACAATCCCTTCCGACTGTGATCAGCACGGCACGCACACCGTAGGAACCATGGTGGGACTGGATGAAAGTACTCAGGATACAATCGGAGTCGCTTTTGGAGCTTCATGGATTGCATCCCCCGGAATCTGTACCAATGGCGACCGGATTTCTGCATTTCAGTGGTCTTTAAATCCGGATAATAATGTCAATACCACCAACGATATGCCCGGCGCTATCAACAATTCATGGTATGACCCGAATCTAACCGACGAATGTCTGCCAACGAATGCCTACAAACTCGTACTCGACGCCTGCGAAGCCGCCGGAATCGCTGTAGTTTTCTCCGCAGGAAATGAGGGCCCGGGAGTATCTACCATTACCATGCCCAAAAACATCTCTACTTCACTCGTAAACGTATTCTGCGTAGGAAACCTGAATGGCAACCTCGCAACGCTCCCTATCGCATCCTCCAGCAGCCGCGGACCTTCTGACTGCGGCGGTACAGGCTCCCTCCTGATTAAACCCGAAGTTTCTGCTCCCGGAACGGATGTACGCTCCTGTATTCCCGGTGCGGGTTACGCCAACTTCACCGGAACCTCTATGGCGGCTCCTCACGTATGCGGCGCAATCATGCTCCTCAGAGAAGCCTTCCCAACCATTACCGGAACAGAAGTAAAACTGGCATTGTACTACTCCTGCACCGACCTGGGTGCTGCCGGAGAAGACAACAATTACGGTATGGGAATCATCAACCTCGAAGGAGCCTACAACTACCTGATTCAGCAGGGCTTTGTTCCTTATGTTCCCGCCAACAACTACAACGCCTCCGTTTTAAGCATCGGAAACATTCAGGCTGCATCCTGCAACAATTCCATAAACCCCGCTATCCTCGTAAAAAACAACGGCGACTCCGTAATCACTTCCATGAATATACATTATTCCCTCAATACCGGATTCTCCGACACCCTTGTATGGACAGGCACACTGCTCCAGGGAAACCAAACCGCAGTACCCGTTCCTGCTATTGCCGTAACTCCCAATAGCTACACCCTTACGGTTGAGATTAAATACGTAAACGGCTTACCGGATGATAAACCCATTGATAATGCAATCGGACAGGACTTCCTCATTCTGAACAGTCAGCCGGTTTCCGTATCCAGTACAAATATCTGTACCGGAAACACTGCCACTCTTACAGGAACCCCTCCCAACGGACAGGGAACCGTTGTGTGGTACAACTCCCTGACCAGTACCAGCCCCGTAGCTACAGGCAACAGCTTTAATACCCCCGTACTCACTGCCAGTACCACCTATTACGCTGACGCAATACAGACCGCCCAGACCGGAAAGCTGGATACTACAGGCGGCGGCGGAAACCACACCAATGACGCACATTACCTGATTTTTGACGCACTTGCCCCCTTTACCCTCAAATCAGTGGAGGTATTCTCCTACACCGCCGGACAAAGAACCATTCAGGTAAGAGACCAGAACGGTGCCGTTCTCGACGAAGTAACCGTAAACATCCCCACAGGAATGCAGACTGTTACCCTCAACCTGAACGTACCTATCGGAAATAACCTCCAGCTCGGAGTAAGCGGTCTTAGTGATATGTTTCGTAATAACTCAGGCCCGTCTTATCCTTATACAGTAAACGGGATAGTAAACATCAAAACCTCCAGTGCCACAACCAACCCAGGCGATTTTTACTATTATTTCTTCAAATGGCAGATAGAATGGAGCAACCCCTGCGGAAGAGTTCCGGCAACGGTAAATGTAGGTCAGGGGCTCAACGCAACGGCAAGCGCAAGCAGCACCGTAGTGGACCTGGCTACTTCCGGTCAGGTAAACTTCACCTCAAGCGGTACAGGCGTAAACGCCTGGAATTGGGCATTCGGGGACGGAGGCGTAAGCACTCTTCAGAATCCTACTCACACCTACACCACCACAGGCAACTATCAGGTGCAGGTAACCGCTACCGATAATTTCACCTGTGAAGACACCGACACCCTGAATGTAAATGTAATCAATACCACCGACATCACAGACGGCATTTCCGGCATCGGCATTTTCAGACTTGTTCCAAACCCTTCGAACGGACTATTCTCCCTCGAACTAACCCTGAACGAAAAACAAAACGCCGCCATCGAAATAACTGACGTACTCGGACGCATCCTGTACTGCATCCCCGCCACAAGTTATTACAAAGACATTATTCCCCTCGACTTACAAATGTACCCCTCAGGAGTATATTGGATCCGGATACACCTCGGCAAAAAAGAAATCGCACTGAAAGCGATTAAGGAATAAAAACCTCTAAACCCGTTGGATTTCAAAAATCCAACGGGTTTTTGGATTATTTGTAATCCCCGTTTCGTTAAGTAAGTGGACAAAAGCAAACTGACATTCAGACTTATAGGATATAATTCTGTTAATCAATTGATTTCAAGAAACAATTTGTGTCAGATTTTTTATGGTCAGTTACTTAGGAGCCGCCACCCATATTTTTCTCCGTTTGATATTATTAATCCCGCAAAAATAGCAATTAGCTTTTTAGACCGCAAGAAAGGAATGGTTTTTTGCAATAATAACCCAAGTCAGAATGCTTCGATTTATAAATTCCGTTAGGTGACGCCTTCGGCTTAACCCCTAACGGAACAAAAGGAGTTTTGCGAAGCGTTGGCTTGTGTCGGGCAAAATCCAATGTACTAAATGTGCAGTTAGCTTTTATGTAGTTTTTCTGTCTGCT
>JAIBAH010000221.1 GCA_019695295.1 Bacteroidia bacterium | reverse complement strand
ATACAACACCCAGATGTGCATTGGGGTCTGTACGCAAAGTATCGGTTTTCCAGCTTACAGGATTTACCCGGAGTGAGTTTTTATACCATTCGTCCCAGGGAGATATTTTTTTGTCTAAATAGGAGTTCCAGTTTACCACGCAGCCGGTTTTGTCAGGACAATCACAAACTGGAATTGAGTGGAATGAATTATTCGGGATTTTATATCCGATTGTATATCCTGCAACAAACTTACTTTGTAAGGGAGTTCCGTCAATCATTTCTTTGAGGAGGCGGGTTGCATGAATCGTGCCCTGACTATGAGAAGCGATAATAAAAGGCCTTCCGTTATTGTAATTTTTGAGATAATACTCAAAGGCGGCTTTTACATCCTGATAGGCAAAGGCCAAAGCGTCCCGTTTTGAGGCGGTGTCTTTGGTTGAAAATCCGGGATAAGTCATCTGACGGTAACGGGGAGCATAAACTTTCGCCACTCCATTGAAAACTGTAGCCTGATTTTTTATAGCAAGGTCATCTACCTTATAGTTTTGTATTGAGTCTCTTATGTCCGCATTCCAGTATTTTTTACTGTGATAAATCGTAGGGTGAATATAGAAAACATCTACTTCTGCGGAACTTTGTCTGTCCTGAAAAATGGGGTCAGGGCTTATGTCTGCCTTGTCAGGACGATTTGGGAGGGCTGCCCAGCTGTGATTCTGAGAGTAATCCGGTGCGGGCGGATGAGCCTGTTCTTTAAAAGACGTTTTCTTGATAGAACTGCATCCCTGAGTGAAAAATAAAAAAACGGCCAGAAATGAAATTACGGTATTTAACTTATTCATTTTAAACGATTAAAAAATAATTTTTTTTGAATTTGAGGGATTTGTCGGACTCTGAGCGTGTAAAATTACGTTTTTTCCTTCGATTTTTCAAAAAGAAATCATGTCCCCGGACTTTGTTTTTTATACAGAGATTAAAATGAACCGGTTACCCCATAAGAATCAGGGTTGAGATACACCGTTTTCTCAAAATAAAAAAAACCGCCTGAAAGTTTTTCTCAAACGGCTTTTAGGATATTTTTAACTATTACTACTGTTATTTTTTGATGACTTCTTCAGTTTTAGTAGAAGGAGCGATATTCAGGTCCTTTAAATCTACCCCTTTGGCTTTCAGTACGCTATCCATTAACTGTTGCATCTCTGCGTCAATTCCGTT
The DNA here is from genome assembly GCA_019695295.1 of Bacteroidia bacterium. Classification (GTDB taxonomy): domain Bacteria; phylum Bacteroidota; class Bacteroidia; order J057; family J057; genus JAAFHL01. The sequence continues at coordinate 1,614 of JAIBAH010000221.1, read as the reverse complement.
CATGATGTTGTATTCATCGATAAAATCCTGTTTACGGAAGATTTTTTGTTTGGTGATAAACGATTGATTATTAAGAGAAATCGTGTCCGGAAACGGAGTCTGCAAATCATAGTCCCAGGCTTTCTGAATATAAGGGGTTTCCTTGCTGAAAACTTTAATTTCTCCGTAGTATTTTATTCCGTCAATCATTACCGAATCATCTTTCAGTGCATCAGCAGGAATATCATCCATTTTTTTTCTATCGAAATACACATCTTTCCATAAAACATACTCACTGCCGGCAGCATTCAGGATACCGTCTTCTTTCACTTCAAATTCATACTTGTTTTTATTTGCGTTGAGGGTGTGTTTTCCCGCTTCCATTTCGATATTTACATTTTCATTGGGACCGAGTTTATACTCTTTCTTATCTACTTCAAAAGTAAGATTTTCCTTTGTCGGATTATCAAGTGCTACATTAAAACTGGACTTTCCGCAGGCTGAAAATAAAATTAAAGCACAGCCTAAAACATTAAAAAATAATCTGTTCATATTATAAAATTAAAATATGGGATTTTGAGGTTGCAAAGGTACAGGTTTTTGTCGAAAGATGATACCTTTTTTGCAAGAAAGATAAATTTTTAGACAGATTCTAAACCTTAGCGGTTTTTATTAGGTTTTAAAACCATTATTTCTTGATTTTAAGACTCAATATATGAAAGAAAATAGTCCGGTTTATGATATTATAATTATAGGAGGTGGAATCGTGGGGTTGAGTGCTGCTTATAAAATTCAGCTTTATCACCGAAATGTCAGGGTTTTGGTGCTCGAAAAAGAAGACCGTTTATCCATGCATCAGACCGGCAGAAACTCCGGCGTAATTCATTCCGGATTATACTATAAACCCGGTTCTTATAAAGCCAAAAACTGCGTTACCGGAAGGCATGAACTCGTGGAGTTTTGTAAAAATCATCAGGTTGCCTATGATGTTTGCGGAAAAGTTGTGGTAGCTACGCATGAATCGGAACTTCCTTTTCTGAATAAAATTTTTGAAAACGGGAAAGCCAATAATACAGAAGGAATTGAAAAAATCAGTCCGGATCAAATCCGGGAGATTGAACCTTTTTGTACTACAGGCGTTGCCGGAATCTGGGTGCCCTGCACAGGTATCGTGGATTTTCCGGGAGTGGTGTATAAACTGGCTGAACTTGTACCCCGGTTAAATCCTGAAAGTCAGGTGCTAACCCGTCAGGAAGTAAAGGGAATTATCAAGGGGGAGGCGTATTCGGAAGTAACCACTCAAACCCATACTTTCAAAGGGAAACATCTGATTTTTTGCGGAGGATTATTTTCTGACAGGCTTGCGCGGAAAGACAATGTCAAATCCAAAACTCAGATTGTTGGTTTTCGGGGGGATTATTATGACCTGACCGATTCGGGTATGCACAAAGTAAAAAACCTCATTTATCCGGTTCCCAATCCTGCATTTCCTTTTTTAGGAGTGCATTTTACCCGTATGATTCACGGAGGCGTTGAGTGCGGACCCAATGCTGTATTTACTTTCAAAAGAGAAGGGTATCATAAACTGGATTTTAGCATGAAAGATACCTGGGAAGCACTGACTTTCGGCGGTAC
>JAIBAH010000220.1 GCA_019695295.1 Bacteroidia bacterium | reverse complement strand
AGTGCTTTTATGCACGAAATCGTGGAAATTAAGATTCTGGGATATACATTTATTGATAAAAAATTCTGGGAAGGGCTTAGCATTGTACCCATCATCTTAATGGCTTATGTACTTTCTGCCGCCTATACTCAGATGTCTATCTGGTTCAAACTCACTAAGCAAACGCATTTTGCGCTGTATTTTACCGGAACAGGCGCAATCATCACCCTTTTACTGAATGTACTTACGATTCCGTGGTGGGGCTATTACGGAAGTGCGTGGGCAACCCTGATTTCTTATTTGGTAATGACCATCATGGTTTATATTTCCGGTCAAAAGCATTTTCCGGTACCTTATAAAATAAAAACAGCCATCATGTATGCGTTCATCTGTACCGGAGGATACGCTCTTTGTCATTTTGCGGGACACAGTAACGCTAATTCTGTTCTCCTAAAACTGCTCATTACCTTCGGAATTACCGGCGGGATTTATTTATTTGAAAAAAAGTATTCTCAGTAGTTGGCGCAACCAAAGGCTTCATGCAGTCCGTTTGGGAAATGGATAATAGCTATTAAATAACTTTACGTAAATTGGTAAGAAATATTTATCAAAAAAAAATTTAAAAATTGCGTATAAAAACAAGTTAGGTGTTATTTTAACACAACAACCAACACAAAATGAAAAGTATCATAGGACTAATATTATTATTATTTCTGATTTCTTGTCGAGCGAAACAAGAACCTAAGTCTGCTGAAGTCAACTTAAAATCTGTACAACTTGACAAAACAATAACTAACCAAGACAGCTTGTTTATACTTCAAGTCAATCTCAGCGAAAATTTTGTTAGAATAATTCCACCCGAAATATCATACTTTGAACTTCCTGACAATTCTGTCAAAACTGAACCTTTTAGATATGGCGACTTTAATGCAGACGGAAGAGAAGATATATTGGTTTATATGGGGGCTTGCGGAACAGGTGGATGTATGTATGGTTTATTTTTAAATCAGTATGACAACTATTTCAAATTGGCGTTTTTTGACTATTTAAAAAATGCTGAATTTAAAGTAGAAAAAAATGGTTTATGGACAATACAATCGTCAGAAGAGCTTGAACCCTATAATCCTTATAAACTTCAAATATCAATTTTCAAGTTTAACAAAGACAAATATAAATACGAAATGGATTCGGCTTTTGTATATCTCGACAAAGAAGGTGAAAAGGTAATGGACGAATAAAAACGAGCCGCTAATACGGTTTTTGCTTCGGGTAGGCTGATGTACAAACTTGGAGTTTTGTACTTCTATTTAGGTTCGGTGCTGGTTGACAGTTTTGTACTCCAAAACCAGCCTGAACGGGAAGCCCAAAACCGAGAATACAAGATTAGCAATTGATATGCAATTTTATTTTTATTTCAATATAACTGTTTTTTATAGTCGGAGTAAATTTGGGGAAGTTAGGAAAAAAACCATCATCCATACACCTATGCAATAGCAAAAAGTATATGGATGGTGTTCAGGCATTTTGTGATGCCATTTGATAATCAGGTATTCTCAAAAAAATACCTGATTATGTATGCTTATATCGTTAATCAATATTTGAACATTTTACCGCCATAAATTGCAGATTCTCCTAATTCCTCTTCGATTCTGAGTAATTGATTATATTTTGCAATCCTGTCAGAACGGGAGGCAGAACCCGTTTTGATTTGTCCGCAATTGGTTGCTACTGCAAGGTCAGCGATAGTAGTATCTTCCGTTTCGCCGCTACGGTGACTCATGATAGAAGTATAACTGTGACGGGTAGCGAGTTGAACGGTATTGAGGGTTTCGGTAAGAGAACCAATCTGATTTACCTTTACCAGAATAGAATTGGCTACTTTCAAATCAATTCCTTTCTGAAGAAACTCTACATTCGTTACAAACAAGTCATCACCAACGAGTTGTATTTTCTTTCCAAGAGCGTCAGTTTGTTTTTTCCATCCGTCCCAGTCTCCTTCGGCAAGTCCGTCCTCGATAGAAACAATCGGATATTTTCTGCACCAGTCAGCCCAGAAATCTACCATTTGCTGAGAGGTCAGTTTATCCCCTGTAGATTTTTTAAAAACATACATTCCTGAAGCCTCATCGTAAAACTCAGAACTTGCGGCATCCAGGGCGAGGAAAATGTCTTCTCCCGGACGATAGCCTGCTTTTTCAATGGCTTCCAGTACCGTTTGGATTCCTTCTTCATTGGATTTCAGGTTAGGAGCAAATCCCCCTTCATCTCCTACATTGGTACTAAGACCCCGTTTTTTGAGTACTGATTTCAGGGTATGAAATACTTCCGTCCCCATTCTAAGGGCTTCCCTGAAGCTTGCAGCTCCGGTAGGAACAATCATAAACTCCTGTAAATCAATAGAATTATCTGCATGACTTCCACCGTTGAGGATATTCATCAAAGGTACCGGCAATACACAGGCATTGGTTCCACCAACGTAACGGTACAGAGGAAGCCCTACGGTTCTTGCTCCTGCTTTCGCTACTGCAAGGGATACTCCCAGAATAGCATTTGCTCCTAATTTTGCTTTATTATTTGTGCCATCAAGTTCAATCAATAACTTATCCACCTCCAGCTGATCCAATACCGGGTACCCTGTAAGTGCGTCATTGATGATATCATTTACATTTTCTACGGCTTTCAGCACCCCTTTGCCAAGGTAACGGTCTGCGTCTCCGTCCCTGAGTTCAACGGCTTCATGCGTTCCGGTACTTGCGCCGGAAGGTACAGCGGCACGGGAGCGGATTCCTCCTGAGGTTACTACTTCTACTTCTACGGTAGGATTCCCTCTGGA
>JAIBAH010000111.1 GCA_019695295.1 Bacteroidia bacterium | reverse complement strand
CCTTTCTGCGGAATTGCCCCTACAGCTACCGCTATTGCCAATTGTAATAAAGTTTTTGTTGACTGGTCCGGCGGGAACATACTGGATATCAATGGCAATCCTTATACTCAGTGGGTCGCTCAGATTCAGAGAGTATCACCTACTTTAGGGCCTGTACAGTCTTCCGGTTATATTTCCACTCTGAGTCATGTGTTTACCATTCCTGTTAGTGGGTTCGGGGCTACCTATCAGGTAACGGTATCCGGTATGTGTAATAATCAGTATTCAGTGTATTCTACTCCTGTTCAGGTTACCGTGAACGACCCCCGTCCGCTCGCACCTACTGTGACCCCGGCTTCGTTCACTACTAACTGTGCGTCCACTACTAAAACCATTACTGTAAACTGGACGCCTTCCGGTACAGGTCCTGCCGCATTGGGAGGATGGAGAGTGAGATACAAGGCAGCGAGTTCTACCGGTGGATATCAGATAAAATCTACTACTTCGCCAGGTGCAACTTCATTGTCCTTTAATGTAGCGGCAAATGTGCTTTACAATGTATATGTAGAACCCGTAGGATGTAATGCACTTATAGGAAGTCCTTCTCAGATATATCAGGTGCTGTCCTGTGCTCAGCCAAATGGTAATGCCACCCTTTTAAATGTCAGACTGACACCAGATACCGATGATTTGATTACTGATGAAGAAAACAATACTTTGGATATCGCACTCGAACCAGGAATTTCGGTTTATCCTAACCCTAATAATGGTGCGTTTACAGTATCGTTGAGTAAATTATCTGAAAGTTCAGCATGGGTTGAAGTGGTAAACATGTTGGGGCAGGTACTATATTCTCAGGAAGTAACGACTGAAAACGGCATGATGAACCATGAGATAAATCTGGAAAACAGTTTACCTGTGGGAACTTATCTTGTAAGGGTGAAATCTTCTGATAAAAACCTTATAGCCAAGTTTGTGAAGTCTCAAAATTAAATTTAGTATGGAAAGTAATTAATTTACTGGAAGCTGCCCCCGTAAGGGCAGTTTTTTTTATTTATAAACAAGAAAAAGGGCAAAAATTATATCAATTTTAAACCCTCACTTTTTTGCTTACCCTTATTTATGAATTAACTATAAGTATAACCGGAGTCAATCCTGTATTTTGAAAACACAAAGAGATTAATTGGTTTTTACCCATTTCAGCAACGTTTGCTTCTGATTATGGCTGACTTTTATAAAGTACATTCCTGACGGAAATGAATTCAGCTCAAAAGAATTTTTTCCCGGTTGTATAACCGAACGATAGAGCGTATGTCCGGAAAGGGAGAGAACTTCCACTTCTGAGGACATACTCAAGGCAGTTTCCGGCATTTCCAGCAAAAAAGTGCCATTATTGGGATTGGGAAGAAATCTTATATTCATTCCACTCTCTTCAGGAATTCCGGTGAGAAACCCGTTACATACCAGTGTCACCGTATCATAACCCGCAGGGGTATTGGTATTCCAGCCGCCAAGCGTACCGTACTGAACCGGCACCCAGGCAATCGACGTATTTACCGGGTCAAAATTCAGGCCTGTAGAGATAATCTGAGCGTCTTCAGAGCAATTGGGAGTAGAAGTACTTACCGTGTTGAAATAATTATCAAAAATCCTCATTTTGAGGTCATCATATAAAACGACGGGGTCACCGTCAGCCTCAAATTCAATCTTGGGTAAATCCAGCCCGTAGGGAACTGTATTGACAGAGTGATTGCCAAAAACGTGCATTTTAATTTTATTCGGTGACTGAGTCTGAAGCGTTGTATTATTCAGTGCATATTCCAGCAGAAAAACCTGATAGGAGTTACTGTTGTAAATATTGATATTCCCTGTAAAAAGGAAGTTTCCATTCGGGAGCACTTTCATATCCGTAATAAACAAATCGGAAGTTTGACCTGAGCTGTTTCCCGTTGGATGATAAAAGAAAGTACCTTTCAGAAAATCTCCGTTCGGAGTAATTGTGGCAACAAACCCTACGGGATTATAGATTCCCCATGAACCATCCGGATTGGCTGCGCCTGCAAATCCAAAAGTCGTACCTGAAACAGCGATATCTCCGTTGGGCAGTTCTTCGATATTATTGATAAATGACTCATATCCGGCTCCGAAAATGAGGTTAAAAGGCTCAGGCAAATCATCTCCTATTCCGGCTGTAACGGGAATGGATTTCTCCCAGACTACGGCACCTGAAGGTTTCATACGGGTAAAAAAAGCATAATTGCCGCAGGCTACTGCCAAAAATAAATCTCCGCCACTATTTTTAAGACTGATCATCTCTCTGCGGTACGAACCCCTGGTTCCCAGCATAATAATAGTATTACAGCTTGTCTGCATTCTTTTTGAAAAATACGAATTGGCGGTATCAGCTATTCCGGAAGCATCGGTATGCAGATAAAAAGGATGAGGGTTATTATTATCACTCGAATACCCACTGACTAAAAATCCATCACCGGAAGCATCAGCCTCCAGACTATAGGGTACATCGTGATAGGAGAAAGCATCATTATTATAAAGTCCTCTCCCGTAGTGCTTTGTCCATAAAACAGTTCCATCCGACTTTACTTTGGTAAGAAAAATATCATGCTGACCCTGAACATAATTGGCATTAAAAATCATATTGCGGTTGACTGTACCCAATACGATATAACTGTCTTCTGCTGCCGGTATTACATCAACTCCGTATGCAACAGGAAATATGCCGTTATCAGACTGATAGAGAAGATGTTGCCACTGAACCTGTAAAAGAGAATCCGTTTTGATTAACACCGGTCTTGCATAATTTCCGTTAGGGTCACTTCCATAAGTCCCCACAATGATAAACCCTTTGTCTGCCGTTCTTCGGAAGTTTCCGGCTGTCACACCAGGGATTCCTTTTATCTGAACTTCATGCTGTACAACAGACTGAGCATTTACCGGACTCATTGCAATAAGCAGGAGTACAAGAATAAAAACAGAAAATCTTTGAATCATAAATAGTTTCATAATCAATAAAATAAGTAATAATTGTACGCATTAATACGAAAAATATTGTATTAAATTCAAAGAACATGCCAGATTTTTACAAATTAGAATTTACTCAGAAAAATTTCGTTTTACAATTCAGGTTTGTACTTTGATTTCGTTCAAAGACCATAAAAAACCAAAACTGCACAGGCTCTTGAATCAGTCATAAAATTATGATTAAAATAAATGACTATTCATTATGTTGATTTTCCCGGATAAAGAAGCAAAACTCATCTCTTTGGACAGGGTTAAACCTCGGGGCAAACGCTTTCCATCAAAGGATTTTTTGTGAGTATCAGTAATTTTTCTATTTTTGTTCCGTGATTTCATTTTTTAAACCCTGATTCATTGCATGGTTATAAAATGATTTTTGTCAGATTCTGTTAAATCTAACGCTGAAAAATATTCTCTCATCATTTATTCTGCTGATTATGAAAAAAATTTCTGTTTTGTTTTTTACTTTCCTGCTCATCCAAAATATTTTTTTTGCTCAATGTACCGAAACCGATAAGAATAAAATTCTTCTGTTGGGAGACAGCTGGGCTTTTTTTATGAGTGTAGATATGACAATCAACCGGGCACTGGAAAAATGGGGACATTCTCATTATAAATATTACACCAATACGATTCTTTCAGAAAACGGAGCGGAAACGGACGATTTTCTAAAGCCCGCAAAACAGGATGAGATTATGGCTCAGTTTCAGGCAAACCCGGACATAGAAGTAGTTCATTTAAGTATCGGAGGCAATGATATTCTGGGAGACTGGAATGTGGATTTTACACAGGCTCAGACAGACTCGCTCGAAAGTTCCGTATATAACAGAATGGATCAGATTATTCAGTTTCTGAAGCAGGCTAAACCCGGTATCCGGATTGTATGGAGCGGTTATACCTACCCGAATTTTGAGGAAGTGATAGAAAGTTTTGCTCCTTTTCAGACCAGTCACCCGTTTTACAGCACCTGGGAAGGGATGGGCTTTCCCTCTTTTGAGCAGATAAATAACATTCAAATGCATTTTGCTGACGAGATGGAGGCCTACGCCCTCAGCGACCCACAGGTAGAGTATGTGAATTGTCCTGCCATTCTGCAATATACTTTTGGACAGAATGACCTACTCGGCGTACCTCCCGGAGGAACCTATGCGCCTTATAGTGCTCCTTTTCCGTATGGATTTCCGGATTATCCTTCTCCTAAAAACTCTATGAGGGATTATGGCATTACGAAAGACTGCTTTCATCTTTCTCCACGGGGTTATGATGATATGATAGGCTATCAAATGCAGAAATTTTATCAGAAATTCCTGATGGATGACCAGTATTTTTTATCGGAAGGGAATTTGAGAGAGGGGGCTGTGTCGGCTTCGGGTGTGGTTTCTGCCGAGATTTCTCTGGGAGAAAATACTGCTGCCGTACTTTCGTTCAATACATCCGGACTGCTGAACGATGTAATCAGCAGCGCAAATATTTTTTTGAGGAGAGAAAGCCTGAGCGGTTCCAATCCCCTGAATGCAAACCTTGAACTGAGAATGGTTAGCGGGCAGTTTGGTACAAGCGTAAATCTGGAAGCAGATGATTATAATGCAACGGGAGATACACTTGTGGTTCCCTGCCGGTTTGGGGCTTATGATGAAAACGGGGATTGGGTCCGGCTGGATTTACCGGCTGAAGCCCTTCATTTTCTGAAAAATACCCCTTCCACTCAGTTTATTCTTACTGCTCCCGGATTTTCAGGAGGGATGATTACCTTTAGTGGAGCATCAGACCCTGATTTTGCCCCCGTATTAAACATAGATTATGTCGGTTCTCCGCTTTCCCTGACCGAAAATACCCCCGAATCTTCCCGGTTTATTCTTTACCCCAACCCTGCAAATGACATCCTTTATTTACGTTCTGCTGAAAAAGTCAGTGCAGAAGTGGAAATTGCGGATATCAGCGGAAAATGTATCATGAAATGGAACGAAAATCCGGATAAAATTTCGCTTGTCTCCCTGCCGGCAGGAATTTACTTTGTGAGTTTAATTACAGAAAAAGGAAGAGAAGTCCATAAAGTCATTAAAAAATAACTTTTGTAATGAATATTTGCCTGAATAAAAAAATCATCCGGCAGAATCCTTAGTGATTGATAAGAAAGCAGAAGTGATTCTCTGTATTGACTAAGTATTTTTTTTGTTTTCGTCGAGCAGACGGAAAGACTTTGTAATGGTATCCATAACATCATAAACTTTGCAACTGTCCACATAAGGAGCATACAGCACAAGTTGAAAAAAATATTGTTTGGATTCCACAACGGCAATCCGGTACATCAAGTGATATTCCTGACCCATCAGATCGGTGAGCACTTCATAATCCCCCTCTTTAATGGAAAGCCCATTGTTTTTGAACTTTCTGCCCTGAATAAACCGTTTGGAGATAGCCCGGGAAGTAATCGTATCTTCCACCATCTTATAATAATCATCCATCTTAATACCGGATTTGATTGCCTTAATATTCTCCTTCAGTTCCTCAAGACAGATGACATATAAACTTCCGTCTTCATTATAATACTGAAGCGCAGCTCCTTCATGCATTTCATTGGTTGGTTTCAGGCTGCCTGGCAAATCTATTGTATATAAATTCCGGATAGCGATAGTCTGCCATCTGGGTTTGACGGTTTCCTTGCACCCCCATATCATAAATACAGAGACAAAGATGAAGAGAATCATCCACCGAAAAGAGAGTTTCCTTGCAATATCGTAAGAATCAGACATAATTTTTATATCAATTTACTTTTTTTATGGTTTTTTGAAAAAACTTGTTGTTTTCTAAGAAATAATCTACTAATTTTACTCCCAAAATATGTAGCTACATTTTATTTGTCTAAAATTTGTGCGCAAGCTATTAAAATTATTTGTAATTTTACATAATTTTTGTTTCTGATATTCAGAAATTCACGGAATCAAATCTATTAAACTGACTTTATGAAAAGAATTATTTTACCGGAAGAGAAACTTAATACACTTGCTGACTTGCTTTGCGACAGATTGTACGAAGGTCGTTATTTCAGTAATGGTGTTATAAAAGGGGAAGAGTTAAAGGACTGTACGGACTTTCCGCAAATCAATAAATTCATTCTTTTTCAGCTTTTTCAAGTATTGAATCAGCAGTTTCAGAAGTTGAAGCATCCTTATTTTGATTATGAAAACGGAGAGGTTCAGGGCTCTGTAAATCAGTTGAAAAATCAACTTTCCAGAAATATCCGAATTTCAAGAGAGGACTTTAAGCCTTTGCTGAAAAAAGCCGTGTACAATAATCTTAAACTTCTGCTTGATCCGGTGGATACGCTGGGAAATTTTTTCTTTCATAATCAGGAAAAAGTTTCTCTTGAAACCTATGAGAAATATGCTCCTTTCTTCACTGATTTTGATTTTGCAGTAAATAGTATTCTTCGTTATCATCAAAAAAACGGAATGCAAACGGTTGAAAAGGACATTTTCTTTGTGAAACTTCACAGAGTAGTGGCGATTTTTAACAGTTCCTCAGATAAAGATATAGAGTCTTACAGAAATGATTTAATCATGAGACTCACCGGCAGAACGATGGATGACCTTGTATATGAGGCACAGTCAGAAGCCGAATTCAAAAAACAGGAATGGCTCAGGCACGAAGAGGAAGCCCGCAGAAAAGAAGAAGAAAAGCAGCAGGCTTTATTAAGACAACAGGAAGAGGAATTGCGGAATAAACAGGCAGAAGAAGAAAGATTAAAAAGAGAAGAAGAGGAAAAACAGAGGGCGGAAGAAGAGAGAATCAGAATGGAAGCCGAAAAACTCCGTCTGGAAGAGGATGAAAAACGCCGTAAAGAGCAGAGTTTCTTCGACACACTGGAAGCTAAACCTACTTTCTTTGACATTAATGATGAAGGAGACACTACCATTAAACTCGATAAGGATGAAATCATTGAAATCGGTACAGATGTTCCGGCTTTCTCCAAAGCTCCCCTGACCGACCTTTCACCCGAAAATGTAATAGAACCGGTTAGCGAAATCACAGAAATTGACTTGTCTTTGGATACGCCTCTTCCGGATGTACCTGAAATTGAAGTTCCTTCAGTGGAAATCCCTTCTGTGGACGTACCCGAAATTGAAGTTCCTTCGGTGGACGTACCTGAAATTGAAGTGCCCTCAGTGGAAGTTCCTTCAGTAGATGTACCTGAAATTGAAGTGCCCTCAGTAGAAGTTCCTTCAGTAGATGTACCTGAAATTGAAGTGCCCTCAGTAGAAATCCCTTCAGTAGATGTACCTGAAATTGAAGTGCCCTCAGTAGAAATCCCTTCAGTAGATGTACCTGAAATTGAAGTGCCTTCTGTTGATTTACCCAAACCGGAATTGCCGGATATAGAGACTACAGAATCCGACACTCCGGCAGTCGTTACTCATGAAACAGTGATTCATGAAGAGCCTGAGACCCCGGTTTCAGATGAGCCTGTGCTTCCGTTCTTTGAAAAATATTTTAAAAAAGTGCAGCCTGAAGTAGCTGCTGAAGTAAATGATAATCAAAGTGTTCTGGAGAAAGTACAGCAAAAGATAGAAGAGCCAAAATCAGTGATTGAAACTTTTGTGTCTGATACTCCTTCTCATCTGATTAATACGATTAATGCAGAGCAAAAAATAAAACTGGACTCTATTCCAATCCATAAACAATACATGTTTGTACAAAGGGTGTTTATGGGGAATAATGTGAGATTCAGAATTATTATAGATAAAGTAAATAACGCACACAGCAGGGAAGAGATCGAAGAAATCGTGGATAAATATATCCTTTCCAACACTGAACTTAAATCAAATGACAGTGTGGTTGAGGAATTTATTCAATTGTTAAGAAGTCGTTTTGTTTTGTAAAGTTGTGGAATTTAGTATTCTAAAACGGTGAGAAGTAGATTTTCACCGTTTTGCTTTTATAAATCCATGCAATTAAGGCGTTTTCTTCTTATTAAAAAACCCAAATTTTGAGAAAGTAAAAAATAATCCCTTCAGTTACGGAATATATTTTTACTTTTGTATCCAAATTCATTGTTTTCAATACATCTTACAGAGAAAAGTTTATGGAAAATAATAAGCAGATATTTGAATTCGAACGACCAATCTACGATTTGATTACCCGTTTGGAAGAAATGAAAGCGATTACCAGTGAAAATCAGGTGGATATGTCAGGAGCAGTGGCAGTACTGGAAAAGAATATTCTGGAATTAAAAAACAATATATACAGTAATCTGAACCGATGGCAAAAAGTGCAGATTTCCCGTCACACCAACAGGCCTTATACGCTGGATTATATCGAAGCGATTACCACCGAATTTACAGAATTATTCGGCGACCGTCAGGTAAAAGATGATAAAGCGATGGTAGGCGGTTTTGCACGAATAGGGGAGTACCCCGTGATGATAATCGGACAGCAAAAGGGAAGAGACCTGAAATCCAGACAGTTTCGTAATTTTGGAATGCCCAATCCGGAAGGATACCGTAAGGCACTCAGACTGATGCGTCTGGCGGAGAAGTTCGGGGTACCTGTAATAACCCTTATCGATACGCCGGGAGCCTATCCGGGCCTTGAAGCAGAAGAAAGAGGTCAGGGAGAAGCAATTGCCAGAAATCTGCTGGAAATGTCAGTGCTCAAAACCCCTGTCATTTGTGTGGTAATCGGAGAAGGAGCTTCCGGAGGTGCACTGGGAATCGGGATTGGGGATAAAGTATATATGCTTGAGCATACCTGGTATTCTGTAATTTCTCCTGAATCCTGCTCCAGTATCCTTTGGAGAACCTGGGAAAAAAAGGAACTGGCGGCTGAGGCCCTTAAACTCTCGGCTCAGGATAATCTGGAACTCGGTATTATCGACGGAATCATTCCGGAACCTTTGGGAGGCGCGCATTATGACCATCAGTTTGTATTTAATGCACTGAAAGAGCAATTGCTCTCTGACCTTGATGTGCTTACCAAAACAGATACTCCGACCCTGATTCAGAATAGAATCGAGAAGTTTTCCAAAATGGGAGTCGTAGATTATATATAAATCACTTTTTTCAGTCAATAAACAGATTATTTAAAAAAAAGTAATTTTTTACTTTATGAAAGGGAAACAGCAGGTCATTTTATGGATATTTACGGCATTGTCCTTTATCGTCAGCAGTTGTTCTGATGTAGTTCCGGTTGCTACGATGAACTACAAAATTCCGGATATGACGCTTTATTACTCCAAACCGGTAGAATTTAATTTTACCATTACCGGAGAAGAAAAGGATAAAGCCGGCTCTTATTATCTGGAAATGGATATTACTTATTATACCCCTATCGGGAGAAATGACCTTCCGCTGGAAATTATTATTGAAAATACACAAAGCCTTGAAAAATTTCCGGAAGAGTTTCATCCGGTAATTCCTCTGAAAGTAGATGATAAATGGCAGGGAAAACAGGAAGAATATGAAACGGATTATACCCTGACTTATATCGCAGTCCCAACGATGAAACTAAAGCCGGGTACTTACAAAATGAAGGTTTTTGCCAATGACCCCAAAAACGAAAAAATCTATGGGGTGGTAAGAATGAATGCCAGGATTTTTGAGAATGAAACTCCTAAAAAAGTCAGTTGATTTTTCTGAAAATACAAAAAGGGTACAGGATGGAAGATTGCAGTTGCCCCAAACTGTCATTAATTGTTAATTATTTCAAATACAATCTGAATAATTTTGAAATAATGGAAGAAATTTATTTAGTTTGCATTGCATTCAGATAAATTTACATAAATATCTTCAATCTATACATGGAAACTTACAAAATTATTGGAATTTCGTATGCAGTACTGGGTTTACTGGTACTGATTTGGCTGATTATCGAAAAGTCCCGTAAAAAAACCTGGGATTTGGAACAGCTTCCTGTGAGCAATACCCTGATTTTTATATTACGCTTTTTCGTGGGTTTACTATTCATCTATTCCGGGTTTATTAAAGCGAATGATTATACCGGTTTTGCCTATAAATTAGAGGAGTATTTTGAAGTTTTTGCAAAAGATATGCCTTTTCTGGAAGGTTTTTTCCTGGGAATGATGAAGCCCCTTTCCATGCCGCTTGCATGGTTTCTGAGTGTGTTTGAAATTGCGCTCGGTGTGGCAATAATTGTGGGGTACAAAATGCGGGTTACTATGTGGCTTACCCTTTTACTGATGATTTTCTTTACTTTCCTTACCGGATATTCCGCACTGCCGGGCTTGTCACTTTCTCCTTTTGCGTGGAATCATGACCTGATGAAAGTAACCGATTGCGGATGTTTTGGAGACGCACTCAAACTCAAACCACAGGAGTCTTTTTACAAAGACCTGATTTTATTGCTGGCAATTCTTCCGGCTTTTCTGACAAGCCGCTATATCAGGCCGCTTGTCAGCAACAAATTTGCAGGGGTGTCTTCAATCCTTTCTTTTGTCCTTGCCGGTGCTTTTGCCTATGGCTGCTATCAGTTTTTACCCCTGATAGATTACAGACCCTATAAAATAGGGGTGGAACTGCCCAAATGTACGGTAGAATCAGAAAACGGAGAACCGCCAAAATGTAAAGACTGGGACGAAGTCTATAGACTGAATCTGGCCGGCAACGACACGATTCCGGATGAAACGGTAAAAACCGCCGCAGGAAATGACAGTGTAGTAAAATATCATGTATTCCAAAGACCCGGAAAAGACACCGTTAAGGTGGATGAGTTTAAGGGAAATGTGCTGATGATTATTATGTATAATATGCAGAAAACCGATGAGAAAAACATCCGTCAGACAATCGATTTGTATAACAAACTTCAGGGCTCAGGCGTGGGAGTGATGGGAATGACCGGTACCGGCAAATCCGATTTGTATGAGACTTTTCTCCCTGAATACAAAATTCCCTATCAGATTTCACTCAGGGATATGACAATGCTCAAGACGATAGTACGCTCTAATCCGGGATATATGTTGCTGAAGGATGGAAAAGTAGTAAAAAAATGGCACTACAACCTGCCTCCAACAGAAGGCGAAATTAAATCACTCTTAAAATAAGTCAATAAATAATCATTATGTTTAAACAACACCCCAAAGGGCTTCCTTTCCTGTTTTTTACCGAAATGTGGGAACGTTTTGGTTACTATCTTATGATTGGGATTTTTACGCTCTATCTGAAAGAAACCGTAGAAAAGGGAGGCTTTGATATGACAGAGGCGGAAGCAAGCAATCTGTACGGTACTTTTATCGCTTTGGTGTTTCTTACTCCTTTTATCGGTGGGATTCTGGCAGATAAATGGCTGGGATACCGGAAATCCATTATCATGGGCGGGATTATGATGGGACTGGGTTATATGGGTATGGCTGTACACGACATCAATGCCCTGTATGCGTCAATGGCGCTTGTCATCTTTGGCAATGGCTTTTTTAAACCCAATATTTCGACCATTCTCGGCAGGCTCTATAATGAAGAAGACTATAAAACCCAAAAAGATTCCGGTTATAATATCTTTTATATGGGGATTAATATCGGGGCTTTTGTGTGTAATTTCGTAGCAGCGGTTATGAGAATTAAATTTGGATGGGGAGGTGCTTTTATCTCTGCCGGTGTAGGGATGTTTATTGGGATTGCCATTTTTCTCGTCGGAACCCGTCATTATATTCATGCCGATATTACTGCTCCTGCCAAAATCAATGATGAAGAAAAAAGAATGTGGAAAATTTTTGGTGGGGTAATCATTGCCGCTTTTGTATTTGCCTTTATCGGTTTCAAAATCCCTTTTGCCATGGTAAAGGATAAAGTGACAGACGCTTTTCTTTTTGCCTGTATCCCTGTGATTGGATATTATCTTAATCTTTATTTCTCCGCTCCCAAAGAAGAAAAAAGACCGATTGCAGCCCTTATGGTAATATTTGCAGTAACGATTCCCTTCTGGGCAGTATTTAAACAGAATGGAACCGCGCTCAATACATGGGCAGACCGTTATACAGACAGAGAAGTAAGTGCAGGCATCGCCAAACCCTTGAAAGCCGTAGATTTGCTGGCTACGATTTCCTATAAGAATGATTCGGTCAAAAATCTGGATAATCAGTTTCGCCCGATTCCGGATGCTCCCAAAAAAATAGCAGGAAAAAACACCTATTTTAAAAACCTTCCACCTGAAAGACATCCGAAAAACGACACGGACGAGATTTTTGTCTGGGCACCCAATTTGTCTCAGTCTATCAACCCCGGGTGGGTGATTCTGCTTACGCCGCTTGTAGTGGGCTTCTTCGGGTTTCTGAGAAGAAGAGGGAAAGAGCCTTCCACACCGGCCAAAATAGCCTGGGGGCTTTTCATTAGTGCTGTTTCGGGCTTCTGTATGGTGGGTGCAGTATATGCAAGTAATAACGGTCTGGAAAAAAGCAGCGTCCTGTGGCTGATTTCCACCTATGGAATTATCACGATAGGGGAGCTTTGTCTCAGTCCCATGGGGCTTTCGCTCGTATCCAAACTGAGTCCGCCAAGAATTGCCGCAATTATGATGGGAGGTTGGTTCCTTTCTACCTCTATCGGAAACAAACTCTCCGGAGTGCTCGCAGCAATGTGGGATCAGTATGACCATAAAGCCAATTTCTTTTATCTCAACATCGTATTCCTCGGATTAGCGGCGGTTGTGATGTTTTTGCTGATTCGCTGGCTGAATGAGATTTTTAACGAATATGTGAAGTAACATATTTGCTTCCAGTTCTGAAAAGTGCGGCCTTATCGCTGCACTTTTCGGTTTTATAAATGTGGGTTTGTGATAAATTGAAGGAGAAAGCGTATATTTGTTTTTTGATTGAATAAAGTAGCTGATTTTACGTAATTCCCTGTTCATGGACATATTGTTTACACATTCTTATTTTTACCGTTTTGACTCCAAGCAATGGGAGACGCATCAGCCTTACCCGCCTTTGGGCACTATTTATGCTGCTGCAATGATGCGGGAAAAAGGATATAAGGTAGGATTGTTTGATGTAGGATTAAGGGAAAATGAACTGGAGATTATTCCTGTTTTGGAAAAGGAAAAACCCCGCTATCTGGTGATTTATGACGACGGATTCAACTACCTTACCAAAATGTGTCTGACCAATATGCGGGAAGCGGCTTTTCGTATGTCTGACTATGCTTTTGAGAGGGGAATAAAAGTGATAGTCTGCAGCTCGGACTCTACGGATCATTATGAAAAATATCTGGATCATCACGCAGACTTTGTCATTCAGGGAGAAGGAGAAATTACGCTTTCTGAACTCATTCATATTCTGGATTCACCGGCAAATGAGTCTTCGACGGACAACCTTCCCGGTATTGTATTCCGTAAAAACGGGAAAACACAGGTTAACCCCAAAAGAAATGTATTAAAGGAACTCGATACTTTGCCGCAGGCTGCCTGGGATTTGGTGGATATGAATTCTTACCGGGAAATCTGGATGAAACATCACGGCTATTTTACCCTGAATCTGGCTACTACAAGGGGATGTCCCTATAAATGCAACTGGTGCGCCAAGCCCATTTATGGCAACCGTTACAACACGCGTTCTCCTGAAAAGGTAGTGGAGGAAATCGCTTATCTGATTGAACATTATCAGCCGGATTATTTCTGGATGTGTGATGATATTTTTGGGCTCAAGCCGGGTTGGGTTCAGCAATTCAGAGACCTGCTGCGTCACCGTAACCTGAAAATCCGCTATAAAATTCAGTCAAGGGTGGACTTGCTGCTCGAATCGGATTCGATTGCCGCCCTGGCCGAATCCGGACTGGATATTGTATGGGTTGGCGCAGAATCCGGCTCTCAGAAAATCCTCGACGCAATGGACAAGGGCACTAAAGTGGAGGAAATTTATCTTGCAACCCGTTTGCTGCGTGAAAAAGGAGTTAAGGTTGCTTTCTTTCTACAGTTTGGATATCTGGGAGAAACTGAAGAGGATATCACCCAAACGATTCAGATGGTCAGGGATTTACTGCCGGATGATATCGGTATTTCGGTGTCTTATCCTTTGCCCGGCACTCAGTTTTATGAAAAAGTAAAAGCACAACTCAGGGAAAAAACCAACTGGACCGATTCAGATGAACTTGCTATGATGTATCAGGCTACGTTTCCCCCGGCTTATTATAAAAAACTCCACCGGGTAGTACACAAAGAATACCGCAAAGCACAGGGAATACAGGCTATCCAAAATCTCCTAAGATTCCAAAAACCGACCCTCGGTTCCCTTAGGACTGCTTTACTCCTGGCTTATTATGCCCCCTCTCTGATTCTGGACAAAAAACAACTACAGAAAATCGCGGGTAAGTAGTTTTTGGGGATTTGTAAGTCCATGGAGTCATAATGAAAAAGTGGGTGTTATTTTTGTTGCCGAATAATTTGGGGGATTAAAAGCTTATGATTAGATTTGCCAGTAAAAGCCTGCAGTCCGGCTCGTGGAGTAGAAATGTGCGGCAGATTGAGGAGGAAGTTGCGTTAAGCAGTATCATTTTGGGATGCTTGCCGTAACTGAAGGGGAGTGACGTATTATCGGGATATGGCCGCAACTGCGGGAGGGAGTGGCGGCAACAGGGTCGTTGGGAGAGATTGAAAATAAAACCATCAATAGTACAATAGATTTTATCGAATAATTTTTAACATTCAAAGCATATGAAAAACAAGTTTAACTTTCTACTACTGCTAGTATCAGTATTTGGGTT
>JAIBAH010000110.1 GCA_019695295.1 Bacteroidia bacterium | reverse complement strand
CTAACCGTATCGCAGGAACTTTGATTGCCCACGAAGCCGGTACTATTATCCCTTACGCTTTGGATAAGTTACAAGACAGGGGTTCTTTCTTCGTTGAACCCGGGGATGATGTGTATATGGGACAAATCATCGGAGAAAATACCCGTACGGATGATTTGGTTGTAAACGTAATCCGTGAGAAAAAATTAACCAATATGCGTGCATCCGGCTCCGATGAAAAAATGAGCATCGCACCTCCGATTCGTTTTTCTCTGGAAGACGCTTTGGAATATATTCAGGGTGATGAATACGTAGAGCTTACACCTAAGAGCATTCGTCTGAGAAAAATCCTTCTCGATGAAAACGACCGTAAGCGTTCCGCTAAGCAAAAAGCAATGATGGTGTAAAATCCATTCTCAAATAATCTCAAAAACGGAGTAGTTTCTTATGAAATTGCTCCGTTTTTTTATTGAGGGTAGCGTGAACGCCTTACCCTATGGGATGGGGTGTACGAAAAAATGCAGCAATATAGGAGCATAATGGGAGAACGGAATTCAGTCCGTTATAAAAAACGGACAAAAGTATCCCTACAATTGCGACCATGCTGCAAGCATCTGCAAACTACCATAAACACATAGTCTGCGGTTTCTTTCAGCATGGTTTATGGTCAGGTTTTTTATGGTCAGCTACATAATATTTATTTCATATTTTGAAAAAATCATCCTAAAACCTGATATAAATCATTTTTTCCACCGGATTGAGTCGGTAGCTTTGCACCGGATTTATCTTTAATCTATACAATAAGGAGAAAAATGAAAAAAATCGTATTATTTGGGGTTTTTGCATTGATAATTTGGGTAGGATGCTTAAATGCACAGCCAACTTTACTGAAAAATATTAATAATGATTTTTGCTGTAATTATGGGGGGCAGGGTATATCTTATGAGACCTATCATAATGGCAAACTGTTATTTGTCGCTAAGGATAAATACTCCATAGATCAAATCTGGAAAAGCGATGGAACTCCTGATGGGACCGGAGTCATTAAAGATTTGAACCCAAACGGGATGTATTCTTTTAAAGGCTTTGGTAAATTAACCGGAGGAAGAGCCTTGTTTCAAAGGTATAATTCCATTACAGGAGAAATTGAATTATGGAAAACCGATTATACCTCTAATGGGACTGTAATGCTTAAAACCCTGACCGACAGCACCGGAATTCATGGTGGGATAGAGATGTTTTTGGGCAATTGGGGCAACCAATACTATTTTTTAGGGCGATATGATAGTATGGGATATGTACAAAATGATTTGTGGGTAACGAATGAAACTACCCCCGGAACAGTAAGATTAGGTACACTGCCTGCCGTGGTAAGAGATTGGGATTTTGCAAATGGAAAACTATTTCTTGTTTGTGATAATGACCCCAATAGTAATATTCACAGCCTTTATTCAACCGACGGAGTTAGTTTATCGGGTTCCTTAGCCTTCGTATTTGGTCATAATTGGTCTAATCAGTCTCAATTGATGGCTCCTGTTGGTAATCAGGTAGTATTTATGGGCGAAGCCTTAGCCACTCCTGATTCTTTAATGGATTTTGAATTGTGGGGTTCAGATGGCACAGTGAATGGTACAGGTCTAATTAAAGACATATATCCGGACACTAACCCCAATGCATTCAATGCCAATAGCTCAGGCCCTCAGTATTTTGAGGTACTTAACGGTAAAGTCTATTTTGCCGCAACTACTTTAACGCTTACGAACGTATGGTACGATACAATTCCTCAATATATTGCAAATAGAGAACTATGGACAACAGATGGCACAAATAATGGAACATATATGGTAAGGGATATTGTATTAAATGATTATTTACCCTATGATTTTTATTATTTATCTTCTAATCCACAAGATTTTAAGCAGGCTGGAAATATATTATATTTTTGGGCAATGGAGGGTCCAATGTATAATTATCCAAATGGTTGGACTCTATGGAAAACCGATGGCACACAAACGGGTACTGTAAGGGTAAAGGAGAATATGTGGCAAGGGGCAAACTGGAGAGAGCCAACAGTTTTAGGTACAAAATTATTATTCAGGTATTATGAAAATCAAATGTACAGACCCTGGGCTACTTCCGGAACAAGTGCTTCTACTGTCAGATTGAATAATAATATGGGTTGGTCTTATCAGAACTATGTACCCCAAATGTTTTATGTGGCTGGAAGCAATGCTTATTTTGAAGCTTGCTATGATGGATATAACGCAACCGGAGAGCTTTGGAAAACAAATGGAACTCCTTCAGGCACTTCGTTGGTTAAAGGAAATTTGAGCGGCCTCAAATTATTAGGGGGAGGGTCTTTTTTGTTTTTTCAGGAAATAGATTGGTATAATGGTATGTCTTTTTTATCCAAATCCAGCGGGACATCGGGTACAACTTCAAGGATAAGAACAATTCTGCCCAAAAATCTGCCCTCCAATCCCCGCTATTTCACAGACGTAAACGGGACGGTGTATTTCTCGGCAGAAACTTCCGCTTTGGGAAGGGAACTCTATAAAACCAACGGCACCTCCGCAGGGACATCAGTTACGAATCTGAATCCGGGAGCAGCGGGCTCCGACCCCAAAGGACTGATACATTATAACGGGAAATTGTATTTCTGGGGGGAAAACCCCACAAACGGCAGGGAGGTCTGGAAAGCCGACCCCGCAGGCGGAACAGTAACGTTACTGAAAAATGTTGGGTCGGGAGGGAATTCCGGATATGCCGGAAATGATAATTTCGGGATTGCCAATAATCTGCTGTTTTTTTCCGGTTACAACGGCACGAATTACGGACTCTGGAAATCTGACGGTACAGGGACGGGAACCACTCTGGTGAAGTATCTGTACATAGACCCCAACTCTCCCTTCGTGGAAATGGGCGGAAATATTTACTTTGTAGCGTATGACCCATTATTCGGCTGTCCTTATGAAATCTGGAAGTCAGACGGAACGGCAACCGGAACCGTGGCGGTTTCTGCCAGCGGATGTAATCCTCCAGGGTATTCCGCAAATGTAACCTCCCTGACAAAATCAGGCAGTTACGTGTATTTTAATGCAACAGACGTAAACGGAGACATAGAACTCTGGAAAACAGACGGTACACCGGCGGGCACAGGTTTGGTAAAAAACATTCATACTACCGCTTCCTCCGACCCAAAATCACTGACGGATGTGAATGGGATTTTGTATTTTTCTGCAAGTAGCGGAACATTAGGGGAAGAATTATGGAAATCTGACGGAACGGCCACAGGAACGGTATTGGTTAAAAACATCAATACTACCAGCAATACAGGAAGTACTCCCTCAAGCCTGATTGCATACAACGGAGCCTTATATTTCTTTGCAAGCAGCGGAACTCCCGGTAAAGAATTATGGAAATCGGATGGAACCAACGCCGGAACGATTTTGCTGAAAGACATCTATGCCGGAACGGGTCAGGGATTTTATATGGACGGAACCCCCAAAAATAAGTTAATGGCAATTGTCGGGAATAAGTTGTATTTCTTTGGCAGAACGGGCATAAACGGAGTGGAACTTTGGAGAACAGACGGAACTGCAGCAGGAACTGTAATGGTAAAAGACCTTAATCCCGGCGCAACCGACTGTGTAAATACCGCAGCAGGCCCCGGATCCGAAGAAGGCGGTCATCTTTGCGCTTCCGGTACAACGTTGTATCTTGCAGCAGAAGGCGCAGATTATGGGACGGAACCTTATGTCTTCTCAGGCGCAGGCCTGCGGATGCGGGACGATTCCGGAATAGCAGAAGAAATGCTTAGCGAAGGTTGGAGCGATTGGAAGACACCCGAGCAAAACCGATTTAAACTCTACCCGAATCCGGTAGCCAATCAATTCTATATCGAAACGGAACTTAATATGACGCTTTCCCTTTCCGAAGTAAGCGGAAAAGTAATCAGAACCCTTAGCGTAAGTCAGGGGCTGAACGAAATCAATACAGAGGGGCTGTCATCAGGCGTGTATCTGCTTCAGTGGATGGATGAAAATGGGGAATCGGGAGTAGTGAAAGTGGTGAAAGAGTAAGGGGGCTTGAGCTCATTTTGTGCTATACATCGCATGGGATAAATTTTCCTTCATTTAGAGTACAGGTGTTCTCGCCTGCGCTCTAAATGGAGCGTTTCTCGGAAAATTTATCCCGTTTTTTTCGTTTGTTTTGAACCACAATTTTTGCACTTTTTTAACCATAAATCAATATAATACATAATTGACTGATATTTAATTTCTTATATCGTTTTTAGCCCACTTTTGTCTATTCAGCCAGGATCCATTTACAAATCCACGAAAAATACACAAGTCCTTAATCAGGCTGGGAAATGTCGGTTATTGCACTCTGACTATTGATAGAGTAAAAGTCATAATTCCAGACGAACCGGAAAATAAATTCCGGAAAATTTGGTAATATCAATCTGTTTTTTTAATTTTACCCACCATATTTTAACTCAGTTCTTCAGAAATGCAGATAGTTTTTTTATTTATAGGACGGGATAATCTGGTTTTCATCCGCTAAATCCTCTTAAGTAACTAAAAACCAACGTTTTGAAAACAATAAAATAAAAATACTAACTATAAAAAAATATCAGTTTTACCATAGTCTGTACAGTTATTCAAATTATTTATATAGTTTCACCTTTTTACTTTTTTAACATAATTCAGTCATGAAGCAAAAAATTATTATCTTCGCTCTTACCATCTTCTTTTTTACAGGGCTTACTGCTCAGAATTATAATGCAGGGACAGGTTCCGGTACACTTGGGGTATCCTTTACATACGTAGGATTTCAGGCCGGAGCTTCCAGTACAGTATCAAGTGCTTCCCCTACTTTTCTGGGTTACATGGCCGGATACAGCAACACCACAAGTGCAGGAAATACACTGATTGGATCAGGTTCGGGGTATTTTACTACATCAGGCAGTCAAAACTCTTTCCTTGGAATCAATACGGGCTACAATAATACGGTTGGCTCACAAAACACTTTTATCGGTGCGGATGTCGGTTCCTCCAATACTTCCGGAAACTACAACACCTTTGTCGGACAGTTAGCCGGAAACTCAAATACAACGGGAAGTGAAAACACCTTTATAGGAGATTGGGCAGGAAGATATAATACCACTGGCCTGGGTAATTCTTTTTTTGGAAATCAGGCAGGTCAGAATACTACTACGAGCGTTAATAACACTTTTATTGGAAATAATAGTGGTTTACAAAACACAACAGGTGCTAATAATACCTCTCTGGGTACATTCTCAGGGGTAACTAATACAACCGGCTCCAATAATTTATTTCTGGGCAGCAATGCTGACGCTGCTTCCGGATCACTTACCAATGCGACGGCTATCGGATATACAGCATCGGTCTCCGCCTCCAACAAAATGGTATTAGGGGGTACCGGTGCTAATGCAGTCGCTGTCGCAATCGGTGCTACTACTACCGCAAACTCGGCTGTATTAGACATTACCTCTACCACCAAAGGTGTATTGATTCCCAGAATGACTACCACCCAAAGGAATGCGATCTCCTCTCCTTCCACGGGATTGCTGGTATATGATAATACGATTAATCAGTTTTATTACTACAATGGCTCTGCATGGACTGCTATCAGTGGCGGAGGCGGAGGTTCTGCAAACCGAATCAACGATACCGACAACAATACCTTCGTTGAAACAGAACTCACTCCCAATGACAACCTTATCCGCTTCAACATCAACGGAACGGAAATGATGAGACTCGACAATAAAACCCTGAATATTTACTCTGCCAATACCTACGTCGGAAGATTGGCGGGGGCCGCTTCTGCCGGTTCTGCAAGGTCCAACGTAGCCGTAGGGGACTCAGCGATGAGAACCAATACCACCGGTTCCTTTAATGTAGCATTAGGGAAAAGAGCACTGGGAAGCAATACCACTGGAAGCAGCAACGTAGCGGTGGGGGATTCTGCGCTTTCTGTCAATACTACCGGAACAGGTCTGGTGGCAATCGGAAAGGGAGCCTTAAAACTCAATACCGCAGGGGGAAATATGGCAGTAGGATTTCAGTCTATGACGGTAAATACTACCGGTCAGAATAATACCGCTATGGGGTATCAGACACTAAGTGCCAACACCACCGGCTCTTCCAATATGGCAGTGGGGTATCAGGCAATGGTATTCAATACTACCGGAAACAACAATATGGCACTGGGATTCCGGTCCTTACAGAATAATACCTCTGGTTTAGGCAATACCGCAATGGGTTATCAGGCGCTGAAAGCCAATACAATCGGAGGCAGCAACGTAGCCATCGGGGGTTCCGCAATGCTGAGCAATATTGACGGAAGCAACAATATTTCCATCGGGGCTTCCTCTATGACAAATAATACCTCAGGTTCCTTTAACGTAGCCCTTGGCGGGGCTGCGCTTGTGGCCAACACCTCCGGAGCAAACAACATCGCCATCGGATATCAGGCCCTCAATGCCAATACCACCGCAATCCGGAATATTGGTATAGGCTATCAGTCCATGTACCTGAACACCACCGGTCAGGAAAACGTAGCCCTTGGTTCAGGTGCATTGAGAGCCAATACCACCGGAAGCTACAACTCCGCTGCCGGAGCCTTTGCGCTTACCACAGCCACCACCGGAAACGGAAATACAGCCTTTGGTTACCGGGCAGCCAATAACGGCACCACCGGAAGTGCCAACACCGCAATCGGAGATTCGGCCTTGAGAAGTAATGTAGCAGGAAGCAATAACGTAGCAATTGGATACAAAACCGGAAGCCTCAGAACGGGCTACACCAACGCCACCTTCGTGGGAGCAAATGCTGACGCAACCACAACTGCTCTGACCAATGTAATGGCACTCGGAAGCGGCGCAAGCGTGGACGTGAGCAACAAAGTAGTCGTAGGAAATACGTCAGTAACTTCTATCGGCGGTCAGGTGGGCTGGACAACCTATTCCGACAGAAGACTGAAAACGGATATTCGTCCCTCAGAATTGGGGCTTGAATTCATCAATCAACTGAATCCGGTTACCTACGAATATACCGCTGAAGGTCAAAAAGGCATTCGTTATACCGGTTTAATAGCTCAGGAAGTGGATGAAGCCGCCAAAGGTACTTTCTCCGGAGTGGATAAAAACGGAGAATACATGGGAATTCGCTATGCAGAACTGACTGTACCTTTGGTCAGTGCAGTGCAGGAGCAACAAGGCCAGATTCAGGAACTAAAAACCATTATTAATCAATTGCAAACCAAAATCACTGAACTGGAAGAATGCGCTTGCCCGGCAGGCAATACTTCCGCAAATCCGAAATCCAGACACAGTATTGTATTTTCCTCCAATGACCTTCCGGAACTGGGTCAGAATATTCCGAACCCATTTAGCCAAACCACTGAAATTGCGGTTTTCTTACCCAAAACGTTAGAAAATGGAATGGTAGTATTTTATGACAATACCGGAAAGGAAATCTATCGCCAAAAAGTAAATGCAGGAGAAAATATCATCAGTATCCAGGGAAATGATCTGGCATCAGGTATTTACTCTTATTCTCTGATGATTGAGGACAAAGTGATTGCATCCAAAAAAATGATTAAAAACTAAGCATTTTCGTTAAAACATTCTGATAAAAGCCGGTAAAGTACATTGCTTTGCCGGCTTTTTTATGGATAGTCATGGAAATTTTATCCCTGATTTTTAAAAATGCATTATTTATCGTAATTTTGCAGCCAATTAATCAGAAAAAATGAAACATATTATAAATATTTCTTTCGCTTTAATCCTTTTTACGATGTATTCCGGCTGCGGAAAAACGGCCCGCAGTCTGAAAGATTTTAAAGATATGAACCTGACAGAAAACGGAATTCCTTTGACTATAAAAGTACCTTCCGGAACAGAAATAACCGAGGATACGACCAAAAGGGTTTTAAATCTTGTAGAAAAAGGGATTGTATTAAAAGGCAATCGGTATCATATCCGCGCGGAGAAGATTCTTAAAGAATATCAGAATCCGGGGTTAAATATGGGTGAAATAAAAGACGCAAGGCTGGCTTTGGAGAAAAAAATTTCTCACAAGGGAGAGTTTGATGATGTCATTCTGGAAGAGCCTCAGGGATTTATTTTTACCACCAGAATTGCTCCTCACGGGAAAACCTATCACTTTTTTTATGTATCCATTGCAGAAGGAAGACAGATAGAATTTACTGATTACTTTAGTGTCATAGAAAAAAACACAGAAGAGGATATCAGACTCATGTACGAATCGGTAAAACAGGGAGAATAAACTTCCAGCCCCCTTTCAAGGGTTTGAAACTGCTAAAATTGATTCAGGTTATACTCAGAAAACCTCCAGATTTTTATTCAGGGTTTGGGGTTGTGGTAAAATTTTATTTTGAAAGTCTCCGTATTTTTTGTCAAGTTCCTGCCCTTTTCTCAGAAAAGCCGGAATACTTCTTTCGAGTTTGTCTAATTTTTTCAGCACATCAAACATTCCGCCAAGGTGGGTTACAGGCAGTGTATAACCCGAGTCTTTCAGAATCATTCCGACAGGTACTTTGATTTTAGACTGAAGTTTCAGGATTTTGGCCAGAACCTCTGCCCCTCTGGGAGCAAGTGCACCCACTCCTCCCCTCGCCTGTTCCCAGCCAATCAGGTATAACCCCTTGTAATCATCGAGCATGCTTCCGCCATAGACTTTGGCGACTGCCCCTTTGGTTCTTTGCAACTCTTTGGGTAAAAATGGATACGAAAGATGAAAACCGGTAGCCGCCACAATCAAATCCGCTTCCACCTCCGTATTATCCGTAAAAATCACCCTGTTGCCGTCCAGCCGTAAAATTCCTTTTTTAGGTGTAAGTCTGCCGTGCTTGATATAGTGTAAAGCCTCTGTCCCAATGGTCGGATGCTTTTCAAACACTTCGTGGTCGGGTTTGGGAAGACCGTAACGGGTCATATCTCCTACAACGAGTTTAAGCCCGATTTTCAGCATCGCTTTTTGAATAAACGCAGGAACCCAGGGTTTTGCAAAATGAGAAAGCGGATAACCAGAAATCAGCTTGGGCAAAAACCATGCACTGGAACGAATGCTCATATAAGCCGCCTTCCCTACTCTTGCCGCCTCCGAAGCCAGGTCACAGGCAGAATTCCCTGCCCCGATTACCACAACCCGTTTCCCCTTCAGCTGATCCGGCGATTTGTAATCTTTTGAATGCATAATTTCACCGGAAAACTGCCCCTCAAATTCCGGCATTTTTTTATCCCAGTGATGACCATTACAAACAAGAACTCCCGTATAAATCCGCTCTTCTCCATCTGCAAAACAGACTTTCCAAAGACTATTTTCAACGGGTTGAATATAAATTACCTTTTTATTGAGTTCTATTTTTTCTCTCAGCCCGAAATAATCTGTATAATGATTGTAATATCTCAGCAGATGATGACAACTCGGAAACTCAGGATAATCATCCGGCATAGGAAAATCAGAATACTCCATAACTTTACGGGGGGAAATAATATGCGCTGTATCATAAACGCCATGAAACCAGTTCCCTCCGATAGCAGCACTCGCATCCACATGATCATACGATAAACCCGCTTCTTTCAGGCCCTTGGCATGCGCAAGTCCTACGGGTCCGGCACCAATAATTAAATATTTCCCGTAAAGTGAAGATGTGTCCATAAAAAAAATTTCTGTAAGGTTTTTTTCAGTATTAAATAACTGTTAAACTACCTTTGTACTCTATTTTGTTTGATTAGAAAAAAAACAGAGGAAGCAATCCCCCTTCTTTATCCTGTCAAAAAATCCTTTTATACGGTAAAACCGCTCTGTAAGTGCCAGAAAAGGCAACTTAGAAAAAAAATTTATCCAAAGGCATTTAACCGGCACAAAAGTAGGAGTTTTCTTTAGAATACCGGGAAAATTATATTGGGGTTTACTAAATTTCAGATTAATTAAAAGTTTTCCATTAACTTTGCAGCCGTTTGAGTGATTCAGATAAATAAAATTGACAGCTTCTATATGGGACTGCTTTCCTTATTGATTTTTTTACCATTGTCCGGAATCTTGCTTTTGGCAATTATCCCCCGTCAATATACTTATCTTTTTAAATGGATAAGTCTTCTCCTTTCAGGACTTCAGCTTACGGTTTTTTTAGCTGCGATAACCCCCCGTTTTATTCAGGGAGTCAATGCCGGGAATACCGGAGTAACCAACCTCTCCGGCTTTTCACTCTTAGAGCAACTCCCCTGGATTATGATGGACTTAGGCTCAGCGGGCAAGTTAAAAATAGAGTATCTCATCGGATTGGACGGACTGAATTTTGCGCTTGTCTTACTGACATTAATCATCATGGTAATCGCTACCCTTTCAGCCTGGAATACAGATAAAAATGTGCGTGCATTTTTTATGCTGCTGCTGCTGCTCAACTCAGCTATGATTGGCTGCTTTATTGCACTCGATATGTTTCTGTTTTATCTTTTTTATGAATTAATGCTGTTACCCATGTTTTTCCTGATTGGAGTATGGGGAGGAGAACGGAAAGAATATGCTGCCATAAAGTTTTTCATTTATACGCTTGTAGGGTCTGTATTCCTTTTACTTATCATGGTAGGACTTGCTTTTAGCTTTACAGTACCCGGAAACGGTTCTGTACATACCTTTAATATGGTGTATATGATGCAATGCGGTCCCTCAGGAGAATTACTGAATGTAGTGAAAGGCAGTCTTTTCGATACCGGCGGTATTTTATTTGGGATGAATGCAAGACTGATTGCCTTTCTCATCACATTTATCGCATTTGCCATCAAAATTCCGGTTTTCCCGCTTCACACCTGGCTTCCGGACGCACATGTTGAGGCTCCTACTTCTATTTCTGTAATCCTCGCAGGCGTTTTACTAAAAATCGGGGGATATGGTGTACTGAGAATATCCTACGGGATTTTTCCGGAAGGAGGAATCTATTTTGCCTGGTGGATAGGACTATTTGGCCTGATTTCCATGATATACGGAGCCCTCGTTGCGATGGGGCAAAAAGACCTGAAATCCATGATTGCTTACTCATCCATTTCTCATTTAGGTTACACCCTGCTGGGAATGGCGAGCCTTCAGGCTTCCGGCTTTAACGGGGCTTTGCTTCAGCTCTTTAATCACGGAATCTCCTCCGCAATGCTTTTCCTGATTGTAGGAGTAATCTATGACCGGGTTCATGTAAGGCAAATCGAAAAGTTCAGCGGGCTGTGGGGAAAAATGCCCAAATATGCTTTTTTTGTACTGATTGCATTCTTCGCTTCACTGGGTTTACCAGGCTTTAATACTTTTATCTCGGAGCTGATGATTTTCATGGGTGCTTTTTCTGCAATTCAGGCTCAGCACGCATTGCCTGTTTACTATCCTTTTATCGGTGTAATCACGATTGTACTGGGTGCAGTATATTTCCTCAGAACTTACAGAATGATGTTTTTCGGAGTATTTAATCCTGTGGGAAGCAATAACTGGGAAGAAAAACTTACCGACCTTCAACCCCGGGAATACCTTATGTTTATCCCGCTCGCCATTCTGCTGGTCCTGTTTGGTATTTTCCCCAACCTGATTATCAGCACAATGGACAAAAGTATCGCAATGTTTATGGAGCATATCCTTGTCAACGGCAAAGCACTTCTGGAGGCTTCCAAACCGGCTCTGTGACAAAACTACTAAAGGATTCGGATAGCCTGACCCTCTTTTTCCTAAAAAAAGGATACAGAGAAAAATTCTCATTTGTTTTCCTGTCAATAAAATATAATTTTGCAAACATTAATGTTTAATTCACCAATATGAGAAAAATATTTATCGTAATATTTGCATTTTCACTCTCTTTGACAGCCTTTGCACAAAAGAAAGGCGACGCCCCTAAAAATGAGGCGAAAAAAGATAACAAAAAATGGGATGTCACCAAACCGGAAGGTGCTTTTGTAAAAGAAACCGCTTTTACCGTATCAGAAGGCACCTGGATGAACCTGGATGTAAGCCCCGATGGAAAAGAAATCGTTTTTGACCTCCTCGGAGATATTTACATCATGCCTGTAACCGGAGGAGAAGCCAGATGTATTGCTTCCGGACTTGCTTATGAAATTCAGCCAAGATTCAGTCCTGACGGAAAATTCATCTCCTTTACCTCTGACAGAGAAGGAGGCGACAATATCTGGTACATGAAAAAAGACGGGAGCGAACCCAAACAAATTACCAAAGAAAAATTCCGGTTGCTGAATAATGCCGTATGGACTAAGGACGGAAAATACATCATCGCCCGCAAACACTTTACCGCAGGCCGCTCTTTGGGTGCAGGCGAAATGTGGATGTATCATCTCACCGGCGGCGATGGATTGCAGCTTACCAAAAAAAGAACCGACCAGAAAGACACAGGTGAGCCTTGCCTTTCTCCGGATAACCGGTATTTATACTACAGTGATGACGCAACGGACGGCAGCTATTTTGAATACAACAAAGACCCGAACGGACAAATTTATGTAATCCGCCGGTACGATATGGAAAAGGGAACCAATGAGGTAGTTACAGGCGGTTCAGGTGGGGCATGTCGTCCTCAGATTTCTCCGGATGGCAAAAAAATGGCCTTTATCAGAAGGGTCAGAGCAAAATCCGTATTGTATATTCACGACCTCGAAACCGGAGAAGAATACCCCCTGTTTGATAAACTGATACGGGACCAGCAGGAAACCTGGGCTATCTTCGGGGTATATCCTAATTTCGGATGGATGCCGGACGGGAAAGAAATTATCATTTACGGAAACGGGAAATTCTACAAAGTAAATACAGAGAAAGCGAATGTTTATTCAGAAATCCCGTTCAAAGCCAATGTAAAACAATCTTTGACTGAAGCGGTCAATTTCAAACAAACTCCTTTCAGACCGGAATTTGAAGCAAAAATGATTCGTCATGCAATTACTTCTCCGGACGGAAAAAAACTGGTTTTCAATGCTGCAGGTCATTTGTATGTCAAAAACCTTCCTGACGGTACTCCCGTAAGGCTTACCCAAGACAGTCATTTTGAGTTTGAGCCTTCATTCAGTAATGATGGTAAATGGATTGTCTATACTACCTGGGATGATGAAGCCAAAGGAGGTATTTCCTTCCTGAATCCGGCCCAAACCGGACAAACCGGAATATCGCTTTCGATAGACAAAGGATTTTATTTTGAACCCCAAATCTGTAAAAAAGGAAATAGTTACACCCTGATTTACAGAAAAGGAGAGGGAAATTCCATTATGGGTTATACTTATGGAAAAAATCCGGGAATCTATCAGCTGAATGGCGTTGTCCCCGGAGAGTTTAACCCCGAAGCCCCGGTAAAAATCAGCGAAGAAGGTTATGAACCGCTCCTCTCAGCCGATTTAAAGAAACTTTATTACAGTGACGGTGGAGGATTGTCAAAGTCCTTCAAAGTACTGAATCTGGAAACCAAAGAAGTAAAAACCCTCGTTACGACAAAATATGGAAAGGACTTCACCTTAAGCCCTGACGGAAACTGGATTGCATTTACTGAACTCTATCAGGCTTATGTAGTCCCTCTTCCCGGAACCGGCCAAAGCATTGACCTTTCTGCCGGAATTTCGGCTTTACCCATCAAAAAAGTAAGCCGCGACGCCGGAACCTCTCTGCACTGGTCGGGAGATTCCAAAACTTTGCACTGGGTATTAGGTCCCCGTTATTTCAGCAGAGCTCTCAAGGATTGTTTTACATGGGTCGAAGGAGCAAAAGATTCTCTTCCTCCGATTGACACAGTGGGGACAGAAATTCACCTGAAACTGAAATCCGATGTACCCGACGGAAAAGTTGCGCTGATTAATGCAAGAATCATCACCATGGAAGGCGATAAAGTAATTGAAAACGGGTATATCCTTATCGAAAAAAACCGGATCGTGGAGGTAGCTTCCGGCAATAAAGTAATGGGAATGGAGGTAAAAGTAATAGACTGCGCAGGAAAAACCATTATTCCCGGCCTTGTAGATGTACACGCTCACCTCGGCGCCAATTACGGAGGCGTTTCTCCTCAGCAACAATGGTCGTATCTCGCGAACCTCGCTTATGGTGTCACTACCACTCATGACCCCTCCAACGATACCGAAATGGTTTTTTCTCAGGCAGAAATGGTGGAAGCAGGAGAAATGATTGGCCCGAGAATTTTTTCTACGGGAACGATTCTGTACGGAGCCGACGGAGACTTTAAGGCCGTGGTAAACAGCCTCGATGACGCAAGAAGTCACCTCAGAAGAATGAACGCCGTAGGCGCTTTCTCTGTAAAAAGTTACAATCAACCCAGAAGGGAGCAGCGTCAGCAGATTCTCCAGGCTGCCAGAGAATTGAAAATGAATGTATATCCGGAAGGAGGCTCTACTTTCTTCCATAATATGACTCAGGTAGCCGACGGACATACGGGAGTAGAACACTCAATTCCGGTGGCTCAGGTGTATGAAGATGTCCATAAATTCTGGGGGGCTTCCAAAGTGGGCTATACTCCTACTTTGATTGTAGGCTACGGTGGAATTTGGGGAGAAAACTACTGGTATGATAAAACCAATGTTTGGGAAAATCAGAAACTGCTGAAATATACTCCCAGAGCCATTCTGGATGAGCGTTCCCGCAGAAGGGTAAAAGCTCCGGACGAAGAATACGGTCATCTGGAAAATACCAAAGCCTGTACTCAGATTGCCAAAGCAGGGACTAAAATCAATCTGGGTGCCCACGGTCAGCTTCAGGGATTGGGGGCACACTGGGAATTATGGATGATTCAGCAGGGCGGAATGAGTAACCTCGAAGCCCTCCGCTGCGGTACTCAAAACGGAGCAGAC
>JAIBAH010000109.1 GCA_019695295.1 Bacteroidia bacterium | reverse complement strand
CTGAATAGTAAATGTGGTTGTAATAATGACACTGCCCGGTAAAAAGTGCAACGATTGCCAAAAGAGCGTTGAACAGTGCAATCCACTGCCTTGCTTTTTTCGGGTTGTCTTTTGCCCGAAGCGTAAGAGGATTCATAATATCATGATTTTTTTACTTTTTACTTTATGCAAAAGAAAGGCCTGAGTTCAGGGGAAACCCGGGTAGGGAAGGTGCTTCTATCCGGAAATAAGAGAAACTACCTTAATCTCTCCTGTCAGAATCTTGTGTACAGGGCACGCATTGGCAATCTGAAGCAGCCGCTGACGGTTTACCTCATCCAGATTTCCGGTTATTTCTATGATTCTTTGTATTTCCGAATAGGGTTTGTCTTTTCCGGCAGTTTCGGAGAAATACACCTTTACGGTAATTTCATCTACCTCCCATGCTTTCCGGTTGGCGTACATCCTCAACGTGATTGCAGTACACGCCCCCAATGCAGAAAGCAACAACTCCGCAGGAGCCGGGCCTTCATCTTTTCCTCCCAGCTCTTCAGGCTCATCCGAAATCCAGCTGTGCTGCTGATAATGAATCAATGAGGTATAATCCCTGCCCTTGAGGCTTACAATTACAGGTTCCATATATTTGACGAAAACTTTATGATTTTGTGAAAATACAATTTCTTTCCGGACTTTTTTCTGAATCAGGGCCAAAGTTGAATTTACATTCTTTCCGGAACATCAATTCCCAGAATATCCAGACATTTCTTAAGGGTTTGTCCTGTGAGATTGGAAATAGCAAAACGTGCCGCACTCAGATAGGGCTTGTCTGCCATCAGAATTTTACAATCATGATAAAAACGGTTGTAATCTTTGGCCACTTCATAGGCGTAATTTGCCAGAAGAGCCGGATTATAGGTATTGGCAGCATCCCTGAGCACCGAAGGGTATTTATAAAGAGATTTAATGAGATTTTTTTCTGACTCATGCATAATCTCCTCTACCTTATCCATCATGGCTAACGGTGCGATATTTCTGTTAACCGCCTCCCTTTTTACGCTTGCGGTACGCGTATAGGCATATTGGATAAACGGGCCGGTATGACCATGCAAATCCACGGATTCCTTCGGGTCAAAAAGCATGTTTTTCGCAGGATCTACCTTCAATAAGAAATATTTCAGCGCACCAAGCCCGAGAATCGTACTCAATGCGTCAATTTCCTTTTCATTCATCCCTTCTGTTTTTCCGAGTTCGATGGTATTTTCCTTCGCTACGGCGATTACCTCATCCATCAGGTCCTCCGCCTCCACAGTAGTGCCTTCCCGGGATTTCATTTTACCCGTAGGCAGGTTGACCATTCCGTAAGAAAGATGAAAAAGGCCTTCAGCATATGCCCGGTTTAATTTTTTCAGAATCAGAAATAATACTTTAAAATGATATTCCTGCTCGTTTCCTACTACATAAACTGACTTTTCCTGTTGAAAATCATCATATTTCTGGTCTGCCGTTCCAAGGTCCTGCGTCATATACACAGTAGTTCCATTGCTTCTGACCAGAACCTTAAAGTCCAGTTTTTCAGAAGTAAGGTCAATTCCGATGGCACCATCTTCTCTTTTGGTAAAGATATTTTTTTCCAGTGCTTCGTATGCGATATCCCTTCCGGATTCATATAAATCCGATTCAAAATAGAATTTTTCAAAATGAATATTCAATCGCTCATATATCCGGTTATTGGCTTTGTACACCCAGCCATTCATCGTTGCCCATAGCTCCCGTATCGCCGGATCTCCGTTCTCCCACTGTATCAGCATTTCATTGATGGCAATCATACAGGGAGCGTTTTTCTCTGCTTCCTCCTTTGTCATCCCTTTTTCCTCCGTCAGGAGTTTTACTTCTGCCTCAAGGATGCGCGAAAATGCCACATAGCAATCCCCGATTAGTTTATCGCCTTTGCCGGCATAGGATTCACTATCCGGCGTTATTCCCTGAAATTGCTTCTGCCACGCATACATGGATTTACAGATGGCAATTCCTCTGTCGTTGTATAAACAGCACGCTATAGAACGATAACCCAGAGACTGATACATCCGTACCACTGATTCTCCGAGCATAAGATTCCGTAAATGTCCCAGATGAAGGGGTTTGTTGGTATTGGGAGAGCAAAATTCTACCAGTATTTTTTTCCCTTTCCCTTCGTCCGGACTGAAAAAAGAATGCGATAAATCTATCCCCTGATGAGATACGATGAATTCTTTCCAGAAATTATTTTCAAATGTCAGATTCAAAAAACCCTGTACTACAGAACAGGATTGTACAAACGGTACGGATTCTTTCAGTAATGTTCCCAGCGTTTCGGCAATTTGAGGGGGGCTTCCGAGTTTGTGTTTTGTAAGGGGAAAAATCACAATGGTGTAATCTCCTTCAAAATCCTTACGGGTTTCCTGAATTTGAATATCGGATGGGGAAATCTCTACATTGTAATGGGTGTAAATTGCTTTTGCGGTAGCCTGTTGCAATACTGTGATTACAGGTAACATATTGATTGATTTTTTATTCTTGCTTTATTTTATTAAAAATTATACAAAGATAGTACTTTTAAGGGTATATTTCCAAAATTAGATGCATTATCCCTGTTTTTATCTTCCTCCGGATTGAAGGAATTCGATAGAGTATGGGCCTGTACTGATAATTGGAAGGAGAAAAATTGAAATTCCGGATCTGACTCAGGAAAAAATTTCATTGGATAGACTGAATGCTACCCGCAGATTCTCATTTTTGCCGGAAAGAAATATTTTTAGAAATACTCTCAGTCTCAGAAAAAACAATCTTTCCCCCCAAGCGGTTTAAGTCTTAGTAATCTTATCATTTAACCATTAATAATACAAAAAATCATGGCATTTACACTTCCATCTCTACCATACGATTTTAATGCACTTGAGCCGCATATTGATGCCCGTACCATGGAAATTCATCATGGTAAACATCATGCTGCTTACGTAAACAACCTTAACGCCGCTACTAAAGATACTCCCCTCGAGAATATGTCTCTGGAAGAACTGATGGCGGGCATTTCCAGGTACTCCATGGCTGTAAGAAATAACGGAGGCGGACACTATAATCACTCTCTCTTCTGGGAATTAATGACTCCGGGAGGTGCAGGTAGTCCACAAGGAGCGCTTGCTGCTGCAATTGATGAAGCTTTTGGTTCTTACGATGGCTTTAAGGCGGCTTTTGCCAATGCGGCAACTACCCGTTTTGGCTCAGGTTGGGCATGGCTCGTGAAAAATCCGGACGGAACGCTCGTAATCTCTTCTACTCCTAATCAGGATAATCCATTGATGGATGTGGCCGAGGTAAAAGGAAAACCGGTTTTGGGAATTGACGTTTGGGAGCATGCGTATTACCTGAATTATCAGAATCGCAGACCGGATTATATCAATGCTTTTTTCAATGTAATTAACTGGACGAAAGTCGCAGCACTGTTTGAGGCATAATTCATTACAATCATTTTTTTAATAATTCTTCAAAAAGAAATCGTCCGCAAAAAAATGTGCGGACGATTTCTTTTTTCGGGGTAGTGAACTCAGGTTAATCCACTACTCTTCTTACAAACCAACGCTCGGAAACGGTAATACCAAATCGTACTCTTCCGTACCACTCCTGCATCAGATGATATTGAGTATTTCCTTTTTTGCCCAGTTCTACGCTCAGATTAAATCGTCCGAGAAAATCAGAAAGGGGTTGTTTGCTTTTTGACATTGGAAGTCCGATACCGAAGGAAATCCCATTATCGGTAATAGGCCTGCCACCGTAATTCAGATAGGTCTTATGATAAAAGGCACCTGCACGGTAATTGATTCGTTGAAAGTACTTATCTCCGAGATAATCCGGAGTGAACTCTCCTCCAACTCCGATTTGTAAATCCTGTCTCAGGTCTGAAGCGTCATTAAAGTACTGAAAGTTTTTCCAGTTTTGAAGCATTACATCCGCTCCCACATACCATTTCAGTGGTTTGGAAAGTTCAAATCCCACTCCCCAGCGCTGAGGGATTTTGATATTCTGGGATTCTTCTCCTGAACCAAGGGTGTCATTCACACTGGACGTAAATCCGATAGTAGTATATTCGGTAAGTCGTTTGGCGTTCATGAACATACTCACATCGGAAACCCCGCCTATCCGGAGAACAAGTGGTCCCGATACCGAGTCATTCCTGAGGGTATCCTGAAACTGAACCCCGATTAAGGCACCGCCACCCCTGATATAAGTGGAATTTGTGGTTCTTACTTCATTCACACCTGCCACAGCAAGGCGGCTGAGCCATTCATACTGTATATTGCCGAAGGCATAATATAAATTCGCGCCCACTCTTAATTTATTATTCAGGAAGGAGGTTCCCCCACCGATATATCCCTGATTCAGTCCGCCCCTTCCGCTGTAATCAATTTGTCCGAGGCTTGCGACTGTATCTTCCCGCTGCAGGCGGAAGGTATCGGCAATCACATATCCCACAGTACTGTAAGGAGAAAAACCAATCGCGATGGCTACTTTTTTATTGGATGGAAAAAGGTAAGACATATCCCTGAAACCTGCGGTACTCTGATTCGCTACATTTTGCCCTTCAGGCAGGTCTTTTTGAAGTTCCTGCCGGCTGAAAGTAGAAAATCCCGAGATATCGAGGGTTGTTCTTCTCGAATCGAATCTCCCTTTAGGGTTATAGTTTAAAAAATCCACATAGGAAGCCGGGTTCATCCGGTTCGGAGTATAGAGTGCAGAAGCACCGATTCCAATTCCTCCCATAGCAGCATTTCTGGTACTGCTGTAGCTGAAAACATCCCCGATTCCGTAGCGGGAATAAGGCGATAATGTAAGTGTTTGTGCCCGGGCTGTGCCCAAAGTGCCGGCTAAAATACTGATAAGCAAAAAACACAGATAAACAATACGGAATTGGTTCATAATTATGTCCAATGAAAATTCGCCTCTGAGGAGAATATAGATTTATAAAATTTTATTGATAATATCATCGGCCGAAATCCCGTCGGCTTCAGCGGTAAAGCTCGGCACGATACGATGCCTGAGTACAGAGGTCGCAATTTCTTTAACCTCAGCAATATCCGGAGAATATTTCCCTTTTAATAAAGCAACGGCTTTGGCACCCAGTATCAGATTCTGGGATGCACGAGGACCCGCTCCCCAGGTAATCATGTCTTTGATTCCTGCAAAAATATGGGGCGTTCCCACCCTTGTTTTATTTACTAATTTTACTGCGTATTCCACTACTGCGTCAGGTACCGGTACTTTTCTTACGAGTTCCTGAAAATACACAATTTCCTCCCTTGTCATCAGCTTCTCTAATTTGGGAGTTGCGCCTGAGGTGGTTCTTTTTACGATATCAATTTCTTCTTCTATGCTTGGGTATCCCACTTTGATGTTAAACATAAAGCGGTCAAGCTGAGCTTCCGGAAGAGGGTAAGTTCCTTCCTGCTCAATGGGGTTCTGAGTAGCAAGTACAAAGAAAGGCTCATCGAGTTTCATGTTTTTCCCGGCAATCGTAACATTTTTTTCCTGCATTGCTTCCAGTAATGCAGCCTGAGTTTTGGGAGGAGTACGGTTGATTTCGTCTGCCAGCAACACATTACAGAAAACCGGTCCTTGAATAAACTTAAAGTATTTACGGTTGGTTTCTTCATCTATTTCCAGAATTTCTGTACCTACAATGTCACTTGGCATTAAGTCCGGCGTAAATTGAATCCGGTTGAAATCCAGATCCAGTACTTTTGCAAGCGTACTGATAAGCAGGGTTTTTGCAAGCCCGGGTACCCCAACAAGTAAAACGTGTCCTTTACAAAAAAGAGCAACCAGCAGTTTATCCACCACATCGTCCTGTCCAATGATTACCTTGCTGATTTCTTTTTTGAGGGCTTTGTACTTTGCAGATAAAGCATCTGCGGCTTCCACTTCGTTACGATACATAATTTTTTCTATACTATATTATAAAATGCATGAATTAAATTTAATTTCAGGGAATAACGTATTTTCTGTAAAAAAGACCTTACCCTTTAACAATAAATGGGCAGAATTTTACTGCTCCCATTTTTTTTCTACTGATTTACAGTTGTCTGACTTAATATCAATATACAAATTTTTCTTTGCAGAAACAAGCCATTTTTCAAAGACTTTCACCTGCTTAGCCTGAATAGCTGCATTATTGATTTTTTTATAGTCATCTTTCAGATTAGGCTTATGCGGCGGAATCTTGTTTTTCAGATAAATAACGTGGAAAGCTTTGGTTCCGTCTCTCAGTGTATATTCCATAGGATTAGAGATATCTCCTTTTTTCATTTCATCCACTTTGAAGAAAAACTCTGTATCCAGTTGCTGAAGCGGAATTCTCAGTTCTCCGGTTTGAGGATTCTGCACACATCCGCCACAGTCTTTGGATTCTCTCTCCATCGAAAACCGGATAGCGGCCTCCTCAAAGGTGAGAGAGTCTGCACGAATCAGTTTCAGTGCTTTATTCAGTCTTGCAATTGCAATGGAATCTCCTTTTACATCTCTTTGAGGGATAATCAGGATATGCTGAGCGTGGGCAATTTCTCCTCTTCTTTCCAGCAGTTTTATCAGGTGAAAACCGAATTCCGTTTCCACGACCTTAGAGATTTCATCCTTTCTCATACTGTACACCGTCGCTTCAAATTCCGGAACCATCATCCCGCGACCAAACTCCCCTAAATCTCCTCCCGTTTTGGAAGCTCCCGGCTCCTGAGAATATTTTTTGGCGAGTGCCCCGAAATCTGCATTTTGTTCTACAATCAGCTTTCTGAGTTCTTCCAGCTTTTGAATGGCTTTTTTACGGCTTTCATCTGAAAAGGGAGGAATCGAAACAATATGATTAATCTCAACCTCTGCCGGCAACAGACCAAGACTGTCTTTTGGGATGGAGTTGTAATAATCCTTTACTTCTTTGGGGGTTACTTCTGCATTGGCGAGTACCTTATTTCTTTGCTGATCTATCAACAGTTCCTCTTCGATAGCATCACGGATATCCATTTTGAATTTTTCGAGGCTTCTGCCTACAATTTTTTCAAAATCTTCCTTGGTTTCCACATTTTGCATCATTGCACTTACCCTTCTTTCCACTTCGGACGTAATTTCATCATCTGTAACGGTGATACTGTCCTGTTTTGCCTTGGAAAGCAAAACTTTATCCACAATAATGGATTCCAAAGCCTGACACCGCAGTGTACCATTCTCTTTTGAACCGTTATTTAACAGATAATTGTACTGATTCTCAATATCTGAAGTTAAAATAATCTCATCTCCCACTACTGCCTCAATTGCATCCAGACGTGTCTGTGCAGGCAATACAGAGAAGAAGAAAATTGTGAACGTCAGTAAAAAGCCAAATTTCATTTTTATATTCATTTTTTATTTTTTCATTACCCTGACTTTACCATAAAGCGTTAAGATAATGTTTTTCGTTTAGGGGTTGCCTGTTAATCGATATATCTTTTAAATTTATTCTTGCTTTTTGCTTCTTCAAACAAAGTATGCTCAGTTTGTTCAATCAGTTCATTGCGTCTGTGATTGAGCAGATGTCCGATGATTTTGTCCTTACATGCAGAAAAAGGAAGTAACTCCCCGGGTCTGATTACTTTAATAATCCTTACAAAGTTAGTATAGGTTTTGCCTTCTTTGGTATTGGTATAGGTATGTACAGTATTGAGTTTGGCGCGGCTGAGGTTGCCATAAAACCCTTCTGCAATATACATCAGGTCACTTTCTGTTACGACGGAACTATCCGTTCTGTATTCAATACATCCCCCTTCCTGACACCATTTATTCAGCTTTTCCAGTTCCTCCTCCTTGTTGCTGCTCATCCATGATACAACCTGAGAGGTGTTGGAATTAAGGGTCTTGATATAAAATATCTGATAATAGTCAGCCCCGTTACTTTTAAATTTGTCCGGATACTTTTTATAGTAGTCATACATTTGCTGATATTGTACTACTGTATCCAGGTTTTTTTCAATCAGCCATTCTGTAAACTCCCGACGAATCATCGTCGTTTTGGCGGCCTCTAATTCAGGTTCTATATTTTCTTCCAGATTACTAATCTCCTCTTTGGCTTTTTCTTCAATTGCCTTGCCCGTAGCCCAGTCATTTATAAATGTATTGGCGAATTCTATACTGTCATTACCACTTAACTCCTCCGGGACATATTTGTCCAGTTGATACATGTACAACGCATCACCGTTATACTCTGCAACCAGTCTTTTGTCCCGTACTTTATCGTTTGCTCCGTTATTACACCCCTTGCAACCGCTCAAAATCAGGGAGGCAATGAATATAATCCGGATAATCCCTAAAGAATCTATTTTAATTATTTTTGAAATCATTAACCAGTTATTTTTTCTTCATAACTCCAATTCGCAGAAGAACGCGCAAAATTAAATAAATCCTGTTTAAAAATTGCAGAAAATACACGTTATTTTCTTTGTTTTATTGAAAACTACCCAAAATAAACAAAAAACACACCCGAACGAGTGTGTTCTTGGTTACAAAAAAGCAATATCGCTTAATATTTTATGAATTTTCCGTAAATACTCAATACCGGATTATATATTTTATAAAAATAGATCCCTTCGGTCAGCGCTTCTGTATTAAGGCTACAGATTACCGTTCCGGTTTTATCAGAAAGTTTTCCTTCGTATATTACTTTCCCGTCCGTGTTGATTATGCGGATATAAATGGATTCCGTTACACTATTGAAAAGAGCAAATGACAACTTGTCTTTTACCGGATTCGGATACACGGATTGCACCCGAAAACTCTGAGGAATGTGATAGTCTGCAAAAGTAGTAGCCAGCGCACGGATTGTCCCGTCATAATCCAGCTGAGCAATCCGGTAGCGGTTAATACCTGAAAGGGGAGAATCATCAATAATGCTGTACTGCTGATTGGTCACTCCGTTTCCTTTTGAAGGAACTACGCTTATCTCTTCAAAGGCTTTTTTCTCATCATTGTATTTCTGAATGATAAAATCTTTGTTGTTGCTTTCAAATGCTGTTTGCCATCCAACGTTGATTCGGTTTGATTCAGGTACTATGCTCGCTTCAAAATTCAGTAATTCCACAGGAAGGGGGCTGGAAATAATCTGATAAACAGCCTTGCTTACTGTATTTTCCTTATTACTTTCTTTAGCCCAGATTGTCAGATAGTGTACCGATTGGTCATACACAAAATCCGGGTATAAATCCGCAATACTAAAACTCTCTACTTCCGTTTGCCCTATTTCTCCTACATCCAGACTTTCGTCAAGTACTCCGATTAATCTCGGATCTAAATCATCCAGTTGAGTAAAAAACTGAATTTCATTTACATTTTCATCTAACCCTACGTTTTCGGTTTTTACAGAAACTATATAGGAGGTATTGTAGCTGATAATATTATTAATACCGCCTACAAGGTTATTATTTACCTTGAATGCGGCAGCATTAATATAAATCACGGTCTTTATCAGAGAATCAAATTGGGTAGGGTCATTAACGATTGTAGGCCAGATGACAATATCATTGCCCACTCCTCCGCTGAAACGGAATGCCTCAAATTGATAACCCGGAAAGTCAAGATGAAGTGTATCTCCGGGGTAAAGGGGGCTGCTTAGTACAACACTCCCCAATTCTGTATGAGAATCCTGATTAACGGACATTCTCAGGGTTACTGCTTCGTTCGGGATGAGGGTCACTGTCCCTGTATTCAGTATATCAAAATGAAGAGGGTATAACTCCTCCTGAAGTACAACATCAGGGATAGTATTAATATCAAGCAAGGTCAATTCCTTCCCACTACCCTGAGCCATCAGGCCGGATACCGAAAAAATGCATATCTGCAAAAACAGGAATATATATCGGCGTATCATTTTTTTGTTCATTAGGTTACTAAAAATACCACATTCACCTGAATTCGGCGTTAAATTTCGTAAATCTTTATGAATTTTACAAGATTTTTTTTTAATTTGTGACATTATTTATAAAAAAATATTTAGTAAAAATACAATTAATTGATATACAGTGTTTTGTATATATGCAGTGTCTTTGGTTTCTTATGGCAAACCGGTTCGGATGAATGCGTTTCATACTGGAAAACAGATTTTTATCTTTGCGGACTTTCCCTTCCGGAAAAATGGGTTCCGGGATTCGTCTGAAAAAAGCATCTGATTTATCATACAAAATGAATTATTGTATAGTTATAGCATAATTATTATTGAATCCCCAAAAAAATCTATCTGAATCCGATATGAAAATAAAACGACTTCTGATTGCCAATCGTGGCGAAATTGCGCTGAGAATCATGAGATCAGCCAAAGAAATGGGTATCACTACGATTGCTGTCTTTTCTGAAGCTGACAGGAAATCGC
This sequence comes from Bacteroidia bacterium, assembly GCA_019695295.1. Classification (GTDB taxonomy): domain Bacteria; phylum Bacteroidota; class Bacteroidia; order J057; family J057; genus JAAFHL01. The sequence goes on along the minus strand of JAIBAH010000109.1, from coordinate 4,634 downwards.
CCCACGTTCAGTTTGCGGATGAAGCCTATTGTCTCGGGCCGGCACCTTCTTCTCAGTCTTACCTCAAAGGAGATGCCATAATAGAATTATGTTTAATTAAAAAAATTGACGCGATACATCCCGGTTATGGTTTTTTGTCTGAAAATGCAGATTTTCGTCAGAAAGTAGAAGCAGCAGGGCTTATATTTGTAGGGCCTACGGCTTCTGCAATGCACATTATGGGGGATAAGATTTCAGCCAAGCAGGCCGTCAAAAAATTTAATGTACCTCTCGTGCCGGGACTGGATGAAGCAATTACAGATGTTGATTATGCAAAATCAGTAGCCGCTGAAATTGGATATCCGGTTTTAATCAAAGCATCTGCCGGAGGGGGCGGAAAAGGAATGAGAATTGTTGAGATGGAATCGGAACTGGAAAGTCAGATGCAGCGAGCGATTAGTGAAGCCGTAAATGCGTTCGGAGATGGCTCCGTTTTTGTTGAGAAATACGTTACTTCCCCCCGTCATATCGAGATTCAGGTACTCGCGGATACTCACGGAAACTGTGTTTACCTTTTCGAAAGGGAATGCTCCGTTCAAAGGCGACATCAGAAAGTAATCGAAGAGGCTCCTTCTTCTATTCTTACCCCCGAAATCCGTAAACAAATGGGTGAGGCTGCTGTAAATGTTTGTAAGTCTTGTGACTATACCAATGCCGGAACGGTTGAGTTTATCCTCGATGAAAACCTCCGCTTTTATTTTCTGGAGATGAATACCCGACTGCAGGTGGAACATCCTGTTTCTGAGATGATTACCGGAATAGACCTCGTAAAGGAGCAGATTCTGATTGCAGAAGGCAATCCGCTTAGTTTTTCTCAGGACGACCTGAAAATCAACGGACATGCAGTAGAGGTAAGGGTGTACGCAGAAGACCCTACCAATAACTTCCTTCCGGATATCGGAAGACTCAGTGTTTACCGTCGTCCTCAGGGTAATGGTATCCGCGTAGATGATGGCTTCGAGGAGGGAATGGACATTCCGATTTATTATGACCCTATGATTGCCAAGCTCATCACGCATGCTGATAACCGTCAGCAGGCAATTGACAAAATGATACGCGCAATTGATGAATATCAGATTGTAGGAATTACCACTACGTTGTCTTTCTGTAAATTTGTTCTGAGACATCCGGCTTTTGTGAGCGGAATGTTTGATACTCACTTTGTCAATAAACACTTCAAGCCGGAATATTTAAAACAGGAACTGAATACCGAAGAGGCGGCAATTGCGGCACTGATGGCACATAAAGTTTTCTCCGGTAAACCGGCTAAAGCAATGGTGCCGGCAGGAGAAACACGAGTGAAGGAAAGCCTTTGGAAAAAAAACAGAAAATAACCCGCTGAGGAAATTATTTTTCCCTGTTTATTCAGAGGAAAGCGAATAATAAAATTATCAGTAAGCGGGCTTACCCGTAAAAGCCGATTTTTTCTGAAATCTCCGATGAATACACAACGATTCTCTGGTTTCTGAGTACAGCCAAAAAGCTAAATCAGCAAGAAATATATTTATAAAGATGTAAAGTACATAAAGAGATGAAAGACGAATCCTTTGACGATTTTGCGCTGAATCTGGCGAAAAAAAAAGCAGAAGAAAATCCTCTGGACCCTCAGGCATGGCTAACGCTTGGGTTTGTACAGGAATCCTTTCAGGGAAACCTGACGGAAGCGGAGGCTTGTTTTAAAAAATCCATTGAACTCGATGCCACATACGCTTTGGGATATGCGGCTTTAGGGAAATTATATCTGGAACAGGAGGAGTATGAACAGGCAAAAGAAAACCTGCTTTTGTCGGTTCGGTATGATGGCGGAGGCTCTGAAGTATGGAAAAATCTGGCTTTGGTTTACAGGGATGGTTTTGGAGACATGGAGGAAAGTATCACCTGTTTTGAAAAATCACTCGCATTGAATCCCGGAGATGCCCGTTCCTGGGTTTTTGTGGGGTATCTTTATGAAAAAAATAAAAATAACCCCATGAAAGCGCTCGAATGCTACGAAAAAGCAATAGATGCCGACGAAAAATATGCTCCTGCATGGAATAACGCCGGATTTATGCGCGAAATTCACCTGAATGAGTACGATAAAGCCCTTTATTATTATCAAAAAGCAGTCGAAATTAATCCCGACTATTCCTATGCCCTTCTTAATCTGGGGGTTTTATACCACACAGTGTATCAAAATGGTGAAAAATGCATTGAATGTTTTGAACATTTACTCTCTGTAGAGCCGGATAATGCAAAAGCCTGGCACAATCTCGGTATAGCGGTTGGAAAGTATAACGGTCAAAATGACAAGGCGGTTGAATATATACAGAAAGCCCTTGGTCTTGACCCTGAATATGCAGATGCCTGGCACTCTATGGGAGTTCTGAATAAATATCTTCTGGAAAACGAGGAAGAAGCGGAAATATGTTTTGAAAAAGCCCGCAGGCTCAGAGGATAAAATCCTGTTTGAAAAGTTATCCTTTCGGGGGGTGGTAAATCCGGTAAATCCGGAAGCCCAGTGTAAAAGTAAAAAACACAGAAATGAAAACCCAGTACCAGGGATAACTTCCTTTTGCCTCTCCGTCCGGAAATTCATATCCGGTGACACCTGCTGCATATCCCATCCCAACCATTAATCCGTTATAGGCAAAATGCGCAATCATCCCCGGATAAATGCTCCCCGTCAGGTAAAATAAATACCCTAGTATTCCCCCCAGCAGCAGCCTCGAAAAAAAACCAAAGAACTGAAAGTGCATAAAGCTGAAAATCACCGCACCCCAGAAAATAGCATGACGGGCACTGATAACCCGGGTAAGGGTTTTTTGGATAAACCCACGGAAAAACATCTCTTCGCATATTGCAGGTACTGCCGCAAGCATCAGCAGATTGATGAGAAAATCAGAGAAGGAACGCGTAATAATAAAAGAGCGTATCATATCAAAAGACTGAGACTCCCGGCTTTTTATCCAGCTCTCCAGCCCTGACATACTTTCCGGAAGCTGAAAAGTATCGCTGCTGAAAGCCAGAAACTGTATCAGAGGAATGGAAGCAAACATCATCAAAACCCCGGAATAAATAACAAGCAAATGGTTTTTTATTTCAGGATAACGACCGTCTCCGTTGAAATAAATCATGCCCCAGCCCGCAAGCCCCCATGTAAAAACCTGTGTCAGCCCTATTACAGACAATAAAAGATAGCGGTTTGCAACATATAAGTCGGTGTCTCGTAGAAGGGTTGTAATTTCTTCTTGTTTTATTCCGTATATTGCCGATAAAGACATCCAGACCAGCGGATTAATGACAATAAATCCTAGTCCTAAAAGCAAAAAACCGGCAGCAAGAGAGAAATATGGGTTTTTTATGCAGTTTATCCTGATTAATTCTGAAAAATTCACTTATTTTGCGTTTTGATATTTATCCATAAGAATTTTGTGTAAAATTAAGAATAAATTGGATAAATTTTTATGGAAAATGAAAGTTGTCAGAATCTAATATCATGATAGCTTTTATACAATAAAAAAGATAGTAGTTTTTATTTCGGATTGTTTTCTGATATGATTAAAATTGGTAATGTTTCTATCGCCGAATTTCCACTGATACTTGCTCCGATGGAGGATGTCAGTGATCCGCCTTTCCGGATTATCTGCCGGGAATTGGGGGCTGATTTGGTGTTTACGGAGTTTATCAGTTCAGAAGGATTAATCCGTAATGCCGACAAAAGTGTGCAGAAACTGGATATTTACCCCGAAGAAAGGCCCGTTGGGATTCAGATTTTTGGCGGTGAAATCGAATCAATGCTGGAGTGTGCAAGGATTGTAGAGACAGCAAATCCGGATATTCTCGATATCAATTATGGTTGCCCGGTTTCCAAAGTAGTATGCAAAGGAGGAGGGGCGGGAATCCTCAAGGATGTGGACAAAATGGAAAAAATGACCCGGGAAATCGTGAAATCCACTCATTTGCCCGTTACCGTAAAAACCCGCCTCGGGTGGGATGATGACAGCATCCGGATTATTGAGGTGGCCCTTCGCCTTCAGGACGCCGGCATTAAAGCACTTTCCATTCATGCACGCACCCGCTATCAGATGTATAAGGGAGAATCCGACTGGACCTGGATTCAGAAAGTAAAGGAACATCCGGATATTGAAATTCCGATTTTCGGAAACGGAGATGTGGATACACCCGAAAAAGCGCATTTCAACCGGATTCACTATAACGCAGACGGAATCATGATTGGAAGGGCCTCGATTGGGTATCCCTGGATTTTCAGAGAAATAAAACACTATTTTCTGACAGGAAATCACCTTCCGCCACCTACACTCGGAGAAAGACTGGATGTGTGCAAAAGACATCTCATGATGGAAGTAGAGTGGAAAGGAGAAAAACCGGCAATCAAAGAAATGAGAAGGCATTATTCCAATTATTTCAAAAATCTGCCGGATTTTAAACCCATCAGAATGAAATTGGTTACTGCCGATACTTTGACAGAGATGATAGAGGCTTTCAAAGAAATTGAGGAAAACTAACAGTCTATCCTTCAGGTCTGATTAGAAAAAATCCGGTTTTTAGTGGAAAAAACACGTAAAAAACTACATGAAAACGATAAATATCAAAAA